>CAZWNV010000044.1:0-17960 GCA_964635265.1 uncultured Desulfobacteraceae bacterium
CTTTCTGCAAAAGTGCCGCAGCAGAGGAATCAGCTGCTTTCTATGCGGCCAGTTTGGCGGCCTGCTCGGCAAGCAAAGATTTGAACCGATCAAGGGTAATGGGGCACGGCTGAATGGGTATGCCCATCCAGTCGGAATATTCCAGCAGTTCCTCGGGCTTTTCCGCCATGAACGCATCCATGTATCCAATGCCGTCGAGTACCATGGCCCCGCCGGTATGCTTGGGGAAGTTCTCATTGGCCAGGCCCTTGTCCCAGCCCTTGTAGACATATTCCCGGAATTTTACCCATCCGGGCGTCAGGAACAGGACCTTCTCCCCGGCTGCCAGTTCCTCGCGTTCAGACTCGCTCGCAAGCATATCCATGCAGTGCGTGGCATTGATCCGGGAAATGGTGCCGCCCTGCTCGGCTATGATGGTATCAATGGTCCGGGTCGGCTCGCTTGCATTCACGTAGCAGAACTTGCCCCCATAGACCACCAGAATGCGGTCGGCTTTTTCCCTGGCCTTCTGGATTCGCTCCACCAGCTGCCGCTCCAGTTCCTTCGGGGTTTCATGGAGCCCCGGGGTTGTGAAAAACAGGCGTTTGGCATCCAGAAAACCTTCTTTTTTCAGATGGTTCAACTCCAGGCTGAGTGTGCCGCAGGAGACGATGGCAATATCAGAAAACGTTGGTTCCGGCATTTCTATTCCTTTCCCTGCCCCGGATCAGTTGGCAGTGTTACGGATCTGTTCCATGATTGTGGGAAACTGTTCCATGTTGGTATGGGGCAGAAACAGCGCGGATGTAAACTCATCCATGAACTGCATATTGGTTGAAAAATCCAGATAGGTCAAAGCATTGCAGATCACCTTGGCGCTGTCGCGGTGGGCGCCGGAGAGCAGTGCCATATACGCACCGGCAATGCTGCTGTTTCCGAAATACTGGAACTTGTTGCGGTCAATATCCGGCAGCAGGCCGATGGATACGGATTTTTCGATATCCAGGTATTGACCGAAGCCGCCGGTGATATAGACCCGCTCAACCATGGCAAAGTCAAGCCCCACCTGATTTAAAAGCACCGTGAAACCGGCATAAACCGCCCCTTTACTGCGAAGCAGATTGTCAATATCGGACTCCGTAAAGACCACATCCTCATCCATCGGGGTTTCATTTGCATATGCAAGCACATACGCCGGCTCGTCGCCGACGGTGCTCATTCGCGGATGATCCCTATCAAGGACGAACTTGCCCCGCTGGTCAATAATGCCGGCGAGCATCAACTCCGAGAGAAGCTCGATCATGCCGGAGCCGCAGATACCGCGCGGCGGATAATCCCCCACGGTCCTGACAGCAGCATCCCGGCTCCGGCGGTCAATCGCAACGCTCTCAATGGCGCCTTCCTCTGCCCGCATGCCCCAGCGGATGCCACCTCCCTCAAACGCCGGTCCGGCCGAACAGGAGGCACATATAAGCCAGTCCCTGTTGCCCAGTACAATCTCACCGTTGGTCCCCACGTCAATAAAAAGGGTCAACGGCTCCTCCTGATGGAGCTTTGAATAGAGCACGCCGGAGACAATATCTCCCCCCACATAGCTGGCGGGGCCCGGCATCACGAAAACGGCAGCCTCCGGGTTGGCTTTCAGGCCGATATTGCCGCCCTTGAGAATGGGGAACTCGGAAATCGATGGCACGTAGGGTTCCCTGCGGATATAGCGGGGCTCGATTTTGAGCAGCAGATGCGTCATGGTGGTATTGCCGGAGATTACGACGTTATCGATATCGCGGAAATCAACGCCGGATCCCTTTACGGCCTCCTCTATCAGGGTATTAATAGTGGAGAGGGCAAGCGTACTGAGCTTTTTCACCCCGTTTTTCTCCGCGCACACGATCCGGTTGATCACATCGTCACCGCAGGCGGACTGGCGGTTGTGACCGGAAGTGGCGCCAAGAATCCGACCGTCCGAGAGATCGGCCAGATAGACCACGATGGTGGTGGTTCCGATATCTATAGCCAGGCCCAGGGAAGAGCTGCTTGTATCGCCGGGCTCCACTGCAACCACCTCGCTGGAGCAGGCCTTGTGGATAATGGAGACGGTTACACGCCAGTTCTGATCGCGCATTCTGGCTGCCAGCTCCCGCATGACCTTCAGGCCGATGTTGAGCCGGCTGGTATCCACGCCCTTTTTCCGGAGGCCGCGCTTGAGCCGATCCAGATCGCTTACGGAGTCATCCAGGGTTGGCGGACTCAGTTCCATGGGCACCTTCTCCAGCATCGGCTGGATATCGCCTGCCAGCCCCTGGAGCTTTTGAGTAACGGCCTCTCCCATTCCCGCGACCTTCAGTTTACGCTCTATGGTCTCCTCGGGCACTTTTACGGAAACATCCCCCTGAATTCGGGTCTGGCAGGCAAGGACGTAACCCTTCTGCTTTTCCCTGTCCGAGAGCAGCGGGGTCTCCGTTTTTTCCACTTCTCCGGAATCCACGATCAGTTTGCATTTGCCGCAGGCCCCTTTGCCGTTACAGGACGCATTGATATACACATCCGCCTTGCGCGCGGCATCGAGCAGCGTGGAACCGGCAGGGACCACCGCTGACTGCCCCTCCGGCTGAAAGCTCACCCGGCAGTCGCCTTCTGACTGGATTTCATCCCTGGTTTCTTCCAACTTTCGGCTCCCCCTGCTCATGAACCAGATCGGACATGAGCTGCGATATTTGCAGTATAACTCAGGGTCCCGGCATTCCATGCATTCTTCGCAAAGATAAATATTGTGCTTCAAACATTTATAGCTTGTCTCTCTTTCCGGGTGATTGACGCATCGCCCCATGAATTCCCTCCGTATTTTCCACACTGTATTGGCTGCCGCCGTGTATCCTCTGTACCTGCCCGGAAATCGGCGGCTCATGTTTTCAGTTCAGCGAGTTCGGCATCCAGAATGCTGCACAGGTCCGTTTCCGGATACATTCCCACCATGCGCCTTCTCTCCGTTCCCCTGTTAAACAGGATCATCGTTGGAATGCTGCTTACTTCAAAGCGGCTCCGCAAATGCTCCAGATAATCAATATTGACATCAACGAGGGTAACCCGCCCCCCGTAACGCTCCTTCAGGCTTTCGAGAATCGCCATCTGCAACCGGCAGGGAGCCGACCACGGGGCGTTAAAACAAGCCAGGCAGATCCCCCTGGCAACCAGCAGATCGAAACCCTTTTCATCATCCAGCGTTTTCGTCGGCATTCTCATTCTTCATCATTTTGATCCCCGGAGCAGCCTCCCGCCTTGCAGGAGTCCGAAAGGCCACCCGGGCGTTACAGCCATTGCGAAGGCAATAAAGCTTTTTCAATATTTATGCCAAATTCCCTGACCGGCCGGTGCATCCCCGGCAGATCTTCTCCGTCCGGATACCGGAAGCATCATGGAGGGCCGGCAACCCCCGCCTTGGTAACGTTTTGTAACGTTATAAAACACAACGTAACACCTGCGTTTTGTCCTCTGCCGAATCCTGCCTGCAAGATAGGGTAAACAGCGAGCCGTCTTCCGGAGCGGGAGACAGTAGATGAGCAGAGCGGTTGCTCCCTGCTCATCTACTGCTCTGGGAAGGGTGACACGTTAGGAGGTAATGCCAAGCCCGCACATAAAAAATGCAATTTTGATGCCATAAAATTGCAGCCGGAAGCGGCATTGACAAGCGGCCGTAAGATTGCAATGTTGCAACTATAAGACAGCGTGAGTAGCAAAACTGCACCGAATACAGGATCCACCCGTCGGACACAGCACTGGGGATGGAACCCTAACTTTTTGAATTTGCAGTATTTAATAGAAAATTGCAAAAGCTTTACAGAGTTGGCATATGCTATGCATTAAACCCCGTGAAAGGAGATGGCAGGATGAGAATCGGGGTAACGGTCTGGGGCGATATTATCTCCCCGGTTTTTGATGCAGCGCGCTGGCTGCTGGTTGCCGAAGTCCGGGATGGACGGATTTTCGACACCAGGCGGCTGCCGATGCAGCCCGGTTTTCCGATGCACCAAGTCAACACCTTGAAATTTCATGAAATTAATGTCATGATCTGCGGGGCCGTGTCCGAGGTTCCGGCCAATATGATTGAGGCGGCAGGGATCCGTCTGATTCCGTTTATCAAGGGAGACGTCAACGAGGTGCTGCATGCTTTCATCCGCAATCAACTGCCTGCTGCCCATTTTATGATGCCCGGCTGCGGCAGACGACGCCGCAGGCGGCAGCGCGGACGCAATCGCCGCTAAAAGATGCGCATCTGCAGGAGACAGAAAGAAAAAAGGAGGTGAAGAAGATGCCACGAAGAGATGGCAGCGGCCCTGAAGGAAGGGGCCCGATGACCGGAAGAGGAATGGGCGGATGTGGCGGAAGCGGCTCTTCAGCCGACACCGCCCGCCCAATGCAGGGCGGTATTGGACGCAGGCCAGCAAACAGAGGCGGCCGCGGACTGGGCCGCCGCATAGCCTCCGGGTTCAATAATCTCAGAATGCGGGCGCGCGGCCGAAAGCAGCAGAGTGGTGCCGGCCGCGGCCGCAACAGACAGTAATACAAGAAAAGGAAAATGCCGCACTGCCCCTTTTTCTTCCGTCCTGATACGCCGCAGCCGGCAGCCCGCGTTCCGGGCGTCCGGCAGGGCGGAAGGCAGGGGCAGCCGGCTGGAAAACATACCGCGATACGACGATCGCAAAGAAGGAGGTGAAGGATCATGCCAGCAGGAGATCGTACAGGTCCCATGGGCTTTGGCCCGATGAGTGGTCGCGCAGCCGGATTCTGCGCAGGATATGGAGCTCCGGGTTTTGCAAATCCCGGATTCGGACGCGGAAGAGGATTCGGACGCGGAAGAGGCTTTGGCTTCAGGGGCGGATTCGGACGCGGACGAGGTTTCGGTCCTCCGTGGGCGGCTGCGTATGCGCCGTATACCCCGTATGGCGCCTACGGCTATTATCCGCCGCAGGCCGCCCCGGCGCCTCAGGATGAACTCCGCATGCTGCAGCAGGAATCCGAGCAGTTGAAGGCTGAGCTCGACAATATCAACAAACGGATTTCGGAGCTTCAGTCCGAAACCGAATAAGCCGTAAAAAGGGGGAGCCGCAGCTTTGCAGTGCTGCGGCTCCCCCAAAACCGGCCGATCCATCCGCAAGCGGGCTGCAATGAAGATTACCATCCTATACGATAACGAGGCATACGACAGGCGTCTAAATCCGGACTGGGGATTTGCCGCCCTTATCGAGGCCTGCGGCCACAATATTTTGTTTGACACCGGCGCAAACGGAAGAATCCTGCTGGAGAACATGGCGAAAATGGAAATTTCTCCGCGGGACATCGAAGAAATCTTTATCTCCCATGCACACTGGGATCATACCGGGGGACTGCCAGATATTCTGGCGGAAAATCCCGTCCGGGTTTATGTGCCGGATACCATGCGGGCCCCCCTGCCGGCCCGGGAAACCGTTTCTCTCAGCTTTTCCACAAAAATTCACAAACACATCTATTCCACGGGCACGCTCAAAAATATTGAGCAGGCCATGTGCATTCAGCAGGACAGCCGTGTGGTGATTGTTGTCGGCTGCTCCCACCCCGGGGTGAAGGCCGTTGTCGAGGCGGCCGCGGAGATTGGTCCGGTATCAGCTCTTATCGGAGGTCTGCACGGATTCAACGATTTTCCCGTGTTAGAGTCCCTGGACATGGTCTGCGCCACCCATTGCACCCGGCACAAGCGGGAAATCGCCTCCCGCTTTCCGCAGATTGCAGTTGCAGGGGGCGCAGGAAAAGTGATCGAGATTTAAAAACCCGAAACTATCCGTCCGGGCCATCCTCCGGGGATTGGGCATACCCGTTGGCCTCAAACCGCAGTTCCAGGCATCCCACGAAGATAAAAAAATACCCCATCATCTCGAAGCTCTCTTCCAGAAGGCGCTTGTAATCCCTGTGGTAACACGACTCCAGCAGCGGCTCCAGAAAATCACCGTGTCCCACCATCTGACCGAAAATCACGACGGCAAGACCGGCCCACAGCAAGGGAAAAAAAGCGGATACGGTGAGTCGTCTGAACTCCGAGAGCAACTGCCGCCTCATGCGCCAGACAATCCCCAAAAAACCGAGCGAAAGGACAAAGACCGGAATATGCCAGCTAAGGACCGGCACGTTTTCCCGCAGCAGCAGGTCCATCTCCCGGAACATGGCGATCATGGTCAAAAAAGAGGCAAGAAGGGGCAAAGCCATGGCCTCCGGCAGCTTTCTGGCGGCCACATTCAAAAGTACTGCAGTGGCTGTTGCCAGAACACCAAACTGCATCCATTCCACGATGCCGCCCTCTTTAAAATTGGAGATCTCCCCCAGCAAGGCAATACCGTTTAAAATACCGCCAAGGCCGATCAGCAGGAGCATATACGCCAGAAACCGCCAAACAGCCCCGTAACCGCCGCTTTTCAAAACAGTCTCCTCCTTATTCCGCGGGCGCCACCCGCCCCTTTTTGCTTTTTTTCGGACCCCTGATTGCCGTGCAAAGGCCAAACACATGCCGTTACCCTGACGGTAGGGATCATGACAACAAATCTAGCAAGATCCGGGCCAGAGCCCCAAAAGATTTTTTCTTCTAGCAGGGCCGAAAAATGCGCATCCCGGAAACCATTGGCCGGAAACAATTCGCTGTTGCCGCAGCATCGCCTGCAGTGCTATTGTTATCGGGACTGGAGAGGAAGAAAAGAGCATGACGGCCGACACATTCCGCATAGGCGAGGCGCTTTCCTTCGGCTGGGACAGGTTCCGGGCAAACGCAGGCTTTCTCCTGCTGCTGGGCCTTGTTCTGGGCGTGCTCCTGGTAGTGGCCAACGGCCTGCAGAGAGCGGCTGCTGCAGCCCCGCCTGTCTTTGCCCTTGTCTATCTGCTGGTTCTTGCCATCAACGCCTTTATCAGCTTTGTCTTCGTAACGGCCGCGCTGGAAATCGAAAAATTCGGCAGCGTCTCCCTCGATGATCTTGCCCCTCATCTGCCCCGGTTTTTCCAGTATTTCATCGGCTACCTCCTGTTTTTCCTGGCCCTTATGATCGGTTATGCCCTGCTGATACTGCCGGGAGTGTATCTCAGCGTGAAACTGTTTTTCTACATGTTCCTGGTGGTGGACAAAAAGATGCCCGGTGTGGATGCCCTGAAACTCTCCTATGACATGACAAGGGGCCATTTCGGGAGCCTCCTCTGCTTTCTTCTCAGCCTGATTGTTATCAATATGGCCGGCCTCATGCTGTTTGGCATAGGAGTTCTGCTTACGATTCCCCTGACCTTTATTGCGGCAGCATATGTCTACCGAAAGCTTGCCGAAAAGAGCCTTCCATGAAATGGCGCGCCACGGATCTCATCGATTTTGAATACTTTCTGCGCAGCAGAAGCGAAGCGGCAGAGGATGGAGGGGAAGACCGGGCCATATACCGGGCCTATACTACCGAATACCAAAAGACCGGCAGCCGCCGGGAACTTTTCCGGTACTGGCTCTGCCAAAAACGCCGGACGACGGGAGCAGCAAGCGGACAAGCACCGCTTCTGCCAGGGGCTGCAGCAGCGGAAGCATTGGGTCTTCTGCTTTTTGCAGCAGCCGCCGCAGGCTTTTTCCTAGGGGCGGGCGTTTGCGGATCACTGCTCGCCTATGCCGGCGAAGAGCCCATTAACGTCTTCACCTGCCTCTGGGTTATGCTCGCCCCCCAGCTCCTGCTTCTGATGCTGCTTTGCGGGGCCGCAGTTTTCCGGCGCTTCACCAGGCACCCGCCCCTTGCCGGCATCTACCCGTTGCTGTCGGCAGGCTTTCGCAAAAGCGCAAACAAGCTTGCAGCATCCCGACGGACAGACATGGGCGCCGAGAAAAAACAGGCCATGGCCGCCGCCCTCGGGCTTATCGGACAGAGCCGCACAGTGTACGGCAGCGTTGTCTTCCGGCCGATATTCATCCTCGGCCAGGTATTCGGGGTCTGCTTCAATATCGGCCTGGCGGGCGTTCTTATCCTGCGGGTGACCATTACGGATCTGGCATTCGGCTGGCAGTCCACGCTGCAGCCGGCTGCCGAGACGATCCACGCCCTTGTCAGGGCCCTGGCCCTGCCCTGGTCCTGGGCGCTGCCGCCCTCGGCCGCCCACCCGACAGCAGCCCAGATAGAGGGCAGCCGCTTTGTTTTCAAGGAAGGCATGCGCCACCTCGAGAGCCCGGACCTGACCGCCTGGTGGCTGTTTCTTCTTCTTTGTGTAATCGTTTATGGGCTGCTGCCGCGGTTTCTCCTCCTTACGGGAACGATGCTGCGGCAAAAGCGGGATTTGCAGAGACTCTCATTTAGCCATGCAGCCTGCGACCGGCTGCTGATGGCCATGCAAACACCCCGCGTGCAAACCCGGAGCAGAGGCTACGAAAGGGCAGCGGACCCATCCGGTGGAAAGCCGGCCGTTGCGGACGATACCGGCCTGCAGCAACCGCCTGCGGGATCGGCAGCGCCGCAAGCGGACGCCATTGTGCTGGTACCGGAAGAAATTGCGGAGCTGTGTGAAGACACGGAACTGCAAGAGGTATTACACAAGCGGCTGGGCCTTGGCCTCAGCTCCTGCATCGCCTGCCGGATGGAAACGGAAACCGACCTTGCGGCCATCAAAAACACGTCGGCCAAAGGACAAACGCCGGTTTCCGGGGATTTGTCCTTCACAGAGCCGGAGGAGATGCGCCTGCTGCTGATCCAGGAGGCCTGGCAGCCGCCCATACGGGAGCTGCTTTCCTGGATTGCCGCCGTGCGGCAAAGTGTGCCAGGAGCATCGGGGCTTATCATCGGATTAATCGGCAAGCCGAGGGGCAGCCGGATATTGACCCCTCCCGCGGACACCGACCGCATGATATGGGAGCAGGCCCTTGCCAGGCTACAAGACCCCTACATCCGCGTGGAAATACTGGGAGGCTGACAGCCATGGCGGAAAACATTCCGGTTTTTGCCATCCTCGGCCACCCCAATGAAGGGAAATCCTCGGTGGTGGCGACCCTTGCCGAAGACGACGCGGTCCGCATCAGTCCCACCCCCGGGGAAACCCGGAAATGCCGGGAGTATCCGGTGGTCATCGACGGAAGGGAAGTCATCCGTTTTGTTGACACCCCCGGGTTTCAGCAGCCCCGCAAAAGTCTTGCCTGGATGCAGCAGTACAGGGGGCCGGAGACCAAGCGGGTCCCCGAATTCATCGCCGCCCACAAAAACGACCCGGATTTTGCCGATGAATGCGAGCTTCTCTCCCCCGTGGCCCGGGGAGCGGGCATTATTTTCGTAACCGACGGCTCCCGTCCGGTACGAAACAGTGACATCGCGGAGATGGAAATCCTTCGGCAGACAGCCGCGCCGCGGATGGCGGTAATCAATCCAAAAGACAGGACGGAACACGATTGCCTCGCGCGCTGGAAGGCCCAAGCCCGCAAGCATTTCAATACGATACGGATTTTTGATGCCCAGCAGGCCAACTATTCCCAGCGTATGGAACTGTTACATACGCTGAAAATTATCGATCCGGACTGGGAGAAGGCTCTCGGCATGGTTACAGCAGCCTTCCGCCAGGACTGGGAGCAAAGACTTGCGGAATCAGCGGCGATCATTGTGGAGCTCATAGAAAAGGCGGCCGGCCATCGGGTCAAAAAATACTCCCGGGACGTGGCATCGCTGGAGCGCATCCGGCAGGAACTCGCCCAAACCTACCGGGCAGATATCCATCAGATGGAGGCGGACGCCCACAAACGCATCAAAAAACGCTTCAAACACAACATTTTCAACCTGGAACTGCCGCAGCAGTCGATCGTCCACGACGACCTGTTCTCCTCCCGGACATGGAAGTTCCTGGGACTCTCCCGCTGGCAGCTGGCAACTGCAGCGGGCGCCGGCGGCGGTATCGTGGGGGCCAAGATCGACCTGGCCCTGGCCGGGCTGTCCTTCGGCGTCTTTACCGCCCTCGGGGGGGTCATGGGAGCGGGCTCTGCCGCACTGGGAACGGAACGCATGGCAAAGGCCAGGCTGCGGGGGCTCCCCCTGGGCCGGGCAAAAATCAGGGTGGGGCCGGCCAGAGCCGATCAACTGCTGTTTATCCTCATCGACCGGGCGCTCATCTACTTTTCCCACGTCATCAACTGGGCCCACAGCAGACGCGACAAACCGCGGCACACAGAGGCCGAAGCCGGCTATACCGCATCCTGGAGCACCCGGCAGAAACAGGATGCCCGGCGCTTTTTCAAGGCGGTGCGCAAACAGCAGATGCAACACGCGGAGGAACTAAAGCCCCGCATGACAGAAATCATTACCACACAACTCCGGGGAATCTCGGATACCTCCGGCAATGCCTCCTGAGCTCCCTCGCGGCGGACCGGTTCAGTCATAACACCAATGTACGCTTGCCCCGCATGTTCTGACCACCGATACCAGGTGCTGATCCAAAAACCGCTGTTCCACAAAAAAGCGTCTGCTTTGATAGGCCGCAACCAGGGTGCGGGCATCGCTCACCGCGATGATGCGGCATTGGCCAAGCCCGGCAAGACCCACACCGGCCTGTTTCAGGACCGCCTCCTTGGCCGTCCATATGCGAAAGAACAAAAGCGCATCATCGGCTTCAAATAAACCGCGCTCAGAGGCATCAGACACCCGCTCCATCAAGCGCCGGTTGACCGGCCGGATCCTTTCCACATCGATGCCTGCCGGAAATTTTGCGGCAATCCCGGCCACATAGGCGGGCTTGTGGCTCAGGGAGTAATAAATGGTATGCACCGGAGCATCGCTTCTGTCCAGACCCGCGCACTCCGCCGAACGGGCTACCGCCCGCCGGGCCAGCCAGCTCAGATAAAGGCGCAGCGCTTTTCGGGAAAGCTCCTGTTTCCGAGCAGGAACCGGCAGCAGCACCGGATACAGGCTCTCACATGGCGCGGACAAACAGCTCCTTCACGCGGAATCCAGGGTAATGATAATGTCGGCCACGGTGGCGCCCTTTCCTTCCTCGTGGACAAAGAGGGGGTTGATGTCGAGCTCCTTAATTTCCGGATTGTCCACCACAAGCTGGGACAGTCCCACAAGGAGCTTCTCGATCTGCCCGATGTCCGCCTTGGGCCTGCCGCGGAAGCCGTTTAACAGCTCAAAGCCCTTGATGCTGCGAATCATCCTGCGGGCGGTGTTTCTACCGATTGGCGCCAGCCGGAATACCACGTTCTTAAAAAGCTCCACGTAGATGCCGCCGAAACCGAACATAATCAGGTGGCCAAAACCCGGATACCGGTTGACCCCCAGAATGACCTCTTCTCCCCCGGGAGCCATCTGCTGCACCAGTACCCCTTCGATTTCCGCATCCGGCGCGTAGGTAACCCCGTTTTCCCAAATCTCCGTAAAACTTTGCTCCACCGCATCCCGGGTTTTTACGTTCACCTGAACACCACCGGCGTCGGACTTGTGCAGAATCTGGCGGGAATACACTTTCATCACCACCGGATAGCCCAGCTCATCAGCGATATCACCGGCTTCGGAAGCATTCCGGGCGAGCTTCATCGGGCACACGTGAAAACCATAGCACGCCAAAAGCGGAGCGCCGTCGTATTCGCCGAGAACCGATCTGCCGGAAGAAAGGCTCTCCTCTACGAGCTGCCGTGCCCGGGCCTTGTCAAACCGGATATCATACTGCGGCAGAATGCGCCGATGCAGCCAGCGTGTGGCTTCATAGAGTTTTCCCATGGCACGGGCAGCGTTTTCGGGAAAGCGGTAGACCGGTATGTGGTGCTCCTGCAGATGCTTGACGCCGGCAGAGACGTCTACCACGCCCATAAAGCTGCATATAATGGGCTTTTGGGTCTTTTGATAGGCACTCACAATGGCCTCTGCCGTGCCGATGGCATCGGTCATGGACTGGGGGGTTAAAATCATGAGCACCCCGTCCACCCCCTCATCCTTGATCACCGCCTCCAGGGCATGCTCATAGCGATCCCGGCTGGCATCACCGATCACGTCCACGGGGTTGTTAAAATTTGCTGTCGGTGGCAGATGCTCATGCAGCGCTTCATCGGTCTGGCGGGAAAAACTGGCCAGGGAGAGCCCGGAAACCTCTGTCATATCCGTTGCGATAATGCCCGGCCCCCCTGCATTGGTGATAATGGCCACCCTGTTTCCGGTCGGCATGCGGCGGGCGGAGAATGCCTCGGCATAATCAAAAAGATCATCCACCGTCTCCACCCGTATAATGCCCGCCTGGTTGAAGAGGGCATCATATACGGCCTCGGTTCCGGCAAGAGAACCGGTATGCGAAGCTGCAGCCCTGGCGCCGGCTGCGGTCTTGCCGGACTTGATGACAAGAACAGGGGTGGGCCGCTCTCCCGATGTGATCTCTTTGACCTCCTCGATAAAATTCTCCCGCATCCGGAGCTCCTCCATGTATACCATGATGACGTCTGTCTCCGGATCGTTATGATAGTATTTCAGAAGGTCAAGCTCCTCAACATCGGCCTTGTTGCCGATGGAGACGAATTTGGAGAAACCGAATCCCCGGTCTGCTGCAAAATCCAGGACCGCCGTGCAAAGCGCTCCGCTCTGGGAAATAAAAGAGATGTTGCCTTTATGGGGGATGCGGGTGGAAAAACTGGCGTTCAAACGCACATCAGCGCCCGGGTTGATTACGCCCAGGCAGTTCGGGCCGATCAGGGGAATTCCGGCATCCCGGCACTTTGCTGCAATCTGATCCTCGATTTCAGCGCCTTCGCCGCCGACTTCCTTAAAGCCGGCCGAGACGATCACAACGCCTTTCACCCCCTTTTCAATGCATTCATCAATGCTGGCAAGCGCCGCCCTGGGGGGAAGAATGAGCATGGCCAGGTCAATCGGGTCGGGAATATCGAGCACGGAGGCATAACAGCGGACGCTCAGAATGGAGCGGGCCTTCGGATTGACGGGATAGAGCGTCCCCTTATATTCGCCCCGCAGCACATTGGCAAAAATATCGTGGCCGACTTTGCCGGGGGTGGAAGAGGCCCCGACAACAGCCACCGATTCCGGCGCAAAAATGGCATCCAGTTTATCGATCACGCCTTTCTCCTTTCCCGCCGCTGGAAGCGGGGTGTCCTGATTTGAATTCCAGTATAATGTCATAAACCCGGTTTTTGGGCACACCGAACCGCCTGGACAGTTCCTTTGCAAGCCGGGCCGAGCCGCCGGCCTCCGTCTCCAGGGCCGCGGCTACTGCCTGGCGAATCTCCTGCTCAGAGACGCCGCCGCCGCCTTTGTTCCCGGAAACCAGCAGGGTTACCTCTCCCTTGACGGCCTGCCTGCCGGCAAGCTCTTCTGCCGCCTCCGAGGCCCTGCCCCGGAAAAACTCCTCGTGGCGCTTGGTCATCTCCCTGGCCACTACCACCCGACGGTCTCCCATCAACTCCCGAATTTCCCCCAAAAGCTGTACCAGGCGGTTGGGGGACTCATAAAATATAAGCGTTGCCGGCTCCTCTGCAAGCCCTGCGAGGCGTGTGCTTCGTTTTGCGCCTTTTTGCGGCAGGAAGCCGACAAACAGGAAGGCATCAGTCTCCATTCCGGCAGCACTTAAGGCGGTCATGGCAGCACAGGCGCCCGGGATGGGTACGACGGGGATATCAGCCGCAATAGCGGTCTGCAGGATCCGGTAGCCGGGATCGGAGACGGAAGGGGTGCCGGCATCGGAGAGCAGGGCCACACTCTCGCCGCCGGCCAGTCTTTGCACCAGCTCGCGGGCGCGTTCGGATTCATTGTGCTCGTGGCAGGATATCACCCGGGCGGATATATTGTAATGCGACAGCAGCCTGCGGCTGTGGCGGGTATCCTCGGCGGCAATGAGGTCAACGGTTTCCAGGACCTGCAGCGCCCGGAGGGTAATATCAGCCAGATTTCCGATGGGAGTGGCGACAATATAGAGGGTCCCTGGCCGGGACCGGGCGCGTTCATCCGTCATAACAAAGGGGAAAAGCGTTTTGGATCAACTCGATTTCGGGCCGGACTCCGCCGCTTTTGACAAAAACTACGTCGAAACGGGCTTTGCAATCCATTTGGCGGGTGTACTTGAGATAGGCCAGCGCGGTCTGGGAGATCTTTCTTTGCTTGTGCCAAGTGATCGCCAGGCGGGGACTGCCGTAGCGCTCGGACCGGCGGGTCTTTACCTCGACAAAAACCAGTGTATCGCCATCGCGGGCGATAATATCAATCTCTCCGATACGGTTGCGGTAATTTTTCTCAAGAAGTTTGTAGCCCCTTTTCTGCAGGTACTGCAGGGCCACGGACTCCCCGCTCTGTCCCAGTTTTTGGCGCGGATTCGCCATATGCCGGCAGGACTCAGCCCTCCTTCCCGAAAAGGCAGCTAACGCCTTGAAAACTCCGGCGATGGATGGGAGTAGCCCCGTACGCTGCCAGGGCCTCTCTGTGGGCGCGGGTGGGATAGCCCTTATTCGCGGTAAATCCATATTCCGGGTAATCCCGGGCATATACCCCCATCATGCGGTCCCGGGTAACCTTTGCCACGATAGAGGCGGCAGCCACGGAAACGCTCTGCCGATCCCCGCCGGCCACTGCCTCGGCCGCCATATCCAGGGCAGGCAGACGGTTTCCATCAACAAGGACATAATCCGGCGCCGGGGCCAGGTTGTTTACAGCCATGGCCATTGCCGCACAGGCAGCTTCCAGAATATTGATCCGGTCGATTTCCGGGGGATCCACAATCCCCACTCCCACGGAGAGCGCATGCTGATAGACAAACTCGTACAGGCTTTCGCGCTTTTTCCCCGAAAGCCGCTTGGAATCGGCTATTCCCGCTTCCGGCAGATCCCGGGGCAATACCGCCGCAGCCGCTACAACCGGGCCGGCCAGCGGTCCGCGCCCGACTTCATCGACCCCGGCTATCCGCTGGAAACCGCGCCTTCTGGCCTGATCCTCATAACTCCAGAGGTCATGCGGCGGCATCATTTCCTATCTGCGCCGGCGCTCTTTAATGCGAGCGGCTTTCCCCTTCAGGTTGCGCAGGTAGTAGATCTTGGCCCTGCGCACGCGCCCGTGCGAAACCACCTCAATCTTGTCGATACTCGGGGAATGCAGCGGAAAGACACGCTCCACCCCTACCCCGTAGGATACCTTGCGAACGGTAAAGGTGGCGTTGGTTGTACCGGAGCGCTTGCTGATCACCACCCCCTTGAAAACCTGAACCCGTTCCTTTTCCCCTTCCCGGATGCGCACGTGCACCCGCACGGTATCGCCGGGGAAAAATTCCGGATAGTCGAGTCGCAGCTGTTCCCTTTCGATTTGCTTAATCTTTTCCATGACAACCTCTGTTTCCCTATTCCGTCAGACCGATTCCATGTTCCTGCCTGATCGTTGTTGTGATTCTTGCATTCCTGCTATCCCAAAAGCCTGTCCAGCATAATGGCTGCAGCAGCCCGCACCGACAGATGATTATAGCCGGATGCGCCCTGAATAGGTGTCAGAGCGGCATCCGCACCAGCCACCATCTCGTCTGCAAGGCCCCAGGCTGTGCCCAGCAGCAGGACAAAAGCCGAGGGCTCCGAGGCCATCCTCCGCCGCATGGAGGCAAAGGAAACCGCCTCCCGTGAGAGCGAGGCGCCTGTTGCAATGCTCTGGACGCTGCGTCCCGGCTCCTGCCTTCCTATATCGCCTATTGCTTCGCCGAGACCGCCGCGAACCTTTACCAGATCCAGCGCCTCCCTCCGTTTGGGATTATAGGCGGCGCCGTGTCCGGTCTGCCAGTGGGCGATGATTTTGCCAGCCAATACCTGCTGGTCCCTGAGAGGGGTTAGCACATAAAGGCCGGCTGCGCCATAGGTTTTTACCAGCCGGCTCAAATCATGCAGGTCCAGGTTGGTGACCGCTGATGCAATGGTTTCCCCGTTTTTGTTCTTGACCGGATGGTGCAGCAGCGCCAGATACAGGCTACTTGGCCAGGAGCTTTTCAATATAGCGGCACCACCTTTTTAAAACCTCCCTCTCATCCTCGCCGAGTTCCCGGTTTTCCAACAGATCCGGCCGCTTGACAAGGGTTCGCAGCAGCGCATCCGAAAACCGCCAGTCGGCGATAGCCCCGTGATCGCCGGAGAGCAGCACATCGGGCACCGTTTTGCCCGCATATTCCGGCGGCCGGGTATAATGGGCATGCTCCAGCAGATCCGCGGAAAAGGAGTCCTTCTCGGCTGAATCCCGGGCCCCCAATGCTCCGGGGAGCAGCCGGGTTACCGCATCCACCAGGACCATGACTGCTGGTTCCCCGCCGGTTAAAACGTAGTCGCCGATGGACAACTCTTCGTCCACAGCAGCTTCCCGGATTCGCTCGTCCACACCTTCGTAACGGCCGCAGATCAGAATAAGCCCGCTCTCGCGGGAAAGCTCCCGGGCCGCTGCCTGGTTAAACCGCCTTCCCTGCGGCGACAGCAGAACCGTCCTCGCCCCCGGATGTCTCTTTCCTGCCGCCTCTATGGCCCGGCCCAAGGGTTCGGGCTTCATCACCATACCCGCCCCCCCGCCGTAAGGGCGATCATCTGTCTGCCGATGCCGGCCTTCGGCATAATCACGGATGTCTGTCACCGAAACCCGGATCACCTCTTCGGCAATAGCCCGGCGGATGATACCGTGGGCAAAAAAGGAGGCAAAAATGTCGGGGAAAATCGTCAGAATCTCGAAATCCATGCACCGGCCTTTTCTTTGCCCGGGCTTACAAGCCCTCGGGCAGTTCGACCTGTATCAGCTTGTTGCCAAGGTCGATTCGCCGGACAACGGATTCGATCGCCGGAATCAGGCGTTCGCTATCACCGCGGGCAACCACCAGCACATCATTGCTGCCGGTGGCAAAAATGGTTTGCACACGCCCGATATAGACTTCTGCCTCATACACAGACAGGCCGATCAAATCACACCAGTACCAGTGGTCCTCTTCCGGTTCGGGGAGCTCGGCCCGGTCAATCAAAAGCTCCGCGCCCACCAGCGCTTCCGCGGCATCCCGGGTTTCTACAGATTCCAGCGCCAGGCGGAGCAGATTTTTGTGGGGCCGTACATCGCGCACCATGTAAGTGGCCATCCCTGCGCCACTGTGCCTGACGCCGACCCGGCGGCCGGCGCGGAAAGGTTCAGCGGATTCGGCAAATGACTGCACCTTGAGCCAGCCTTTTATGCCATGCACCCCCACAACCTTTCCCATTTGCAGGCAGCGCTCCGAATCCATCCCCTCAATCTTCTACAATTTCCAGGACTGTTCGTTTCCTGTTCTTCGCTGATGCTGCGCTCAAAAGGGTTCTCATAGCCCGCGCGGTTCTTCCCTGTTTACCGATTACCTTTCCCAGATCCTCCTTGGCCACTTTCAACTCAAGCACCGAAGTCTGGTCGCCTTCGACTTCGGTCACCACCACCTCATCCGGATTGTCAACCAGCGACTTAGCAATGTACGCGATCAGATCTTTCATGGTCAGACTCCTTTACACGATTCTGGGAATACGGGTGGTCAGGCAAAACCATTATCAAGCCGCGAGTCAGGCAACCCCCTGCTTTCTTATCAGGCTCCCCACGGTGCTGGTGGGAAGTGCCCCCTGGCTGAGCCAGTACTGAATCCGGTCCTGCTTCATGGTTACTTCACTGGGCTCCACCATGGGGTTATAGGTCCCCACAGTCTCCAGAAACCGGCCATCGCGGGGATAGCGTCCATCCGCAACAACAATCCGGTAAAACGGGCGTTTCTTGGAACCATACCTTGCCAATCGAATCTTCACTGCCATATTGTGTCTCACTCCTTTAAAAAGGCATCTTCCCGCGGCCGAGTCCTTTCATCATACCGCCTTTATTTATTTTTTTCATCATTTTCAGTACCTGGGAATAATTTTTCAAGAGCTTATTCACATCTTGTACACTGGTACCCGATCCTTTTGCAATCCTTTTTCTGCGGCTGCCGTTGATAATCTGGTGCTGCCGGCGCTCCTGCCGGGTCATGGA
>CAZWNV010000045.1:0-17812 GCA_964635265.1 uncultured Desulfobacteraceae bacterium
GGATTAGAAGTCCGTTGCTCTATCCAACTGAGCTACAGGCGCAGGAGGGTTTTCCCGTATTCCGGAAAAAATTATTGTTATCAGTTTCTCCGCATAATGTCCATAGGAAAATCCGCACCGGCAGGCCCGCAAGCCTCTGAAAATTGGATTCCTCTACAGGATTTGCATTTATAGAAACTTTTCATTAGAGTAAAAGTCATGACAGAACAAAAACAGACACTCAATAAAGATAGTAAAACCGATCAAGGGGTCGCCGATACACTGGAGGGCGTGCTCGAGGAGAGCGATGCCCGGCGAAGCCGCGCGGAAAAAGAGCAAAGCACGGTGGAGCCCGAGAAAAGCCTTGTCGAATATGATCCGCTTCAGCGCTACCTGGCGGAAATCAACCAATATCGGCTTTTGAGCCGCGATGAAGAAATTGAGCTGGGCAAACGTATTCGTGAAGAGGGTGACAAGGAAGCCGCCTATACCCTGGCTACCGCCAATCTGCGGCTGGTGGTAAAGATCGCCCTGGAGTTCCAGCGCGTCTGGATGCAGAATCTTCTGGACCTCATCCAGGAAGGCAACATCGGCCTGATGCATGCCGTACAAAAATTTGACCCCTATAAAAATGTCAAGTTTTCGTATTATGCTTCCTTCTGGATCAAGGCATATATCCTGAAATTCATCATGGACAACTGGCGCCTGGTGAAAATCGGGACCACGCAGGGGCAGCGAAAGCTTTTCTTCAAACTCAAAAAAGAAAAACAAAATCTTATTGACCAGGGTTTTGTTCCTCAGCCCAAACTGTTGTCCGATCGCCTCGGGGTATCCGAGCAGGAGATCACGGAAATGGATCAGCGTCTGGACGGCTGGGATCTCTCCCTGGATGAGCCTTTAAAGGACGACTCCGATACCGAGCGCGGCGAGTTTTTCAGCTCAGAGACCGAGTCGGTGGAAAACCAGATTGCCAAGAAGGAAGTCGAGGGCCTTCTGCAGGAGAAGGTCGCCGAATTCCGCCAGCAGCTCTCCGATCGGGAGCTGGAGATTTTTGATAAGCGGATTTTTACCGATTCCCCCCATACCCTGCAGGACATCGGCGATGCCTACAACATCTCCCGGGAACGGGTCCGGCAGCTGGAGAAAAATATCGTCAAAAAGATGAAAGCGTTTTTCGAGCGGGAAATTCCGGATTTCGCGCTATACGAATAACGCGATTCCCTGTGGAATTCTGCTTTCCAAAGCCGTCATGGAATAGGCAATGCGCAAGACAAGCCGGGATATACGGATATTTATGTTTGCAGCGGCAGCCGCTGCATTGTTGTTGAGCGGCTGCGCCGCCCGGGACCCGGAGCCCCAAGCCCGGGGGGAGACGCCCCGCCCGCCGATGACGGGGCTGCCGCAAGAAGCGCTTTCCGGGCCCGAGGCCTCGCCAAACAGCTATTATTTTTATCTGGAGGCCCAGTTTCAGAAAAGGCGGGGCAATGTCGATGCAGCCATTGCCTCCTTGAACTCCGCTATTTCGAAGGATCCGGGAGTTTCCTATTTGCAGAAAGAGCTGGCAGTGCTCTATCTGCACAAACAGCAGTATGAAAAGTCCCTTGCGATCATTGAACAAATGCTTGCGGAGAACCCGGAGTCCGTGGATCTGCTTCTTCTGAAAGCCTCCATTCAGCGTACGCTGAACCCGGATGCCGGGGTTATTCCGATTTATGAAAAGATTCTTTCCCTGGATCCCGAGAAAAAAGATGTCTATCAGGTTCTTGGAAAGCTCTATATCGAGGCGGGCAGGCTGGAAAAGGCCGCCGATGTGTTTGCGAAACTGGTTTCCCGGTTTCCCGGGGCTTATGCGGGGCACTTCTACCTCGGCAAAATCCACTCCCGCCTGGGCCGCTACGAGAAAGCGCAAGCTGCGTTCGAGCGGACCATCGATCTCGCCCCCTCTCTGAACCAGCCGCGCTGGGCCCTGATTGATCTGTATCAGTCCAGGGGCCGGCAGGAGAAGGTGGTTGCACTCTATGAGCAGATCCTGGAGCATAGCCCGGAGAATGCCGCTGCAGCCATTGAGCTGGGTCTTGCCTATAAAGAGTCCGGCAAAAGCGCCAGGGCAAAAGAAGTTTTTGCGGAACTGGGACGCAGAAGTGCCGAGGACAAAAGCGTCATTCGCACTGTCGTGCAGCGTCTGGTGCTGAATAAGCGATATGATGAAGCGCTCACGGTGCTCTCCGGTATGCTTGCAGGTGCGCCGGAGGGCTCCGGCCTCCGGTATGCCTCCGGCATCGCCCGCTACAAGCAGGAACAGTATGAGCAGGCGGAGAAGGCCTTTCAAAAGGTTTCACCGGCATCCGAGTATCATGGCAATGCTGTCATTCACAGGGCCATTATCGCCTATCAGCAGCAGCAGGATCTTGAAAAGGCCATTGCCATTCTGGAGGGGGCCGTGGAGAGCGCGGGAGACGAGGAGAAAATCGAACTCATCCCGTATCTGAGCTCCTTTTACAAAAAAAAGGAGCTCTTCGGCAAGGCGGAGGAGCTTCTTCTGGAAGGGCTCTCCATTGAGCCGAAAAACACGAAGCTCCGCTTTGAACTCGGCGTCCTCTATGACGAGAAAGGAGCGCGCGAGAAGGCGATCGATCAGATGGAGCAGGTCCTTGAGGTGGATCCGGAACATGCCGATGCACTCAATTACATCGGCTATACCTATGCGGATCAGGGGATCCACCTGGAAAAGGCCGAAAAGCTGATCCGCAGAGCGCTGGAGAAAAAACCGGAGAACGGCTATATCATCGACAGCCTGGGATGGCTGTATTATCGCAGGGGACGGCTGGAGGAGGCGGCTGCCTGCATCGAAAGGGCCGTGCAGCTTATTCCGAATGATCCCGTGGTGCTGGAGCATCTGGGCGATGTTTATAAAGCGCTGGGGCGGCTGGAGGAGGCAATGGATGCCTATCAGCGGGCTCTTGAGAACCGGACCGGGGACAGGGCGAAAATCGAGGACAAAATTAAAGCATTACAGAAGAACGGGTCCTAGGCGCCATGCGCTCGAAGGCAATGCTCTGCTTTCTGGCCGCAGTATTCCTTGGAGCCTGCCATCCCGGGATCGCCCCCCGGATGGATTTTCCGGACAGCCGGACCGGAAGCCTGCTGCAGCATTTAAACACCCGCAACAAGGGGCTTGAAAGCATAAAGGCAATAGGCAGGCTCCGCTTGTGGAATGCCAAGGGGAGGCAAAGCACCCGGATTGCCTGGCTGGCAGCTCTTGATGGCAGGATGCGGGCTGTCGTGCTGGGACCCGCCGGCAATGCGTGGATGCGTTTTTCCTATGACGGCGGCAGCCTGTATTTTGCCTCTGCAGCCAGGGAAGGCGTCCGCAAAAAGGGTTGTGAAGATCCCGGATTGCAGCGTATTCTGAATGTACCCATCAGTATTGGCGAGTTAATCGCCTATCTCGGCGGAAGAGTTCCGGTATATGAGTATGAGGAGGCAGCGTTTGTCCCCGGCCGGGCCAGTTCCGATGCCGAGGCCCCGCAGCAGTTGGTGTTAACCAATGACTGGAGCGGACTGCGGGAGAAGATCCGCCTTCGCCCTGATGGGAACTCAGCGTCCTCGGTGGCCATCTATGAAGGCGAGGATCTGCGCTATCGGGCAAAACTTGCCGATTATCGCCAGGTAAACGGCTTTTCCCTTCCGGGCCGCATCGAGGTGACAGGAGCCGGGTCTGCTGGGTTTGTACTCCGGGTGGAGCGCATCTGGACCAATATCCCTGTAGAGGATGAGCAGTTTGTTATATCCCGGCAATGAAAGTGAGGCCTGTTCCTGCAGCCGCAGTATTGCTCCGGATAAGGCTGTCGCGCTGGAGGCCCGCCTGAGGGAGTGTCCAAGCGTGCGAACACTGGGAGTTCGTCCCAATTTTGCGGATTATTCGCCGCAGGAGGCGGCCCTGATCCGCGGGGCGAAAAAAATCTATTATCCTTCCACCCATTACGTGGACATGTTTGCCGCCATGGGCAAATCCACCTTTCCCAGTGTACATACCTATCATTTCGTTCAGGATAAAATCAAGCAGAGCACCCTGTTTGCGCTTCTGCAGGTGCCGACCCCCCGGACCCGGTTTTTTTTCGGACGCGGCAAGGCGGAGAAGATCCGCCGATGCTTTGATTATCCCTTTGTGGCCAAAATCGCCCGGGGCTCCGCCCTCGGCCGGGGGGTTTTCCTGGTACGAAACCGCGATGAACTGGAACACTACTGCTCCCGTGTGCGCACGGCCTATATCCAGCAGTATCTGCCCATTGACCGCGATGTGCGGGTCGTCGTGATAGGCGATCGCATACGGCACGCGTACTGGCGCATCGGCGCCCCGGGGCGCTTCCAAAACAACCTGGACCAGGGCGGCCGCATCCGGCTCGGGGAGGTGCCGCAAAAGGTGCTGGCGCTTGCCGGGGACACGGCCCGCAGATGCGGATGGAACGATGTGGGCCTTGATATTTGCCTGGTCAATGATCGTGCTTATGTGTTGGAAGCCAATATGAAATATGGTAAACAAGGATTTCGCGAAGCAGGTATCAATTATGCCGAGTTGATGGAGGAACTGATTGGCAATGGAGAAATCTGAGCTCTCCCGGCTGCGCCCCATACTCGAGGAGCGGGAGGCTTCTCTGCTCTCCCGCTATGCCGTGGCGAGCGCGGAAGGCTGCCGGCGGTGCAGGGAAAGCCGGCTGGAGCAGGATTACCGGCAGGCTTTTGCCGTGGATGTGGACCGGATTCTGCATTCCCTGGCCTATACCCGCTACATTGATAAAACCCAGGTTTTCTACCTGATTGAGAACGATCATATTACCCATCGGATGCTGCATGTGCAGCTGGTATCCAAGGTTGCCCGGACCATCGGACGGTTTCTGGGGTTAAACGAGGACCTTATCGAGGCCGTTGCCATCGGCCACGATATCGGCCATCCGCCCTTCGGCCATGACGGGGAGCGCTGCCTGTCCCGTTTGTGCCGCAACAGCGGGATCGGTGAATTCCATCACAATGTGCAGAGCGTGCATTTTCTGGACTCCGTGGAAAGAAAGGGGGCCGGATGGAATCTGTGCCTCCAGACCCTGGACGGTATTCTCTGCCACGACGGGGAAGTCCATGATCAGGCCATACGGCCGCGGCGCGGCAAGGATTTTGCCGCACACAAACGGGAGACGGAAGCCAGGCAGGAAGGAGAGGAGATCGCACTGGTGCCCATGACGCTTGAAGGATGCGTGGTCCGGTTTGCCGATACGGTCAGCTATATCGGCCGGGATATAGAAGATGCCATCCGGCTGGGGATCATCAGCCGCAGCCAGCTGCCGAAGGAGAGCGTCCGGGTGCTGGGAAACACCAACGGCACCATCGTCTATACACTGGTGACCGATATCATTGAAAACAGCCTGGGAAAAGAGGCGGTCGCTTTTAGCCGGGCTGTCTCCGAGGCCCTGCAGGAGCTCAAGGCCTTTAATTACCAGCAGATTTACATGAACCCGGTGATCAAGAAGAACCTGCCGGCTATCGAGCGGATGTATGAAGAGCTTTTTTCCCGGTTTTCGGCTGATATTCGGCAGATGCGCCGCGATTCGCCTATATATGCAAACTTTATTGCGGGTATGGCGCCGGATTATCTCGACTGCCGGCAGCCCGAGGAGGTGGTCAGGGACTTTATCTCCGGCATGACGGACAAGTATTTTCTGCGGCAGGCCCCACAGGAGCTGCGTCCTGCGGCATGCATGGAGTGAGGCGGACCGCCATGGGAGAGCCGCGGCTTTATCGCGAGCGTGCGGGCAATCGGCATCTGACAGGCTACCGGGTCTGTGTCAAGGAAACCGACCTGTGGGTCCAGACCGAGACGCGGCTCGAAGCAGAAGTGCGCGAAGCCGTAATGCGGCACCGGGCCTGCATTGAATCCTATATTGACGATCTGCCGCAGTTTTTCTCCGCCATGGCCCCTGTTGCCTTCTCCGGTCCGGCTCCCGGAATTGTCCGGGACATGCTCGCAGCGGCCCGGGCCGCCAATGTCGGGCCTATGGCGGCAGTCGCCGGGGCGATGGCCGGGCAGGTGGGGGAAGAGCTCCTCAACAGAAGCCGGGAAGTGCTGGTGGAAAACGGGGGAGATATTTTTGTCAAACTGGGCGCCCCTTTTACCCTGGCCATTGACGCGGGAGCCTCGCCCCTTAGCTATAAAATCGGGCTCCGGCTGGATGCCTCCGTGCGGCCGCTCGGGGTATGTACCTCGTCCGGCACGATCGGCCATTCCCTGAGTTTTGGACGCGCGGATGCCGTGTGCGTGGCATCCGAATCCTGTGCCCTGGCCGATGCTGCGGCCACGGCCATCGCCAATCAGGTGCAGGTGCCCGAAGATATTGACGCGGCGATTGCTTTCGGCAGAGAAATCGCCGGGGTCTCCGCCATTGCCGTTATTGTCGGCGATCGGCTGGGGGTTTGGGGAAATACCGCTATTGTCCCTGTTCGCAGTTGACCGGCTCTGGGAATGGGGGTGGATTGCCGTTTTGGAGGATATACTACGGAAAGGAAAATGCCATGAAAAAATTTAAGCTGTTGTTGTTGTTGATTGTACTGGCCCTTATCGGCCTGGGGGTCTGGCAGAATCTGAGCCTTTTTCAGACGCAGCATGCGCTGCGGCTGAATTTGGGGATCACCGAGTTTCACCTCGAGGCCGGGCTCGGCGTGCTTTTGCTGGCTTTTTTCCTGGCAGGGCTTCTCATAGCGTATTTTTTCAGTCTGTTTCACCGTTTTAAATCCCGCAAGACCATTCGCGGCTTAAACGAACAACTGGAGGCGGAGCGCAAAAAGGCCGCAGACCTGGAATCCCGGCTGGGTGGAAAACCGCAGCAGGAGCAAAGCGGGACTGCAGCCGCCGGATCTGCGGCCCGTCAGGAACAGAGCAGTGCCGGCAGTGAGCCGGGCGGTGAAGGATAGGAAGCAAAGAAGCGGCAGAGATGGCATCCGGCAAACATACCCCCATGATCCAGCAGTACCTGGAAATCAAGGAGCAATACGGCAGCTACATTCTCTTCTACCGTATGGGCGATTTCTATGAAATGTTTTTTGACGATGCCAAAATCGCCTCACGGGAGCTGGAGATCACCCTGACGGCCAGAAACAAGCACGAAGAGGAGTCCGTGCCCATGTGCGGGGTGCCGGTGAAAGCTGCAGAGGGCTATATCGGCCGGCTTATAGACAAGGGCTATAAAGTGGCTGTCTGCGACCAGACCGAGGATCCGGCGCAGGCAAAGGGATTGGTCAGGCGCGATGTCGTCCGGGTGGTTACCCCGGGCATGGTCATCAACAGCGATCTGCTGGAGGAGAAGGCCAATAATTTTGTTATCGCCCTGTGCCTTGGCGAAAAAGGCGGCGGCATTGCGAGCCTGGATATCTCGACCGGCACATTCCGCCTGGCCGAGTCGGAAAGCCGTCAGGCTGTTTTTGAGGAGGCGCTGCGCATAGGCCCCAGCGAGATTGTCCTGGCCGAGGGCGCGCGCACGGAGCCTGCTTATGAAGTGATTGCGGATGCATTTGCAGCTACGGCGCAAACCTATCTGGAAGATGCGTGCTTTGATTATACAAATGCCCGCAGCCGGCTTATTGAGCAATTCCGCACCCACAGTCTGGAGGGCTTTGGCTGTGAAGAGGCCCGCCTGGGCGTGGCTGCAGCCGGAGCCCTGCTCTATTATCTGCGCGAAACCCAAAAGCAGGACATTTCGCACCTCGACCGGGTGGAAAGCTATCACCTGGACAACTGCCTGCTCATTGATGCGGTGAGCCGCAGGAACCTGGAGCTGGAGAGAAACCTGCGCACCGGGGCCAGGCAGGGAACACTGCTCGGGGTTCTGGATGCCACGGTGACCGCCATGGGAGGGCGTCTTCTGCGCCACTGGCTGCGATATCCCCTGCAGGACCCGGAAGTGATCGCGGAGCGCCTGGATGCAGTGGAAGAGGCGAAATCGGCCCTTACGGCCCGCAAATCCCTGCGCAGCCATCTGCAGTCTGTGGCCGACATGGAGCGGCTGGGCAGTAAAATCGCCATGGGACAGGCCAATGCCAGGGATCTTTTGGCGCTCAAGCGCTCCATCAGGATGCTGCCGGCCATTACCGCGGAGCTTGCCGCCTTTTCCGCGTCCCTTTTCCGCTGGGATGAGAAACTCTACGGTCCGCTTATGGAAGCCGCGGATCTGATCGAGGCCGCCATTGCCCAGGATCCGCCTCCCACCCTCCACGAGGGCGGCATTATTCGGCGCGGCTACAGCGGGGAGCTGGATGAGCTGATTGCCATCGCCACCGAGGGCAAGAGCTACCTGGCCCGGCTGGAGGCGGCGGAAAGGGAGCGCACCGGCATTCAGTCCCTTAAGGTGAGCTATAACAAGGTCTTCGGCTACTACATCGAGGTATCCAAAGCCCGTAGTGAATCGGTGCCCGAGGACTACATTCGCAAACAGACCCTGGTGAATGCGGAGCGCTATATTACAGAGGAGCTGAAAGATTTTGAAACCAGGGTGCTGGGAGCCCAGGAAAAGCGCGCTGTCATGGAGTATGAGATCTTCTGCGATGTTCGCGCGAAGGTAATTGCCCGGCAGGCCGAAACCGCCGCCTGTGCCCGTTTTATCGCCCGGCTGGACTGTCTCCTGAATCTGGCGGAAAAGGCGGACCAGAACCAGTATGTGCGGCCCGCACTCCGGCGGCAGGGGATAACGGCAATCAGCGAGGGGCGGCATCCGGTAGTGGAGAAACTGATTGCCGGCGAGCGCTTCGTGCCCAATTCCCTCTCCCTGGATCAGACACAGAATCAGGTGATGATTATCACGGGCCCGAATATGGCGGGAAAATCCACCGTACTGCGACAGGTGGCCCTGATTGTGCTGATGGCCCATATGGGATCTTTTGTGCCGGCGGAATCAGCAGAGATCGCCGTTACAGACCGGATATTCACGCGGGTGGGCGCCCTGGACAACCTGTCCCAGGGGCAGAGCACCTTTCTTGTCGAGATGCAGGAAACCGCCAACATCATTAATAACGCCACGCCGAACAGCCTGGTGATAATGGATGAGATCGGACGGGGCACGAGTACCTATGACGGGCTGAGCATTGCCTGGGCGGTGGCCGAGTATCTTCATGACCTGCGCGGGACAGGCGTTAAAACGCTGTTTGCCACCCATTATCATGAACTGACAGAGCTTGCCCGCACCAAGTCCCGGGTGCAGAATTTCAATATTACGGTCCGGGAGGCAGACGACGAGATTGTTTTTCTGCACCGGCTCGCCGCCGGCGCGGCCAATCGAAGCTACGGGATCCAGGTGGCGCGGCTGGCCGGTATTCCCGAGGGGGTCGTCCGCAGGTCGAAAAAGATCCTTGCAAACATCGAAAATACAGGTTACCCGCTGGAAGAGCCGCAGACGGAGAAGGCCGGGGCCGAAGAGGACTCCGGAGAAGGGGGTGTCCAGCTCAGCCTTTTTCATACGCCGGAGCAGGCGGTCCTTGATAAACTGCGCGAAATTGATATATCCGCGATCACTCCGCTGGAGGCCATCAACCATCTGCATGCGCTCCAGCAGACAGCGACTGCCTCAGGGGAGGAGAAAAAAAGCCGGAAACGGGCCTCCGGCAGCTAGGTGCTGCCTCAGCGGACAGAGCAGGCGGTGCGGCCCGGGCATTTTGTTTATGGTTTCAGGAGAATTCCGCATGCAGCATCAGCGGTTTGTATTTTTTCGTATTATCGGCATTACCCTGCGATTATCCGGTTGACAGGCTTGCAGGCAGCAGTCCACGATAGGAAAATTTTGACAGAACTCAGCACTGCCGCAGGTCCTGCCTGTGCAGGATGGAGCAGGGGGTAGCCATGGGGCGTTTCAGGATCAGACAGATATCCGTTATCATTTTGGTTTCGCTTTCGGTTGTTGTAGTTTATGCCAGCCTGCCTTCTCCGTGCCGCTGTGAATCGGCACGGCAGCTTTATTTCAAAGCGGAATCCTGTTACCGGCAGCTCACTGAAAGTCCTTCCGAACAGAAGTACCGGTCCAACTGGAAACAATGTATCGCCAAGTTCTCGCGGGTATATGAGCTGGATCCGGACGGCCGCTGGGCGGCTGCAGGTCTTTTTATGAAGGCCCGCCTCTATGCCGAGCTCTATGAGCATTCTTATAAACCCGACGACATCCGTACCGCCAGATCCATTTATTCCCGTGTCATCCGGAACTATCCGGAAAGCGAATACCGGAAGCGCTCCAAAGCCGCGATAAAGGAGCTGCCGGAAGTGGGGCCCTCTGCAAAAGAAGCGTATTTTGATGCAAGAGCCGCCTACAGAGAGCTTCAAAAACACCCCGAGCGGCAAAAGTTCAGGAGCCACTGGAAAACATGCATTGAAGGCTTTGCTTCCGTCTATCGCCAGCATCCCGCCAGCACATGGGCTCCGGCGGCCATGTTCATGTGCGGCCGTGTCTATGAAGGGCTTTATGCCCATTCCTACAATCAGAAGGATCAAAAACAGGCGGCGGAAATCTACCGCCGCCTGATCCGGGACTATCCGGACAGCCAGTACCGCAGGAAATCCGAAGTGCGGCTGGAAAAAATCGGGGATGTTATTGGCAGGGTTATTGCAAAGTCTGAGAACACCGGGGAAGCGAAGGAGCCGGTTACCGTTACGGGCATCCGCTACTGGTCCAATCCCGACTATACCCGGGTTGTTATTGATGCCAGCGGGGAGACAGGCTATGACAACAATCTGCTGAAAAAGGATCCTTCCATCCATAAGCCCTATCCGCGGCTTTACGTGGATCTGGCCAATGCCCGGCTGGGGGATGTGGAAAAAAAGATCCCCATCAATGACAGTCTGTTGCGCGCGGCCAGGGCCGGTCAGTACCGCAAGGATACGGTACGGGTGGTGGTCGACATCAAGTCTTTCTCCGACTACGAGATTTTTTCCCTGAACAATCCCTTCCGGATTGTCATTGATGTCCGTGGTCGGGGCGGCGGAGGCAGCCAGAGGGTTGCCACAGCCCCATCCACCCAGGGGGATATGGTGGTGACGCCTTTTTGTCTCGGCGTGGACCGGATCGTTATTGATCCCGGCCATGGGGGAAAGGACTACGGTGCGCCGGGCTACCTTTCGGGGGTGCATGAGAAAATGGTTGCCTTAGAGATTTCCCGGAAGCTGGCCAAGAAGCTGAGACAGGAACTCGGCTGCGAGGTGTTGTTGACACGGCGGAATGACAAATATTTGACTCTTGAGGAGCGAACAGCGATCGCCAATACGGAAAAGGCCGACCTGTTCCTCTCCATTCATGCCAATGCCGCGAGAAATCATCGGGCTTACGGCATTGAAACCTATTTTTTGAATTTAACCACCGATGAATCGGCGATTTCCGTGGCTGCCCGGGAGAATGCAACATCGAAAAAAAATATCAGCGAGCTGGATTCGATCCTGCAGGACCTGTTAAATAATGCACGGATTAATGAATCCAGCCGCCTGGCCACATGCGTCCAGGATTCCCTGTGCAGCTATTTATCCGAGCGCTACTCCCGCATCAATAACAAGGGGGTCAAGCAGGCGCCTTTTTATGTGCTTTTGGGCGCGCAGATGCCTTCCATACTGGTGGAAACCTCGTTTATCAGCAACCCCAGGGAATGCCGGAGGCTTACAAACGAGAAGTACCAGTCTGCAGTCTGCGCGGCCATCGTCAAAGGGGTCAAGCGCTATGTGGATGATATGCGGCCCAAGGCCGGCTTCGTAAGGGATCAGAACTCTGAGGGCGAAGGCTGAGAGAGAAAGCCGCATCAAGACACCGTACCTGCTGCAAAAAGGATTATGATATGGACAACCTGCAAGCCATTTCCGTTCTGGACGGCCGCTATTGCCGATACACACGGGATATCACCAGTATTTTTTCCGAATACGGCCTGATCCGGCGCCGCGTCTATGTCGAGCTGCAGTGGCTGAAATTTCTTTTAAAGGAGTTGCAGCTCGATCACGCAGACCGAGAGGAATTGCGATCGATAAGCGCCATATACGACAATTTTGACGCCAAAGCAGCCGGCACCGTCAAGGAGACGGAGAGAATCACCAATCACGATGTAAAGGCCGTGGAATACTTCATCAAGGACCGTCTCAGCGAGGCCGGACTCGAACGACTCAGGGAATGGGTCCATTTCGGCTGCACCTCCGAGGACATCAACAACACCGCTTATGCCTTGATGATTCAGGAAGGACGGCAGCATGTGGTGGCGGAGGTCGCCAATGTGCTGCGCAAGCTGGAATCGCTGGGAGAAGAGTATAAGAAGACGGCGATGATCTCGCGAACCCACGGCCAGCCCGCCACGCCCACGACAATGGGAAAAGAGATGATCAATTTTGCCTGGCGGCTGCGCAGGGAATACACCACGCTTCGCATTGCCTATATCCAGGCCAAAATGAACGGGGCCAGCGGCAACTTCTGCGCTCATCAGTTTGCCTACCCTGATATTGACTGGATCGCCGCCTCCCGCAATTTTCTTTCCAGCTACCTGGGGCTCACCCCTATTATGCTCACCACCCAGATCAATCCGAACAGCTATGTCTCCGAAATCCTGCATATTCTTATTCGGATTGCGGCGATCATCATCGATCTGGACCGGGACATGTGGGGATACATATCCCTTGGCTATTTCAAGCAGAAATCGGTGGACAGCGAGATCGGCTCCTCTACCATGCCGCATAAAGTCAATCCCATTGATTTTGAAAACAGCGAGGGCAATATGGGGGTTGGCATATCGCTAATGGAGCATATGGCGGTAAAGTTGTTGAACTCCCGGTTTCAAAGGGATTTAAGTGACAGCACAGTCCTGCGGAACCTTGGGGCGGTTTTCGGTTATATGATGATCGGTTTGAAAAGCAGTATCAAGGGGCTCTCCAAGGTAGTCGCGGATCAGCAGCGCATTGCCTCGGACCTGGAGGCCAACCCGGAAATTCTGGCGGAGGCGATTCAGACGGTGATGCGGGTCTACAAGGAGGACAGGCCTTACGAGAAGCTCAAGAGCCTGACCCGCGGCCGGACGGTGAGCCGGGCCGATGTGGAACGCCTCATCGAATCCATGGAGAATGTGCCGGATGCGGTGAAAAAACGGCTTTCGGAACTGAGCGTGGAGCAGTACACCGGTCTTTCGGAAGAACTGGTCGACTGGTATTTTGCCAAAACCGCGCCAGAGTCCGTATAAGCGGCCTTAAACAGGTTTCTATGCTTGATCGGATTTGGCTTTTATGCTACCAAATTAATTAATTATTTTTCGATTTATGGGAAAATGCCGGACAAATGGGGCTTGACAAAAACGGGGGGCTTTCTTGCAGCAACATGCCTGCGCTATCCATTTTTTTTTTAATTGATTCTGTTCAGCCTTTAAGATAAGGATTTTAAATGGCGTTTCAGGAGCAGACACGATTTTTTGGGTAACTGCGGCAATCCGTTATCCAGGCGTTTGGATCAAAAGATAGTATAAGGGGTGTGCATTCATGGATTTTACGATCGAATTTGATAAGCAACAGATTGAATCAATTGAAAACATCCTTCAGGAAGAGTTGATTGATATGGGGGTGCAGAGCGTTATCCTGATGGATCTGGCCGGCAATGTCGTCGTCAATCTGTCCAGGGGAGACAAGAATCACGACGTATTCTCCCTGGCCGCCCTTGCCGCGGGAAATTATGGCGCTGTCAGTGCAATGGCCAATATCATCGGGGAGCAGGAGTTCTCGCTGCTGTTTCATAAAGGCGAAGAGGAAAGCATCCATTTCAGCAAGGTGGCCGAGGATCTGTTGCTGTTGACCATTTTTGATAAGAACGTCTCTCTTGGTTTTCTGCGGCTGAAAGTGGCTGAAGCGATCAAACGGATCCAGTCGTTGATGTAAGCGGCATTAATTTATTATTTCTGGAGGAAAGCGAGTTGGCGCTAATAAATCCGAAGAAGAAGGAGGTTCAGGTCAAGATCGTCTATTACGGGCCCGGCCGTGGCGGCAAAACGACGAATCTCGAGTACATCAATGAACAGTTCAAGAAGCGCATCCAGAATGAAATGGTCACAGTCAAAACCTACGGAGACCGCACCCTGTTTTTTGATTTCCTGCCGTTCGATATCGGAGAGATCAAGGGCCACAGCATCAAGGTGCAGCTCTACACGGTGCCTGGCCAGGTAAAATACAATGCCACACGGCGGCTGGTGCTGCGGGGGGTGGATGGAATTGTGTTTGTTGCTGATTCCATGGACCTGCGCCGGGAAATGAACATCCGGTCGCTGCAGAATTTGAAGGAAAACCTGGAAACCTTCAACAAGAACATTTTCCATGTCCCCCTGGTCATGCAGTACAATAAGCGGGATCTGGAAGATGAGGGAATCCCGATCTTATCTGTTGACACCCTGGAAAAAGATTTAAACAGCAAGCTGCAGGCCCCGTATTTTTCCGCCAGTGCCGTAAAAGGCGACAATGTGGCAGCCACCATGAAAAAGATCATTGCCATGACCGTCACCTCTTTGCGCAAAAAACTCGAATAATTTCTGACAGGAGGGTAAGCTATTGGGTTCCACAGACGAAGATGCCAACCTCAGCGCTGAAGTCACCAGTCGTTTAGAGGAGCTTTTCGGAGAGGAGGAAGTGAGAGCTTCCGGGGCCGCGGATGCCTCCGAAGGATCGCAGGAAAAAGAGACCGCCCGGCAAGCCCCCTTGTCCGAAGCTGCGGATTCCGGCCAGCAGAATTCCGAGTCGGCAGGTCCCATTGATAATCTCAAAGCGCTTGTCTTTTCCATCGACTGGGAAATCACGGATGCCACCATGAAGGATTTCTTGAAGGAAGTCAAGCGTTTGAAGAACCGCTACAAAGATGATCAGATCAGTCTTGTTTTTCTCAAGCTCCATGAATCCCTGGGCAAGTATATCAAGTCCAGAAAGGCCAAAGCCCACCCCGACGCCACCAAGCTGGTGGCCTCCATATACAAAAAATTTGAAAAAATCCTGCAGTCACCCGGCATGAGCGAGGACGAGAGAAAAAAAATGGCCGCAAGCGCGGTGAAGAAATACAAAAAATTTCAGCAGCAGGTCATGCCGGAAGGAGAGGCTGCAGCCGGGGCGGAAACCGTCTCCGGGACCCCGGAGACCCCGGAGACCCCGGAGCCCCCGGAGACCGGGGGGGCGGAGCCAGTCGTTGAAGCGGAGCCGGAACCTGCGCCGGAACCGGAATCGGCCGGCGGTCCAGAAAATATACCCGAAAAACAGCGGGAGATGACAGAATATATTATAGCCGAGCTCCGCAAGACGATTCAGGCCGAGTTTGCCGAGCTGCGCAGGGAGCTTGCAAAGGGAGACGATTGATCCTGCGGGTTTGCCGCGAGACACGACCAAAACAGATGATCTGCACAAAGGTTGTCTGTAGAGAATTCATAGCGTTCGGAGGGCTGATTTATGGTAGAGCTTTCAGGGGATATTTCAAGACTGGTGATGCGGCGCAAAGTCCGCGCCGACCTGGGGGAGGTGTCGCTCGATAGCGAGATGCTGCAGGTTTTAATGGAGCTTGACGGCACCAAGAATCTTTCTCAGGTCGCCCGTTCGCTGAATATGAACCTGAAGCACCTTCGGGCAGTCCTGAAGAAACTCCAGGATCTGGAGTTGATCGAGGTCGCCCAGGACGCCATGCCGACGCTGGGCAAGGATTTTTTCAAAACCCTGTCTACAGAACTTTCCCGGGCCATGGGCCCGATTGCGGATGTGGTGATTGAAGATGAAATAAGTGATATGGGGGAGAACCCTGATCGCTTTCCCGCTCACCGGGCAGCGGAACTGGTGGATCTGCTGGCGCGGCAGATTATTCGCGAGGAGAGAAAAGTGGCGTTTCAGCAATCTATGGTCAAAAAGCTGCGGGAAATTGAGACATGACAGCCCCCGAAGGCCGGCATGGGAAAACGGCCGGGAGCAGATAGCACAGACAGTATCAAAAATGGGGTTGTCAATTTTGAGAAGGAGGAAGCATGACGGTAATTTGTGAGGAATGCGGGAAAGTTTATCATCTGGACCCGGATAAGCTGGAGCAATACAGGGGAAGGGATATTCGGGTCCGGTGCGGGGAGTGCGGCCATGTGACCCAGCTTTCCAGTCTGACGGAGTCGGAGGAGGAGGCCGCATCGGACGCCTATGCGCAGCAGGAGCAGGGCCTGGAGCAGGAAGTGGAGCAGAGCCCGGATGAGAGCCTGGATGAGAGCCTGGAGCAGGAATTGGCGGGGACCGCAGAGCAAACCGATGAGGGCCGCCAGGAGGAGGCTTCAGGTGCTTCTGCGTCGTCATCCGGGTCTTCTGCCTCTGCCGCTGCCGTTGAACCTTCCGCCGGGCGCTCCCCCGGACTGCTGGGGATCAGGGGCAAGATGATGATCCTTTTCCTCCTCGTTCCCATTGTTTTGATTGCTGCGACCGGCTATTTCTCGCAAATGCAGATTAACGAACTGGCCAATGACATCACCGAGAGAAGTACGGATCTGGTCCTTGAAGAAGGCAAGGAAAAGATCATGCAAAAGGCCCGCGATGTGGCCCTGCAGTGCGAGATTTATTTGCAGGCGCATCCCAATCTGAGTCCCCAGGATTTTAACTATCACCCGGTCTTCAGCAGCATTGCAGTGCAGAATGTGGGCAAAACCGGCTATACGAACCTGATCCAGGAGCCCCATAAAGACAGCAACTGGACCATCTGGGCCCACCCCAACCCCAATATCGTGGGTATAGACGATCCGGGGCTGCTTCGAAAGGCTCTCGGTCCGTATTTTCCGAATTTTTGGGATGTCATTACAGGAGCCAAGGGGCAGAAAGAATCCGAGGGGTTTTATAAGTGGAAGGATCCGGACGGCAAGATCCGGGAAAAATATGCTGCCATTACACCGATTGACATCGAAGGCAGACCGTATCTGGTTATGGCAACCGCCTATATTGACGAGTTTACCCAGAAGACCGACAATCTGAAGGCCTCGGCCGACGAGATGGCAATGCAGACCCGTAATATCAATTTCGGCATCCTGATTGGCGCCATTTTGCTCATCGGCTTGTGCATCAGTATCTACGGCAATCGCCTGGCCCACAATATTCAATATCTGACTGAAGCAGCAGAGCGGATCAGCGTCGGTGACCTGGAAGCCGAAATCGAGGTGAAATCCAAGGACGAGATCGGCAACCTGGCAGACGCGATTTCCCGTATGCAGGACAGCCTGCGGTACTCCATCGAGCGTTTGCGCCGGCGCCGCTGATTTTTCGGTTGCAGGCGGAGAAATTGGGCAAAGCAATGCGGAAAGGACCGCATTGCTTTGCTGTCTCTGCAGAATGGATTCAGGAGCTGCGATGAAATGATCATCATCCCCAAGGAAAGACCCGTTGTAGAAGATTTAAACAGCTATTACCTCAGGCTCGACAAGCTGCTGGAGCATTACAGAGGCGTTCTGGAGAGCGGTGCGGTGTATTTCTATTCTCCCGCAGCAGAGGCGGTGGTCTATTTTGACGAGGAAAATGCGCTCAAAGGTCTCTATCAGGACAAAACCCGTACCGTGCAAGGCAAAGACGCCATTGACCGGATTCTGGAATCCGCCGCAAAAAACAATTTTTCGGTATCCGTCTATCGGATTCGGCCGGATCGGCTCTATTACTGGGCCAATCTGGCGAATTCAAGCGAGCTCTACAGCGGGCTGACCTCTGAATTTGCGGATTTGGAGGGTCTGCTCAAAAAGATGGAAAATGAGAAGCTCACCGGCTACATCGAGGTAAAGCTAAATGACAATGCGGAGAACGGGCTTTTGTCTTTCTATAACG
>CAZWNV010000046.1:0-17595 GCA_964635265.1 uncultured Desulfobacteraceae bacterium
GGGTATGGCCTTACAAAAAGCGGAATCAATCGCTTTTTACAAAGCCATCATCGTTCAGGGACGGAAAAATTCTTCAATGGCCTCGCAAAGCCCCGGGATGGTGTATTCCGCGGCCACCAGGTCCACGGGAAAACCGTTCTCTTTTGCCGTGTCCGCGGTGATGGGTCCGATGGCGGCCACGGCTACGCCGCGGATCAGTTCTTCAAACCGCTCTTGCGGCAGAAGCGCCTTGAAATTGCGCACCGTGGAGGAGCTGGTAAAGGTCACCATGTCCACGGTTTTCTCCGCGAGCGCGGCAATCAGCTCCTGCTGGCCCTGCTGCTGCTGAATGGTGTGATAGGCGGTCACCTCGTTGACCCTGGCCCCCATTCTGCCGAGTTCCACGGGCAGAACCGGCCGGGCTTCCGCGGCACGGGGAAGCAGCACGCGCCTGTCCTGCACGGAAACGTCGGCAAAGGCCTCGATGACGGACTCCGCGTGGTAGCTTTCCGGGATAATGTCGCTTGTAATCCCGAAGCCGAAAAGCCGCTCTGCGGTAGCCGGCCCGATGCAGGCGGTCCGGATGCGGCCCAGGGCGCGCACGTCTTTGTTATTGGCAAAAAGGCGGCGGAAAAACATGTCCACGCCGTTCACGCTGGTAAAGACCAGCCAGTCATAGCTTTCCAGCTCCGCGATGGCCCTGTCCAGGGGGGAGAAATCCTCGGGCGGGACGATTTTGATGGCCGGGTACTGCAGGCATCGGGCGCCCAGCGCGGACAGCCGCGATACCATGTCACTGGCCTGTTTGCGGGCCCGCGTGATGATGATGCTGCGGCCGAAAAGGGGACGGTTTTCAAACCACTGCATTTTCCCGCGCAGGCCTGCAACCCCTCCCACCACGATGACGCAGGGCGGCTGCAGCCCCGCTGCCTGCACGTTGTCCACGATGGTGGCAAGGGTGCCGGAAACTGTCTGCTGCGAGGCGGTGGTCCCCCAGCGCACAAGGGCGACGGGGGTCTGGGCGTCCATGCCGTTTGCCGCCAGCTTTGCGGTGATGCGGGGGAGGTTTTTTACCCCCATCAGGAAAACCAGGGTGCCGCCGCCCCGGGCAAGGGACTGCCAGTTGATGCGCGAGGTCTCCTTTTCGGGATCCTCGTGGCCGGTGATAAATGTCACAGAGGAGGCAAAACGCCGGTGGGTGAGCGGGATCCCCGCATAGGCCGGGGCGGCGATGGCCGAGCTTACGCCGGGCACAATCGCGAAAGAGACGCCGGCCTCGATCAGCTCCTCGATCTCCTCCCCGCCGCGCCCAAAAACGAAGGGATCGCCGCCCTTTAAGCGGGCGACGGTGTGGCCGGCCAGGGCTTTTTCCACGATCAGACGGTTGATTTCCTGCTGCGAGAGGGTATGGCAACCCCCTTTTTTGCCGGCATTTATCAGCTCCGCTTCCTCTCGGGCATGATCGAGCAGTTCGGGCGCTGCCAGATAATCATAGACGATGACATCGGCTTTTTGGATGGCTGCAATGCCCTTTGCCGTAATCAGGTCCGGGTCTCCCGGGCCCGCCCCCACCAGATAAACCTGAGGCTTCATTTACAGATGCCCTTCTTCGCTTAAGCGGGCGAGGATTTTGTCCGCCCCCATTGCAATCAGTATATCCGCAAGCTCCTGTCCGAGGGCCCCGGCGTTTTCGACGGGCCCGGATACCCGGCGGTGGTGCATCACGGATCCGTCGGTTTCGGCAACCATGCCGTCAAGGTGCAAAGTGCCTGCACGGATTTGCCCGTAGGCCGCCATCGGCACCTGGCATCCCCCTTCCAGGCGCTTGAGAAAAGCGCGTTCGGCGGATACTGTCCGGGTGCTGACTTCATGTTCCAAGGGGGCGATCCGTTGATGGATGGCGGCATCGTCTTTGCGCACCTCGATGCACAGAGCCCCCTGGCCCACAGCCGGAAGAATCAGGGCAGGATCCAGGGTCTCGGATATGACGTGTTCCATCTCCAGCCGCCTGACACCGGCCCCGGCCAGGATGATGGCATCCAGGGCCTCGGTTTCGAGTTTTTTGATGCGGGTATCCAGGTTCCCGCGCAGGGGATGTACCTGGATGTCCGGCCGCAAATGCAGGACCTGGGAGGCGCGGCGCAGACTGCTGGTCCCGATGTGCGCGCCCCGGGGGAGCTCGGTAAAGCGGCGGCCCTCTTTTGCGATCAGCACGTCGAAAGGGGTCTCGCGCTCCGGAATGGCGCCGATGCAGAGCGCCTCCGGCGTCTGGCCGGGCATGTCCTTCATGCTGTGCACGGCCAGATCGATTGTCCCCTCCATCAGTGCCTGCTCGATTTCCTTGACAAAAAGCCCCTTGCCGCCGACTTTGGCAAGCGGGACATCCAGAATTTTGTCCCCGGAGGTCTTGATTACGCAGAGTTCGGCTTCCAGGTCCGGATCCAGGGCCTCGAGCGCCTGTTTCACCCAGTTTGCCTGCCAGAGTGCAAGCTGGCTGCCGCGGGTCCCAATGCGGATGGTCGGGCTTTTCATACGCCGCAGCCGCCGCATGAGGAAGAGGTGCAGCCCCCGCAGGAAGAGCCGGCCGGGCGGCTTGTGGTTTCCCCGCCGGAGCCCTTGCTGACAAAGCCGCAGGCAGAGAGCAGGCGCTTGACATCTTCCGATCCGCACAGCGGGCAGCTTGGCTTCTCGCCGCCGCGGATCAGCGCCTCGAATGTTTCTTCGCATTTGCGGCAGGTGTATTCATATATCGGCATACTGTTGTCTCCTTGTTTTTGAGGCTAAGGATACGCATCCCCTTATCGCAAAGCGATGCGGTTGTAAACAGAAACAGCAGGCAGCGGCTTTCGCCCTTATTTGGCGGCCTTTTTGCTCCCCCGGATGCGCTTGATGTAATCGCTGCAATCCCATCCCAGTTCGTGGGCCTTCTCGAATTCGGCCAGCGCATTTTCCATCTGGTTGCGGTTGTAGTAGATCCGGGCCAGGCGATGGCGGAAAAGGGCGTTTTCCGGCTCCATCTTGCTGCTCTGCCGGCAGAACATCAGCGCAATATCGGCGTTTTGTTCCAGCAGTTCGTAAATAAAACCCAGATTCGACATGGCGGCGGCATCTTCGGGGTGCAGCTTCAGCGCGTTTTTGTAAGCGGCTGCGGCATCATTTAACCGGTCCAGCTGGTGGTAGCAGTCGCCCAGAAGGCGATAGGCGGGGTTTGAGCGGGGATGCAGGCGTACGGCGGTTTCCAGGGGTTTTCTGGCTGCGCGGGGATCCTGGAGTTCCATCAGGGCCCGGCCGGTCTGATAGGCCAGTGCAAATACCTCCGGGCTGATTTTTTCGGCTTCCTGAAAATACTGGCGGGCGGCCTGGTAATCTTTGCGCAGCATGCAGATATAGCCGGCATTGTAGATCGGCAAAAGCTCTTTCGGGTCCAGGCGGGACGCGGTTTTAAAGGAGAGCAGCGCTTTTTCCAGTTCGCCGTTTCTGCCGTAACAGACACCTAAACTGTTGTGGACGTTCACGTTTTCCGGGTCCAGTTTGAGTGCCAGCTTGAATTCCCGTATCGCACCGGCGGTATCCCCCTTCTGGTAATACTGGTCCCCGCTTATGTTCAGGCTCACGGAATCAAAGCACACGCGGCTGCCGGGCCCGAAAAATTCGGCGTGCACCAGGGCTTTCCGGGCGTTTTCCAGGATGTCGGAAGGGGCAAAAGGCTCTGTCGGATAGGCGGCGGCTCCGGCGGTGGCGGTTTTGCCGGTATCCCCGAAAAATGCCGCCTGCAGCGTTTTTGCAATCTCTATGCAGTCGCCCTCATCAACACCGGGCAGGACCAGGGCCGCCTGGCAGTTGTGCATCAGCCCCGACCAGCCGCCTTTTTCCCTGCATACATGTTCCGAATGCCGGAGAAGAGAGGCAAACAGCTCCGCCGGGGCTTGCCGGGTTTCGTCTCCGTCAATCTGGAGCACCAGGGCCCCGAACGTGTCCGCGCCGGCCAGGCGCTCCATGCTTTTCTGCTGAAACTGCGCGTCTTCGAGCAGCTCCGGAAATTTTTCCTGCAGCTGCTCGCGGGCGGTGCTGTCCAGGCTGATACAACCGCCTGTCGGGGTGCTGGCAGATTCGGAAACGAGAAACTGCGAGCCAGCCGATTCCTTCTCAGATACATGCCTCATGTTCGGCCTCGCTTGCAATGCTGGTGATCGCCTTGCAGATGTATTCGAGCTCCTCTTGCTGAACCGTTCGCATATCCATCAGAATGCGTTCATCTTCAATGCGCACGATAACGGGCGGACGCTGCTGACGCAAACGCCGCTCCACCGCTGTCGCAGAAATTCCCCGGATGCTTGCGGCCACACATTGGCTTGGCAGCTCCAAAAGCGGCAGGGCTCCGCCGCCGGCGCGGGAGGATGCCGCCACGACCTCGGTGGAGATCCGGCTGCCGACCGTTTCATCCAGCAGGTGCTTGAGGGCCTGCGCTTTTTCCGCGATTTCAGCCGCGGGCATGGTCAGCATCCGCAAGGTGGGAATTTCCCGCACGGCCCGGGCTTCATCCCTGTAGGACCGCAGCGTGCTCTCCAGGGCGGCCAGGGTGAGCTTGTCGATGCGAAGGGCGCGGTTTAGCGGGTTTTTCTGAATCCGTTCAATCAATTCCTTTCTGCCGACGATAATGCCCGCCTGCGGGCCCCCCAGGAGCTTGTCGCCGCTGAATGTGACAATATCGGTCCCGGCTGCAACGGATTCCCCTATGGTGGGCTCCTTGATCAGACCGTATCGGGAGAAGTCGATGAAAGTGCCGCTTCCCAGGTCTTCCATTACCGGCAGGCCGTGGTCCCGGGCGAGCGAAACCAGCTCGGAGAGCGCAACCGCGCTGGTAAACCCCACAATACCGAAATTGCTGTTGTGCACCTTGAGCAGCAGTCCGGTTTGTTCGTTTATGGCATTGCGGTAATCAAACAGGTGCGTGCGGTTGGTGGTGCCGACCTCCTTGAGGATAGCGCCGCTTTTGGCCATAACGTCCGGGATGCGAAAGGAGCCTCCGATCTCCACGAGCTCTCCGCGGGAGACCACGACCTCCCGATCCCGGGCCACCGTGTCGAGACTGAGAAGAACGGCGGCCGCGTTGTTGTTGACCACCATGGCCGCTTCGGCACCGCTGATTTCACAGAGCAGATCCCGGACCACCTGATAGCGGGATCCGCGCCTGCCTGCGGCAAGATCAAACTCCAGGTTGGAATAGCTTCCGGCAATTGTCTGCAGATGGGATCCCGCCTCGGCAGAGAGAAGCGAGCGGCCGAGGTTGGTGTGCACCACAACCCCCGTGGCGTTGATCAGCCAGTCCAGGTTGGGGGCCATTTTTTTGTTTACCGCTTGCCGGACAGGCTCGAGCAGGGCCTCGGGGCTCAGTCCGGATACGCGCACCCCTTGCGGCTCCTGCAGGATATTGTGCCGCAGCCGCGTGAGAACGTCCCGGATAGCGGCGGTTACCACGCTTCTGGGGGTGTCCGGGAATAGCCCCCTTTCGGAAACGGCCTCGAGAAGGACATCAACGCCCGGCAGCCGCTTTAACAGTTCCTGCTGGGTGCCGGTGATTTCAGGTTTTCTGGGGGCTGTCATCTGCGGTTTTCGTTGCGCTCCGGGTTATTTCTCTGGTATTTGTCAGAATATTTATATTTTAATATCATTTCAGCACAATAGATTGCAACAGATTTTTCGCTGAACAACTGCGTGGAGGCGGATATGCGCAAGGCCGAAGATTATATCGTGTTTCCGCTGGATGTGCCGACAATGGCGGCGGCAAGGGAATATGTCAGGATGCTGGGCCCTTTTGTCGGCATGTTCAAAGTGGGGCTGGAGCTCTTTATTCAGTGCGGCCCCGAGGTGCTCTCCATGATCCGGCAGGAGAGCGATGCCGCTGTATTTCTGGATTTGAAGCTCCACGACATCCCGGCGACCGTATCCCGGGCGATGAACCGCATCGCCGGCTACGGGGTGGATTTTGCCACGGTGCACTGCGGTGAGAGCCGGGCCATGCTAAAGGCGGCGGCAGAAGGAGGCAGGGGCCGGGTAAAGGTTCTCGCTGTGACGGTGCTCACCAGTGTCTCTGCTGATGATATCGCTCAGGCAGGCTTTCGGCGGGAATTCTCCAATGATCTCTTTGAATTGGTGCTCGTGCGCGCAGAGCAGGCAAAGACCGCGGGCTGCGCCGGAATCGTATGCTCCGGCAGGGAGGCCGGCGCGATGAAAAAGCACCTGGGAAAGGATTTCATTGCGCTGACCCCGGGGATCCGCCCGGCGTGGGAAGCGGAGGCTGCGGCGGAAGAGGACCAGAAGCGCACCGTCACCCCGGCGGAGGCCATCTCCGGCGGTTCGGACTATCTGGTTGTCGGCCGTCCGCTCCGCGATGCCGACGATCCTGCTGCAGCCGCCCGGCGCCTGCGCGGGGAGATTGCGGCAGCCCTGGGAGCTTCGTTGTAGCGCCGGGCCCGGGCTACAGGGTCAGAAGCCGCCAGATGATGGCCCCTGCAGCGACTGCGGCCAGCAGCAGCGCCCCAAGCATCTGGTTTGGGCTGAACGGCTTAAACAGCACGGCTGTCCTGGTCGTCCTGATCCAGTCCAAAGGCGGTATGGAGGGTCCGCACCGCAAGCTCGGTGTATTTTTCCTCTATTGCGCAGGAAATCCGGATTTCCGAGGTGCTGATCATGAGGATGTTGATGCCCTCTTCGGCAAGGGCGGCAAACATTTTCGAGGCCACGCCCGAATGGCTCCGCATGCCCACGCCCACTACAGAGACCTTGGCGATGTTTTCATCTCCCAGCACCTCCTCTGCCTCGATGTCCCGGGCCGTCTGCTGCGATATCTCCATTGCCGCCCTGTAGTCGCTTTTGGCCACCGTAAAGGTCAGATCGGTCATGTTTCCCGATCGGGTGTTCTGGATGATCATGTCCACCTGTATGCCTGCCTCGGAGACGGGGCTTAGAATCCGGGATGCGATGCCGGGCCGGTCGGGCACTTTTCGAAGGGTTATCCGCGCTTCGTTTTTGTTGTGGCTGACGCCGGAGACGACCACCTTTTCCATATTTTCTTCCTCATTGACTACCATGGTGCCCTCCTCCTCATGAAACGATGATCGCACGTGGATCGGGACGTTGTATTTTTTGGCGAATTCAACGGAGCGGATCTGCAGGACCTTCGCGCCAAGGCTGGCCATTTCCAGCATTTCGTCATAGGCGATGCGTCCCAGCTTTTTTGCCTTCTCGCATATATTGGGATCCGCTGTGTAGATGCCGTCGACATCTGTATAGATTTCGCACGCATCCGCATGGATGGCCGCGGCCACGGCTACGGCGGAGGTGTCCGAGCCGCCCCGGCCCAGGGTGGTGATGTTGCCTTCGGCATCCGTGCCCTGGAATCCGGCGACAATAACGATTTTGTTCTCCGCCAGCAGTTCCTTGATCCGGTTGGCGCCGATATCGAGTATGCGCGCCTTGCTGGACGTGCTGTCCGTCAGAATTTCCGCCTGGTAGCCCAGAAGGGACTGGGCATTATAACCCATTTCAATCAGCGTCATGGCCATCAGGGCAACGGTGGTTTGCTCTCCGGTGGCAAGGAGTACGTCAAGCTCCCGCTTGTCAGGAGCGGTGCCGATTTTTTGGGCCATTTCGATCAGCTGATCCGTTACCCCGCTCATGGCCGACAGGATGACCACTACATTGTTTCCCTGCTCGTAGGTCCCGGCGATCCGTTCGGCAACATTGCGGATCCGCTCCAGGCTGCCCACGGAGGTGCCGCCGTATTTTTGTACAATGAGTCCCATAGCCGTCTATTCCTGATTGTGGTTGAATTGTTCCAGTTCCCGTATCAGATTCCCGGAAATGCGTCTATAGAAAAAAAACCGCCAGGTCCGGGTCCAATCGCCTGTGATGGCAATGCATACAAGCATGTCCAGAAGATTTTTCTCCCCGCCCAGGTGCTCCGCCCATTCGATTACCGCGACCCCGCCGCCTGCCAGGGCATCATCAAAGCCGATATCCGGCAGTTCCTCCGGATCGCCGATGCGGTAGAGATCCAGGTGGCAGAGAGGAAGCCTGCCGGGGTATTCATTGATCAGGGTATAGGTGGGGCTGGTTACGGGGTAGCGCTCAGGGACCTCCAGGCCCCGGGCAAGGCCCTGGACGAAAACGGTTTTTCCGCAGCCCAGATCTCCCTGCAGGCCGATAACAGCAGGCCCGGTCAGTCGGCTTCCCACGAAAGCCCCCAAATTCAAGGAATGTTGGGGGCTGTTGGTATGGACGCAGCCTTCGGCGACGGCTTCGGTGTTTTCCATGTCTATCCGGCCTGCGGGTTAGAGGATTTCCTGTGCGGGAATACCGCCTTCCGGCCTGTCCATCGTATAGCGCCCGCTTGTGATCGCCCGGATGGTTTTCGGCAGCTCCTCCATGACATCGGAGGCCAGGTAGCCGAAGGGGCCGGAGGCCGCCTGCACCGCATGCGCCGCCGCCCCGTGGATAAAAGCGCCGCTGCAGGCCGCGTGCTCTGCAGGCATTCCCCGGGCGAGGAAACCGCTGATCAGGCCGGTCAGGACATCGCCCATGCCGCCGGAGGCCATGCCCGGATTGCCGTTGGGATTGATGTATACCCGGCCGTCCGGCCGGGCTATAATCGTACGGGCGCCCTTGAGTACCACATAAGCGCTGTAGGATTCGGCAAAATTGCGGGCGCAGCCGATGCGGTCCGCCTGGACCTCGGCAGCCGTGGATCCGATGAGCCGGGCCATCTCCCCCGGGTGCGGGGTGAGAACAACGGGAGCATGGGAGTTGATCAGGATCTGGGGCTCCTGCGCCAGGTTGTTGATGCCGTCTGCATCCACCACCACGGGCACCGGGCTCTCCTGCACCAGGCGATGGACCGCCCGGCAGGTCTGCGGTTCCCGTCCGATCCCGGGGCCAAGGGCCAGGCAGTTTTTATCGGAGAGAAGCTCCAGGATCTGGTCTGCTGCCGCCTCGCTCCATCCCTGGTGCTCGTCTTCCATGAGTGCGGTTGTCATGACCTCCAGCACCTGCGGCTCCACCCTGTCCATGAGGCTTTTGGCCACCCCCAGGGTCACAAGGCCTGCCCCCGCACGCATCGCGCTCGTGGCGGTCATGGCTGCAGCCCCGGTTTTTCCCGGGCCGCCGGCCGCCACGAAGACGTGGCCGGCGCCGCCTTTGTGCATGTCCGCCGGCCGCGGCGGCAGGCTTTGCTGCAGGTACCGCAGGTCCAGAAGATGCTGGCGGGGATCGGTCTTCCGGGTGATAAACGGGGGAATGCCGATGTCGATCACGTGAAGGGCCCCGGTGCGGGAAGCGCCCGGCTCCTGGACATGGCCGGTTTTGGCAAATGCGAATGTTGCCGTCGCCCCGGCCTGGATACAGGTGCCGCAGGGCCGGCCGGTATCGGCGTGGAGGCCCGAGGGGATGTCCACGGCAAAGACCGGCTGCGGGAGCTGGTTGAGAAATTCGATAACGGCGCGGAAGTAGCCCTTTACATCAGAGTTTAAGCCGGTGCCCAGGATGGCGTCCACCCACAGCGCCTTCTGCGCCATTTCGGGGCGCAGGGATTCAAAAGCGGATTCATCGGGAATTTCGGCCACCGGCACGCCCAGGGGCTTTAGCAGATGAAAATTCGTGGCCGCATCCCCGGCCAGTTTGCTGCTCTCCGATAACAGGTAGACCTTGACGTCAAAACCGTACTGATAAAGGTAGCGGGCGATGACGAACCCGTCGCCCCCGTTGTTGCCCCTGCCTGCGGCTACAGCCACGCAGGAGCGGCAAAGTTCGGGAAAGTGCTGCATGAGCACCCGGGCCGCGCCGCGCCCGGCATTTTCCATTAAAATCCGGCCGGGCAGACCGAAGGATTCAATGGTCTGCCGGTCCATCGTACGCATTTCGTCTGCTGTTACGATATCCATAAACACACCCTTTGTCCCTGCTGCTTGGGTAAATTTTTGAAACCGAAACGGAGCGGTTTTCCGGTCTGAGGCAGAAGCAGGCGATGGAAAAACGGGAAACGCTCCATTTAAGACGGGATTAACTCCCGCATATCCCGGACTGCCTTTTCCATGCCCACCAGGGCCGCCCGGGCCACGATGCTGTGGCCGATGGAGAATTCGTCGATCTCCGCAAGCCCCCTGAATGCCTTGATGGTGTTGTAGCAGATCCCGTGGCCGGCATTGACCCCGAGATCCAGTTCCGCCGCGGTTCTGGCAGCCAGCTCGATGTCCGCGAACGCGGAGGTTTTCTCTTTTGCAGCCTTTGCGTCGCAGAAGCGGCCGGTGTGGATTTCTATCATGTCCGCGTCCAGATCCCGCGCTTTCTGAATCTGCAAGGTGTCGGGGTCGAGGAAAAGGCTTACCGGGATATCCCGACTGTGCAGGAAAGAGATGGCGCAGGCCACCGGCCCTTCGTTGCCGCTGGCGTCCAGTCCGCCTTCGGTGGTGATTTCCGCGCGGTTTTCCGGTACCAGGGTGACCAGGTCCGGGCGCACCTCCCCGGCAATTGCGAGCATTTCCTCTGTTGCCGCCATCTCCAGGATCAGCCTGGAGCGCACGGTTTGTTTCAAAAGATGCAGATCCCGGTCCTGGATGTGCCTGCGGTCCTGGCGCAGATGAACGACAATGCCGTCGGCCCCGCCCAGTTCCGCCAGTGCTGCGGCAGCCACCGGATCGGGGTAATCCGCTCCCCGGGCCTGGCGAAGGGTTGCGATGTGATCCACATTAACAGCGAGTCCGGCCATGATAATTTTCCTTTCCGCCGCCTTCCTGCATTTCTACAGCGATCTCCCGGATTTTTCGCAGAAGCTCCTCGCTTTTGGCTTCCATGGTTCTGGCATCGGCTTCCGCCGTTTCATGATCATAGCCGAACAGATGCAGGATTCCATGGATCAAGAGCTCCCGGAATCTTTCCGGAAGGCTTGTTTCCAGTTCCTTTGCCTCTTTTGCCGCCGTATCGAGCGATATGACCACATCGCCCAGCAGTTCCGGCTGAATCTCCGCGAAATCGCCTTCCCCCATGGGAAATGCGATAACGTTGGTCGGGCCCCGGCGGTTCAGATACTGTTTGTTTAACTCTGCAATGGCCGCATCGTCAAGAAGCAATACCGAGAGTTCGCCTTCAGGACTGCCCAAGGCGTTTAAGACGGCCTGGGCCGCCCTGCGTATCTGTTCCGTTGATAGTTGGATGCGGTTCTGGCGGTTGTCGATCAGTACTGTCATTTCTGCCCCGCTCCTGTTCCGGCAGTGCTTTATCCGGGTATTCCACCCGGTGATGGTAGATGCCGTTGAGGATTTTGTTAAAGCTTTTGGCGATTTTGTGCAAATCTGCAAGTGTCAGCGGGCATTCATCCAGCTGGTTGTCGGAGAACAGCTTGTTGATCAGCTGCTGGACAAGCCCCTGGATGCGCGATGGTGTCGGATGCTCCAGGCTCCTGGCTGCGGCTTCCACCACGTCGGCCAGCATCACCAGCGCGGTTTCCCGGGTCTGGGGTTTGGGGCCGGGGTAGCGGAAGTTGTCGATATTGATGGTGTTGTCTTTTTTCTGTTTTTTCGCCTTTTCATAGAAATAGGTGATCAGGGTTGTGCCATGGTGCTGCCTGATGGCGTCAATAATTTCGTTGCCCAGTTTTTTCTCCCGGGCGAGCTCCACCCCGTTTTTGATGTGCGAGATCAGTATCAGGCAGGACATGGACGGGGCGAGCTTGTTGTGTATGTTCTTGCCCTCCTTCTGGTTTTCGATGAAGTAGAGGGGGTTTTTTAATTTGCCGATGTCGTGGTAATAGCCGCAGACTTTTGCCAGAACGGGGTTTGCGCCGATTTCCGAGGCTGCCGCCTCCACCATGGAGCCCACAATGACCGAATGGTGGTACGTGCCGGGCGCTTCCAGCATCAGGCGGCGCAAAAGCGGCTTGTCCAGGTTGGCCAGCTCGAGCAGCGTGCTGTTGGTCCGGTAGTCAAAGGCCATCTCCATTAAAGGAATGACCCCTGCCGTGAGGATGCCGGCCATAATCCCCCCGGAAAAGGCAAACAGCATGTCCCATGCCAGCTTGAAGCCGGAGAAATCCGCCATGTAGATGCTGACCACGGCCGCAAGCGCCATGTTCAAAACCCCGAGTTTGGCCCCCGCCTGGATAAAGCCCTTGTTTTCCCTGCAGTCCCGGCTCCAGTAGGCGCCCACAATCCCCGAGAGGAGAAAAAACAGGCAGAAGCCGTAGCTTTGCTCAAAGGCCATGGCCGTCAGCAGTCCGATGACGATGGCAAAGGGAAAGGCGATCGTAAAGCCCAAAAACTGACAGATGGTCATGGCCCCGGCGGCAATGGGGATGCTGTAGTACAGTGACTGAGCGGACAGGGAAAAGGGCGCCTCCGGCGCCAGAACCTGGGCGAGAGATACGGAGAGCTGCAGAATCAACAGGACCAGGACAATGACGAAGCCGATGAAAAACAGGTTCTTGTTCTGGCGTTGAAAAAGCGCGTTCTGGTATTGGAGGTGGATGCAATAGGCAATGACAAGCAGGGTGAGGATGATCAGGGCGGTTCCCGCCCCTTTCTGCACAAGTTCCTGCTTGCCGCCCTGTTTTTTGAGCGCCCGGAGTTTTACCATGTGCGCGGCCTCCACCCGCTGGCCCTCGCGCAGGATCATCTCGCCTTTTTTGATCTTGTAGAGCACCGGCTTGATTTCCGTGGCGGCTGTTTCCCTGCGCTGCCGGGTCTCCCGCCGGTTCAGGGTGATGTTGGGCTGGATCAGGCGCTGGGCAAAATCGACGATCAGGTTGGCGAGCGAGTAGTTCATGTCCGCGATGATGGAGGCGCCCGCGCTGCGGACCGAACTCCGGGCCTGGTTCAGGCCGTGGAAGCGCTCCAGATCCCGGACAACCGTCTCTTTTTCCGAGTCCACGGTTTTGAGCACAATGCCGGTTTCGTTCTCCCGCAGCAGCAGGTCCTTGTTGGCGACAACGCCGGTCTCCAGGATGCGGGAGAGGATATGGATAAGGGCTTCGGGGATCTGGCGCGAGAACCCCTCGTTTTGCAGAATGCGGTAGGCGCCCTTGCTTACGGTGATGCCAAGGGCTTTTTCAAATTCCGGCTTGAGTCCGGCGATGCGCTTTTCAATGGCCGGGCGCGCAGGCGAAGGCTTTCCGCCTTCAAGCGCCAGCGGAGGCTCCTGGTATACCGAGCGGGGCAGGCGAAAGGCCTGCTTGATCCGTTCGGCCAGCTTTCCTGCAAGACCGGGGTCATGGTCGTAGACCGTTAAAACGCTCTCGCGCGCCTGCACGCGCTTTTCTTCCGTGGCCGGCTTGTCCTCTATCAGCAGATCGCGGGGTGCCTTGATGTTGTGATCTGCGATATCGCCAATGGCGTAACTGGGCTTGGAGATGATCAGTTTCGGGTACAGGATCAGCGTGGCGATTACGGTAATTGCCGCCAAAAGGCCGAGCAGCGGTACCGTATCCCGCAGAAAACGGTTTTTCACCGTGATATCGGTTCGTTTGGGTGCCATTGGGCCTACCCATCGGGCGCGGAATGGGTCTTTTCGTAGGCATTGATGATTTTCTGCACCAGCTTGTGCCGGACCACGTCGCGCCGGGAAAAATAGATGAAGCGGATGCCCTCGATATCCGCAAGTATGTCTCTGGCTTCAATCAGGCCGGATGCGCGGCCTTTGGGGAGGTCACTCTGGGTGATGTCGCCCGTGATAACCGCTTTGGAGTTAAATCCGATCCGGGTGAGAAACATTTTCATCTGCTCGGAGGTCGAGTTCTGGGCTTCATCCAGGATAATAAAGGAGTCGTTTAAGGTCCTGCCGCGCATGAAGGCAAGGGGTGCGACCTCGATCACCCCCTGCTGCATGAGCCCCGATGCCTTCTCAAAGCTCATCATGTCATGGAGTGCATCGTAGAGGGGGCGCAGATAGGGATTTACCTTCTCCGCCAGATCTCCCGGCAGAAACCCCAGGGCCTCTCCTGCTTCCACGGCGGGCCTTGTCAGGATAATCCGGTTCACCTGTTTTTTGGTAAGCGCCGCCACCGCCATTGCCATGGCCAGATAGGTTTTGCCGGTGCCGGCCGGGCCGATGCCGAAGACGATATCGAAGTTGCGGATGGCATCGATATAGGATTTCTGCATCGGGCTTTTGGGGCTCACAGTCCGTTTTTTCGAGGTTACATAGACCGTGTCCATGAAAATGTCTTTTAACCTGGCGGTATGGTCGCCGGCAAGGACATTGGCGGCATAGTCCACGTCATTGGGATACAGGGGATAGCCCTCCTGGACCAGGCCGTAGAGCTGGTTGATAATGTTTCTGGCAAGTTCGGTCCCGATGGAGTCTCCCCGGAGAAATACCGTACTGCCGCGGGCCTGGATGTTTACGTCAGCGGCCGAGGCAATCCGGGAGAGGTTCTGGTTCTGCTCTCCGAAAAGCTCCATTGCCAGGTGGTTGTCCGGCAGCGTCAGTTCGGATTTGCTGTCGTTTTGGTAACTGCTCATCTTTTTTGGTTTTTCGGGTCTCCAGGCTTCGCTTATGTTTTCGCGCTTATGCTTGCGGGCTTATGCTTCCGGATTTCCGGGCGGCGGGAGCCGCCCCTTGCCCGGGCCGGCAAGTGAACATCCACTTTAATAATGATTCTTAATGAATACAAGAATTTTCTTGACCACCGGGGCCGGCTCCAGTAATTAATTATCCGTGATTGGAAACCTTGAACACCAACCTTGGGTTGCATATGAATCCCTTTGACATGGCTATCGTGGCGATTTTTGGCTATTGCCTGCTGGTGGGCATATTCCGGGGCTTTATCAAGGAGGCGGCCTCTATTATAGGTCTTGTCGGCGGTTTGTACGCTGGCTGGGCCGGCCATCCCGTATTGGTGCCCTTTTTTTCAGGTTTTATGGATACGCCGGAATACCAGGCCATTGCGTCTTTTGTCGTGATCTTTACAGGCGTCTTTCTGCTGGCCAACATTCTGGGCTACCTGCTGCGCCTTTTGGTGAAGGTCGTGCTGCTGGGCGCTGTGGATCGCTTTTTCGGCGCCGTTCTGGGCTCGGTAAAGGCCCTGGTGGTGGTTTCCCTTGTTTTTGTGGTGCTGATGACCTTTCTGCCGGCAGGCGGCAAGCGGGTGCTCGCAGAATCGCGGCTGGCCCCTGTTGTCAATTCGGCCTCCAGTGCGCTGGTGCGGCTCATGCCGGAAGAAAAGCGGCACAATTTTGTGTACGGCCTCAAAGAACTCGAGAACAAATGGTCAGAGGCATCGGAAGCAGAGGGCTCCTCCTAGCCAAACATCCCCGCGCGGCTTTTAGCGTCTTCTTCCTGCAATCCGCCGGGCGGATTCGGACTCGCCCGGGGAAATATCGGCGTAATACTTCCTGATAAAGTGCTCGTGGGTCTCAAAGGCAATCTCCGGCAGGGCGCTGCCGGCAAACCATTTCGCATCATCCGCATCATCGCCGGCTACCAGGGTGCCGCTGAAAGAGCGCACGAGAAACCCCATCATCAACACCGTATCATACTGGCTGCTGTTGTTGGCGGCAACACCCAAAAGCCGCTCTATCAGGCCTGTAAGACCGGTTTCCTCCCAGAGTTCCCGGAGTGCTGCGCCCTCCGGCGTCTCCTGGAGCTCCATGAAGCCCCCCGGCAGGCACCACCAGCCCTTTTTGGGATCGACGCTGCGTTTTACAAGAAGCACCCGGTCCCTGGCATCCACTGTGACCATGCAGGTTGCGGGAACCGGATTCTCATAAATGGGGATATTGCAGGTTTCGCAGAACAGGCGGCTTCTCCCCTCTATTTGTTTGCGGCAGAGCCGGTGTCCGCAGAAATGACAGAAGCGCTTCTCCCGCATCAATCCTCAAAGTCCCCTTCAGGACCCCGCTCCCTGTTAATTGCTGCGGCGCGCTGCCTTATGGCGTCCTCGCTCCACTGCGCCGCGTCTTCAATCCGCCCGGCTTTTACGCCGGCATCAAAAGAGCCCGCCTCCAGTATGGCCCCGATGGCCAGGGGGGCGGTGTCACCGCAGTTGAATACATTGGTCAGCATGTTGTAGACAAACTCCTCGACCGCGGCCACCATGCGCTTGCGGATGGTTTTCGGCTGGGCCAGCAGGCTGTTCTCAAAGGGAAGGTTGAGCTTTTTGTAATCGCCTTTTTTCAGGCCCCGCTCCTCGGCGTAGGCCTTCATCTTCTCCCACATCCGGTCGGTTACGCCGGCCTCGGCCTCCTTGATGAAGTCTCCGGCCTCGTCGAGCTGCGCGTTGCCATAGTCGTTTACCCGCAGTCCCCAGGATATCATCTGCAGGGCGGTCGCCACATTGGCCTTGGTGGTCCGCGTCTCTTGGGCAATCTTGCGTAGCCTCTCGCTGCTGTTTCCCGATGTGCCATGCTGGGCGCCGGAAACATTGTACGGTGCCAGCGCGTCGTGAATTTCCTTGGTAAGCTCCACCTGGATGCCGTCTTCTCCCGCTTCGATGCCGTGGGTGGTGCCATTGTTCAATGCAATCCAGTCCGGGAAGATTCCGTGGGCGTTTAAGCCCTGGATTAAGAACCGGGCTTCCGCCGGGGTGGATATCCCCTCCTTTCCTTTGATCTCGCCGATTTCCGTTTCATACCCCGCCCATTTCGGCACATAGGGGTTGAGCTCCATGCTGGCGAGCAGGTTCTCATCGTCGGGGAGGTGCGAGGCATCAATGGCGATGGAGGTCATGCCGGCGTCAAAAATGGACGGGATCTCGGTTTTTGCCGGCTCCACGTCCTCTTTTTTCTTGATGCCGTAATGGTCGGCATGAATGGCCACCGGGACCGTGATATTCAATTCGTTGCAGATCGTGTCGACCTGGCGGGCCAGGTTCCAGTAGTTTACGGCGCAGTAGGCATTGGTTCCGCCTTCGGACTTGGCGATCTCTATAATAATGGCGGCGTTGGCGCGCTGTGCGGCCTTCAGTGCGCCGCGGATCACAAAGTGGTTGCGGCCGTTTGCCGCCATGGCAATGGCCCGGCCTTTTCTCAGCATGGCCCGGTCTATGAATTTTCCGCTTACGATAAGGGCCCGGGAGTTGGGGAAAAGCTTGACGATATTGGGGGGACGTCCGATTTCCAGGGCTTTTTCAAACTGCTGCAACGCTGTCTGCTGGGGGTCGCTCATGGTTTTTTCCTCCATACTTGGACCGGTGCAAATTAATCTGTCGCTTCTGCATCTGAGCGTATTTTATCCAGTATGTCAAGGATGCTCGCGCGGTAGTGCTCCGGGGCGAAAACCGCGCCCCAGCCTTTCTGGAACTGGTACATGCCGTCATAGGCGGTATCATGAAAGGAGCGGATGCGGTGGGGGATCTCCTGCTCCTGCAGGATGGATCCCAGGAGCTGGCCCTCAATGGCGTTTTCAATACCGGCGATCCGTTCGTATTCCTCGTCATTGGGTGTGTTTGCATCTGTCATGAGAATTTTCCCGCCGTTTCAAAAGAGATGCTTGATGGCTTCGTAAAAAGCGGATTATCCCGCCGACGGCATTTTTGCAGAAAGTAACGCAAAGCTATGGTCTGTTTTTTGTAAGGTCATCCCCGGTATTTGCCCCGATGCCTGTCGCGCCTTGTGCTATCTCTAAGGGCTT
>CAZWNV010000047.1:0-17353 GCA_964635265.1 uncultured Desulfobacteraceae bacterium
CGATCTCGTAGATGCCCTCTTCCATGGTCATGGGCCGCTGCGGGTCGGTGTAGATATTGAGACGCTCCAGCAGCAGCGGGAACAGGCTCTCCGTGGTAAAATCCGACATCACGATGATTGCCCCGTACTTGGCAATAAAAGTGGCGGCGATCATGGACTCCACATCCAGGTTGTCCGCCATTTCGCAGGGGAAGGCAATCGTGGGATACCCCAATGCGCGGTTTCCGGCCTTGAGCGCCGCCCGGCGGATCGCCACCTGATCCTGAAATGCCTGCCTGAGCTCCCTTGAACCCGGATCAATCACCAGGCGTTTCAAACCCATGCCGCTCAGTTTGTCTGTGAGCGGCGTGAGGTTTTCAATGGAATCGGCCTTAACAGCCAGAGAAAGATCATATTCCTTGGCCAGATTGCCGTAATCATCGACCGTCTTGTCGGTTGCCGCGTAGATCAAGGGGGACTTGTAGGCGCAGGCCTCCACGCCGGCCTTCATCACATCGACATTCTCCGAGATCAGGATCAGGTTGAACTCCGAGGTGTCGGCGATGGTTTTGGCCACCTTGGCAAATGCGTCCTTATCCCCGTTGGTATCCTCCACAGCCACAAGCTCCGGCCGCATAATATAGCCGACGCGCTCGAACTGGAAGGCATTCCATGTGGTCAGCTTCTTTTTCAGCTCATCCTCGGCGATGTCGGAGCCGACTTTGACGGCAATGGCCGTTTGGTTGAAAAAAGTTTTCTCATGGCGGTACAGTACGGTTTCCCCGCCAATGGTCCGTTTGCGGACGCCCTTGCCAATCTGTACCGGCAGGATGGGGGGAGCCGAAGCTTCCGCGAGTTTCTCCCTTGCTTCATCCGAAACATAGGGGCAGGCATCCAGCTCCGCCTTGCCGGATGCCAGCTGCATGGCAAAGGCAAGACAGGTGGGAAAGCCGCACTCCTTGCAGTTGGTCTGCGGAAGAAGCTTAAATATCTGAATTCCGGTTAATGCCATATTACTCTCCTTCTGTGTTCAATCAAATTCAGTCTTCGCCAACACAATCATTGCAGCTCCATGCGGGGCAGCCGGTAAAGGGCCGCCCCGCATGGCTGTATACGTCAGCCAACGATGGATTCGAGCTTCAATGCCGGATGTCCCTTTTCCTGAAGGAATGGCAGAATTTCTTCTTCCGTTGTGCCAACAGTCTCATCGGCAATTTTGTCATACAGATCCGGGACGCCCAGTTCCTCGGCCCTTTCATCCAGCCGCTCCTTGATCTCATCCTTGAGTATCTTGGGCATCCAGACGAGTCTGAGCACCCCGCCCTCATCCATATCGGTCGGACCGTCGCCGCGGATAAATTTGCGCTGGGTCACGTTGAACTTGGAGTGCCCCACGAATCCCGGCGTTGTGGCACCGCCGCCGATAACGCCGGCAAGCGTGGTAAACTTCATGCCGCAGGGAGTCTCGCCGGTGAACTCGCGGTTTACCGTCATCACGCCGTTGCAGGTCGGAAGCACCGCCGCGATACACTCGCAGCAGCCGCAGGTTGTCATGGGATCATGGACAATGGAGTAGAAATTGTAGTGATCCACCCCGCCGCGGGATGCTTTGTATACAAACTCGTTGACCCCTTTCCACTGTCCCAGCCGCTGGTCCAGGCATTCGCCCTTCTGAATCGGCTGGTTGGGACCGGTGGGATTGATCTCGTAGGAAGCTTTGCAGTCCATCCAGTTGTAGGCACCGCAAAGGCCGGTGCGCTCGGGGCTCACCGTGCATACGTGGTTGGGGGCAAAGGACTGGCAGAGGGTGCAGGAATAGTATGTTTCCACATCCTCGTCGCGCATGTTCTCCACCCGCTCGTCACGCTGCTTGTACTCTGCGCGGGCGCGCTCGGTAAGCTTGTCCACGTCCTCTTTCTTGGTGTAGAGGGTCACCTGCACCTTGTCCAGGATCTTGCCGAAGTCCTGATGCATCTTGGCATGGAGCACAACGCCGATATCCTTGAGGGTGAAGCCCTTTTCCACGGCTGCCTTGCTCACCCGGATCCAGGAGATGTCGCGCTGTCCGATGTGCATGACGCCCTGGATATAGTTGATCAGGTGGTGGATCTGGCGCTCCAGGATAGGCTCAAAGTCCGTCTGGAACTCGCGTCCGGCGATCTGGACGTAAATGCCGAGCGGCAGGGTGTCGCCCTCGTTGATATCGGTGACATCACTGCCGACAACATCCACCTTGCCGTCCTCGATTTCCTTCATGTCCGCAAGCTTTGCCAGCTCGGTGCACTGGGTCTTGCCGCCGCCCATCTGGGAATGCAGATCCTTTCCGCGGACCCGCTCGCCCTCGTAGGCGGGACCGAAGGAGCAGGGGATGTCGATCTCCGAAACCTGGACCTTGAGCCCCCGTACCTCGACCGAGCGCTGCACGATTTCGTCATGGGGCACATTGGCCACCACATGCTCATAGGTACAGATGCCGGTGGGCAGGATTTCCGGAATATCCGTATCCGCCAGCGTGGGAAAGCCCCAGTTGACGCACCCGGCTGCCGCAACACCCCATTCGGTTCCGATATCGCCCAGGGCGTTGACAAAGGCAAAAATCCGGTCCTTGTTGTACTTGAGAATCTTTTTGTAGTCACCCGGCTGCACGCCGCCGAAGGACATGGCCGCCCTGTTGGCAAAGCCGAGGGCAAACACGGCCGAGGAGATATCCGGTCCGAAGGGCACGATCCGGGTGTTCCAGCCGATCTGGACATCCTGCTCGATCAACTGGTCGATGATGTTGGTGCCATGATGCTGGGCGGCACAGAAGATGTAGAGATTGCGCCGCTGGTATTCTTCCACGATCATCTTGGCGGTCTCGGAATCCGGGGCGGCACCGACGATGGCAGCAAAGCCCGGGGCCGAGCCGTCAACGAATTCCACGCCGCGTTTGCGCAGAATAATATCGTCAGCCGGACCCACCCATTTCTTGCCGTTTTCCAGATCCGGATCTTCGTACGGATAGTAGAAATCCGGCTCGCGTACGATGCGCAGGGCCTCGCGGATCTCGTAGCAGAGAATGGCCGCCATGCCGGCATCCAGAAGGGGGCCAAGATAGGGCAGATGATGCCTGCCCTTGATATGGGGCGGCAGAAGCTTTTTGGCAAACTCCAGCGGCGGCCTGAGATCCTCCAGAGTCTCGACCTTGAGGCCGGTAAGCGAATAAATCACGGGCAGAAAATAACCGGTATTGGGGAACTCCACCGGCGTCTCCGCGCTGTAGCTCTCCAGCATCCGCTCATATTCGCCCTCTACCGAAGACACAACCTTATAGCCGCCCTGAATGGCAGCAAATGCTATCAATTTAGACATATATTCCTCCTTCGTTGAGGATTTCGTAATCCTGGTCCAATTCGACTCTTTAGGCTTCCAGTTGCTGGCGGTCCGCCATATCCATCAGTACACGTTCGCGGGCCTTGTCAATGCCAAGGGCTTTGCGTTTTTTGTCGATATGGGCAATCATCTTCTGTGCATGGGCGACCGGATCCTTTTCAAAATCCCACATGCCGCCGTAGAGTTTTTCATATTCCTTGAACAGGTAGTCCTGGAATACCGGGGCGCCGGAGGTGGGGAAGGTCACGCCGAACACGGTATACACGCCCGAGGATACGAAGTAGTGGCCGATGCTGACCGCCTTCTCGCTCATCCATTCCGGAGCGCTGCCTGCGGCCGGCAGATCCGAAATATCCTCGCCGAGTCCGCCGGCTTCAACCACTTCGGTGGCGGCCAGCAGGATCCGGCTGTTGTCCACGCAGGAGCCCACATGCAGCACCGGCGGAATACCCACGGTCTCGCAGACCTCAGCCAGCCCGGGGCCGCAGAAGACACCCGCGGTTTCCGGGGTCAGCAGGCCTTCCATGGCGCAGGCAATGCCGTTGCAACCGGTGGTGAGAACGATTACATCGTTTTTGATCAGTTCTTTGACCACCTTGATATGGCCTTCGTTGTGCTTGGTACGCGCGTTGTTGCAGCCGACAACACCTGCGATTCCGCGGATCCGGCCGTTAATGATATTGTCGTTCAATGTATAATAGGTGCCGCGGAAGGTGCCGCCAAGATGATACTGGATTGATTCCACGCCGAAGCCCGCCACCTGGGTGGCTGTCTGCCGGGGAATCATGACCTCTTGCTTGCGGTTGGCAAAGTTCTCGATGGTCATCCGGACGATTCTCTTGGCGTCATCCATGGCATGGTGTTCATCAAACTCGATGTGTTCGACGTTGTTCTGCTCCATGCGGGCGATGGGGTGGGTGGTGATCAGCTTGGTATGGAAGCAGTTGGCCACGTTGGCCACGTTCTGGAAAATGCACTGGATGTCGACGATCATCGCATCGCAGGCGCCGGTAATGATCGCCAGTTCCTGCTGCAGGAAGGTGCCGACCGGCGGAACCCCGTGGCGCTGGAGCAGCTCGTTGGCCGTGCAGCAGATGCCGCCGATCTGGATTCCCTTGGCGCCTTTTTCCTTGGCATAATCAATCATCTCCTGGGACTGGGCGGCTGCCACGATCATCTCGGAGAGAATGGGCTCATGGCCATGCAGGATCAGGTTGACATGATCCTCCTTCATGACGCCCAGGTTGGCTTCCGCCTGCACGGGATAGGGGGTGCCGAAAAGGATGTCCTGCAGGTCGGTGGCCAGCATGGAGCCGCCCCAGCCGTCTGCAATGGCCGCCCGGGATCCCTGCTTGATCAGGTTTTTGTAGTCCTGATCCACGCCGATATGGGTGCGGTGCATGATCTCCACGATTTCGCGGTCGATGTTGCGGGGGAGAACACCCAGTTTCTTCCATTTTTCATACAGCTTCTTCGGGGCCCGCTTGGCATAGATCAGTTCGCCTTCCGTCTTGCCCCATTCCCCTATAGCGGTTTCTGCAGTCTCCACGGCGATCTCGTTAATGTCGCGGTCCTTGACCTCCCCGTCCACCTCAACGGTGGTTTCCACGCCGAGCGCCTCGGCCACCGCCTTGAGCTTGATTGTATCTTTGATCTTGTAGTCGTCATTCTCCCCGCGTGCCGCAGAGAGGAAAACCTCCGCCACGCCGCGGCCATGGTCGGAGTGAGCGGCCGCGCCGCCGGCGACCATGCGGATAAAATTCCGGGCGGCGATGGTGTTGGCCGTGGCCCCGCAAATGCCCTTTCGGGTATCTTCGCCCTGGATGCCGCCCTTGGGCAGCGGCAGGCGGCAGGGCCCCATGGCGCAGTTTTTGCAGCAAATGCCCTGGGCGCCGATATTACACGGTTTCAAATTTTCCGCACGATCAAAGCAGGTATCAATTCCCAGCTCCTGTGCGCGGGCGATCATCTGCTGCGATGCCGGATCGATGCTTGCCTGCAGCGGATCACAAACTTTGGCTTTTTTCTCTTTGCTTTCTTTTTCTTCTGCCATCAGAGGTTCCTCCTCTTGTTTCCAGTTTCGGCAAAAAGCCCTGGCAAAAGCTTGTCTATCGGCTTTTTACCTTATATTTACAAATCGATGGATTGCTATACGCGCCGATGCACACGGTCGAGCATCTCGACAATTTTTTGCAGATCATCTTTCTGCTCTGCCGCAGGCGTCTTGGAAACCGTTTCCGCAGACCGCTCGGCCTGGCGCTTTTTCTCGAGCTCTTCGCGCTCCTTGGCCCGCTTATCTCTTATAGCCTGCTCTTCCGCCTCGCGCTTGGCCCGCTCTTCCGCTGCCTTCTGCTTCTCAGCCTCTTCTGCGGCCTTTTTCTTGGCAGCCTCTTCTTCCTCTTTCTTCTTTTTCTCTTCCTCGGCCTTTTTCTTCTCTTCTTCGGCCTTCTTCTTGGCCTCTTCCTCTTCGGCCTTCTTCTTGGCCTCAGCCTCCTCCTTGGCCTTGGCCTCGGCCGCTGCCTTGCTCTCCGCTGTTTCTTCGGCCTTGGGCTTTTCTTCGGCAGCCGGTTTCTCAGCTTTCTTGGGTTCCTCTTTCTTGGGCTCCTCCTTCTTGGCAGCCGGTTTTTCCTCTTTCTTGGCAGCTTCCTTCTTGGGTGCGGCCTCTTCCTTGGCAGCCGGTTTTTCTTCCTTCTTCGCGGCCGGCTTTTTCTCCTCTTCCATCGACAGGTCAGGTTCCGGAGCCCTTGCAGCAAAATCGATGTCCACATCCTGGAGGCGCTTCTCAATCGGCGCAATGCCCTCGGCGCTGCCGCCGTCTATCATCAGATCAATGTAGGCCTTCACCAGGCGTACCGCTTCGGGATGCCGCAGGATCAGGATGTCGGAGCCGGCAATCAAGTAGCTGACCGCCCCAACAACCTCCATCAGGATATCGCGGCGTTCCGGGTCGCCCAGTTCCGGAGCGCTTTCCACCGTATCCTTGGCCTCTTTGCAGCGCCAGATTTCGTTGCCCAGGTTGTTGATCATCGGCAGCTGCAGCTTGTCGTCGCCCTGGGTAAGCGCGGCCAGAATCAGGCGCTCCATTACGGAATAGGAATATTCCATGCCGTATCCCAGGCCGCCGGTGGTGGGATCGATAATCATGCGTTCGGTGGGCAGGCCCAGATTCTCCAGCAGAATATTGACCTGCTTGGCCAGGTTAACGTCAATCGGGGAGGAAGCCACGACCGTATGCCCATAGCCCAGAGCGCTGGCGCCAACCCCCTTGTGGCAGTCCTCTTCCACCGGGGCCAGCGAGAGGTTCTCTCCTTCGCATTCCTCGGAGATTTTCTTCAGCACCTGTTCGTCCTTCTGGTTGTTGGCTGTCCCCCATACCACCAGGGGCACATTAATAGCCCCCAACACATTTTTCACGATTTTGGCTGCTTCTTCCGGACTGGTATCCTGATCGTTGGGATCCGTGCTTTTCATCTGCAGCACAATGATTTCCGCGCCGAATTGCTCCACGCATCTTTTCGCCCAGGCGGCCGGATCATTGAGGACATCCTGAAACGGCGCTTTTGCCGCTTCCGGCCAGTCATCCGGCTCTATATCCCAGACCTCCATTGCAACCTTGGGCTTGTTGGGCATATCGCCTTCAAACAAGTGAAACGGTGGACAGGTGCTCCCACCGACGGTCACCGCCTTGTCGCCCTTGCCGATCGTTATCGGCTTTATGCTTCCTGCATAACTTTCTTTCTCGATTTCAAAGCCCAATGTGAACCTCCTTTTAGTCCAAGCAATAGTTGTTGCCTATATTCAACCGATCCAAACCCTGTCTACCCAAATAATTCGCCTCTACTATAACTGCCCTTGTTTACTAAAAATCCATCCCCTTCCACAGACGGATTTCTATTCTCACCAAAAGATTTTATTTAATAGTAAAAATTCGTTTTTGTCAACAACAAGGGGAGATTTTTTTGCCGTTTCCGCGGGCTGCAGGCCCCCCCCTTATATGGTGTCATCCATCTCTATCCGCTTTCTGCCGGTTCTCCAGCCGCTGCTTTAGCTTTGGGAACAGTTCCAGATCCGTATGCGGCAAAAACATCGCAGCCATAAAATTGTCCATAAAAGAGTTGGTTTCAGAGAGCTCAAAGTTGGTCATCCGGGCCAGCGTTTCCGTGACATCACGGCGGATCCGGTTGGTCAACGCGCTCATTCGGGCGCCGAGGAGGGCGCCGTTTCCGATAAAAGTTACCTTCTCCGGGTCAATTTCCGGCAGCAGGCCTATGGTCATGGTTTTCTCCAGGTCGATGTAGCTGCCGAATCCCCCGGAGAGAATGATGCGCTCAATGTCATGGATGCTCAGGCCGATCTCGCTCAAAAGCGTCATGCATCCGCTGTACATGGCGCCCTTTGCACGGATCAGATTGTCAATATCAATCTCGGTGAGCACCACATCCCGGTCGATGCTGGTCATATCCTTCCAGGCCAGCACGAATTCATGGCCGTCCTCGCACTCCCGGATGCGCGGGGTATCCAGGTCCATATTAAACTTGCCCCGGTTGTCGATGATGCCCATTTCAAACATGGTGGCCACCGCGGTGATCAGACCGCTGCCGCAAATTCCCTTGGGCCGTTCATTTCCAATCGTCAGATTCATCGGCTCATAGGTGATCGGATCAATGGAGACATCTTCAATGGCCCCTTTGGCCGCCCGCATGCCCAGCTTGATGCCGCCGCCCTCAAAGGCGGGGCCGGCCGAACCGGCTGCGCAGATCAGCCAATCCTTGTTACCGATCACGATCTCAGCATTGGTGCCGATATCCATAAACAGGGTCAGCGGCTCTTCATGGGCCATGCCCGAGCCCATGATACCGGCCACGATGTCGCCGCCCACGTAGCTGGACACCTGGGGGTAGACCAGGGCGGTCACGTGAGCGGGCAGGTTCAACCCGATATCGGGGGCACTGAAGGGGGGATACAGGGTTGCTGCCGGGACAAAAGGAGACCTGCGGATATAGCGCGGGTTAATCTTCAAAAACAACTGCGTCATGGTGGTATTGCCCGCCAGGGTAATGGTGGAGACCTCATCGAGCGCCACCTTGGAGCGCTTGGCGATCTTCTCAATAATGCCGTTAATGGTCTCGATCACCTTCTGCTGGAGAACCTCCAGTCCGTTTCCCTTTTCTGCGTAAACAATACGGGTAATGATATCCTCGCCGTAGCTCATCTGCAGGTTAAAATCCCCGTACTGGGCCAGGACCTCGCCGGAAATCAGGTCCACCATCTGCCCATAAACCGTAGTTGTGCCGATATCAATGGCAATGGCATAGTTTCGGTCCGTGGTATCGCCGGGTTCAATGTTAATGACGCGGTTTTTCCCCTCTTCCCGCACGGCGCGGGCGATATTTACAGTGACCTTGAAATCCGCCTCCCGCAGAATATCCGGTATCTTGCGGATCACCGAGAGATCAAACTCCAGCCGGTGCTCCCCGTGCTTGGTTCTCAAGTTCTGCACAATGCGCGAGACATCCGCGGTATTATCCTCGTGGCTGGGCTCCGGCAGTTCCAGGTACTTCTTCTCCACCGGAGGGATAAAAAGGCCTTTTTCTTTGAGGTCATCAAGGTTGATCTCGCGGATTTTCGCGGTCTTGCGGGGCGTGGCCAGGCGGTTTAACACGCTGGCATCAATCTCGGATTCAATCGGAACCCGCACGGTGACATCGCTTTTTACGCTGGCCTGGCAGGCCAGACGATAGCCCTTGTCCACGTCCTGCTGGCTCAGCTTCTCGGTTATGCCGCCATCGACCTCGCCTTCTTCTATCAGCACCCGGCATTTGCCGCATACCCCTTCGCCGCCGCAGGAGGCATTGATATGGACGCCCGCCTCCATGGCGGCCCGAATAACGGATTCACCGTCTTCGACCGTAATTTCTCTTTCATGTGGAAGAAAATGCACTTTATGTTCACTCATAAAACAATCACCCTGACCTTTCTTATATAGTAGCGGCCGGTACCGTGCGCGGTTTTCCCGGTAGCATAGGCCAAAGGCCCGCACGGCACCAAAGCAATGCAAATTTATGAGCATATGTTAAAAAACAATATAATTCAACCCATGATCCTGTTCAAAAAAAAATTTTCTGCCTGCCATCGCTTTACTGCAGGGCCTCATACCAGCGCCGGAGCCACCGGAGCAGCACAAACAGGACCGCCAGCACCGCCAGGGTAATGCCGAAGACAAGAGCATTCATATCCGCCGCGGATTTTCCCAGGAAGACAAAGGGAACGGCCAGGGCTCCCTGCACCGTCCAGTTCATCCACATACAATAGCGAAACGGCGCTCCGGCCAGGGGCAGAATATAATTTTTGGCAGCATAGGGAACAACAGGGGCGGCCAGGAACAAAAAGGAAAAAAGGAGCATCTTTCCGCCCGGAACCTCGGGAATGCGATAGTTGCGCCGGTCCACCAAAAAGGCCAGCAGGGGCTGCCGGACCAGGCGGGCAACAAAAAAGGAGACCAGCATATGAACCGGCATAATCCCCGCAAGAATCAGGATCCCGTAAACAGCGCCGAATTTTACCCCCAGCACGAAAATAAAAACGCTCATCGGCATACCGACCAGGGGCAGCACCACCATCAACAGCAGAAACAGCGGAACCGGGGTGTTTTGGTCGATCATTTGCGTGGCCTGGGCGAGCAGATCCCCACGGAGCAAAGCATAGCCCGCCAGCCCAACACATACAAGCGCTGCAAGGGCAATCCCCGCGGCCAGCCAGGGGCGCCTGAACAGCCTGCTGCCAAGAAGCTCTTTCATAGCATTTCCAATCGGCCCGGGATCCGCGTGCGGGAACGCAGCGCCTCAGCGCATCACTCCTCTTTCTCCGCTCCGATTTTCGGCTGCACCGTTTTCACAAGGGCCGTGGCTTTCTGGGACAAAAGGTCCCATTCCGCCTTTACCGTTCGCTGGAGACTCTCCCACGGAAGCAGCGCATCTGCCAGCGGATTCTGCAGCTGCACGGCACCCTCTGCAGCGATTTGCTTATACAGTTCACTCATTTTGCGGGCGCTGTTTTGCCGGGAAAACGCCTTGGCCGTCTCTCTTGCGCCCTCCGGCCATGCTTTGCCTTCTGCGGGGTATGCTCCGGTAAAATAGGCGGAAAGGGCTTCGGCAAAAGCTCTCGTGTCGGCTGATGCGGGCAGCAGCCTCCCGTTTTCCCCGTCTGCAACCACCTCCCGGGCGCCCGGGGCATCCAGCGCCACGACAGGCACCCCCGCGGCCATGGCCTCTGCCATGACCATCCCCTGGGTCTCGGACATGGAGGCGAATGCAAACAGATCCATGGCGTGATAGGCATCGCACAAATCCTGTCCTGTCTGCTTACCCGGCATCACCAGGCGCTCGGAAACCCCCGCGCTGTTGAGACGGCTGCGAATATCCCCATCGCTCGGGCCACTTCCCACCACCAGGAACCAAAGCCGGCTGTCCGCCTGCATTGCAGCAGCCACAGCCCCTGCGAGAAACTCCAGGTTTTTCTCCGGTGCCAGTCTGCCGAGATGCCCAATAACCCGGGCATCCCCGGGGATGTTCCATGCCTTGCGAAACCGCCTGCCCTCTCCCCGGCTGAAAAGGGAGAAGGCAATACCTGTAGGGATCACCTCTATGGGCCGCGTGACCCCGCGGCTTGCGATCAGCCGGCTGATGCTCTCCGAAGGTGCCACCACCCGGCAGCACAGGTTGGCGTACTGCGTGGAGAGCTTGATGGCAAAACGCTTCATGATGAGCGAATTGTTGGACACGTAATGGGTATACTCTTCGTAGAGCGTATGATGGGTAAATACCAGGGGAAGATTTCTGCGGTAAGCCGTGCGCATGGCTGCGTCGCCCAGCAGAAACGGGTGGTGGCTGTGGATGATATCCGGCTGAAACGCATCAATGCGCTCATTGATAATAAAGGGCAGCGGTATCCGGACGGAAAAATCGCTGCCATTGAAATTCTGCAGGGCCGGAACCCGCAGCACCGCGTCCATATCCTGGCCGGGCTTGCGATCCGGAAAGGTCGGCGCCACAACCAGGACCTGATGCCCGAGCTCCCTGAGGTCCTCGGTAAAATTGGCTACGGAACGGGCAACTCCCCCTACATGGGGAAGATAGGTATTGGTAAACATACAGATTTTCATGAATGAAGACTCTCCAGGAAAAAGCTCTCTCGCACTGCACCGCAAATACGCCGCTCCTGATAGCCGGGCACTGCCAGAACTGTTGCCTCGGGCTGCCGCTCCGGCTTCTCCTGCTCAATATCCAGGTTCACCCACAGGCCTCTCTGCTCTGCAGTAAAATCGACACTGACGAATCCCCAGGGCGTAGGCGTGGGCCCAAACCCAATCATCTCACCGGTCCGGAGCCATTCGGGGAATATTCCTTCTCCCAGCACGAGCCTGCAGCCTTCCTCACGCACGAAAAGGTTTCGCATCATCATGACCCATTCCGCAGCCGCCCAGCCATGCTGCCCGTCGCCCATGCAGCCGCCTCCGGTGATGGGATGAATGGCCTCCGGCCACTGCCCGGTCGGGGAAGCCATATCCGCACAGGCCCGGATCAATTCCCGAAAACGCGTATCCCCCCGCCGCAAAAGGGTTTGTGCGATATCCAGGGTTAAATAGATATTGATACCGGAATGAATCATATCCTGAAAAAAGGCTCCCTTATAGAAGCAATTCTCCAGCAGAAACTCCAGGGTACGGCCGATCCGGGCATCATCGGCAGCGGTGAGCTGCAGGGGATAGTCCGCCACCATGGAGCCCACCGCCCCGGCATCCATGCGGCGGTAAGGGCTGGCGGGAATTGCGTACCAGCCCTGCTCGCCGGAGACCGATTCCAGACTTCTCCAGATGGCGGCCTCAAAATCCCCGGCCTCGGCCAGGATATCCTCCCTGCGCCGGGAACCTGCCATTGCGGCGATTTTTGCAGCCGCCCGCAGCCCGGCCACACCCCAGAAGTCATCCCAGTAATAATAATCATTGGGGCCTAAGTGCTCGGCGCTGAATCCTGCCGGAAAAAGACCGGCATGAGGGGCCTGGGCATCCTTCGGCACGCGCTTGTTCCTGATCCACTGGACCCCCTTGTAAATGGAACGCAGCCACCGATTGTTCGGAGCCTGTCCGGACAGGCGCAGAAAGCGTTCCATAATCCAGAGTACCTGTCCGTTGGAGTCCCACTCGCCTTCCTGGGATTGGAAATAGCCATTGACCTTCTGGAGGGCGGGGAAGGTGTCCAGGATGCCATAGGCCCGCTGCACACCGCCAACGCTCATCAGGGCGTTGAGCATGAGGCATGCATCGCGGAACCAGAAGCGCTTGTAGGTATAGGGACCGGGCACGATCTCGCGGGCGGACAGAAGCAGCAGGCTGCGCAGCGCCGCATCATAGAGAAACTGCATCTTTGCATCCGGTATGCGCAGTGCTGCCATTCCTCCGCCCGGCAGGCAGTCGCTCCAGGCCGCATCAGCGGATGCACCGCAGAACAGATGCCGCCGCGGCAGCTCGCTTCCCAGCGACATCCGCAGCTCCACAGTGCGGGCCCGATCGGCATTGACGGCAAACAGGGCCGCGCCAGTGGCCATTCCCACCCGGCAAGCCCCGTTATCCTGCCAGCCCGGTCTCTGCAGGTAGTGAATAACATCGCCCGCATCGTAGTCAGAAAACAAAATCCGATCGGCCGCCTCTCCAAAACGCAGCATATACCGCCTGTCAACCAGCCAGCCGGAGCCTTCCGCGTCGTTTGCAATTTTTTCGATAAACTGAATGCCCTCCGGGTTGTAGGGCCTCAACGCGGCCACCAGCCATCCCGGGGCATCTGCTGCACCCGTCACCCGCATATGGAGCTCGGGCACCTTTTTCACCGTTTCCAGCCAGACCTCGGAGGCTACCGACATCCCTTCTCTCTCTGCTTCTGTATATATGCAGAGATTGGGTGTTATCCGCAGTTCCTGCACCACCGTGTCCAGCCGCGAGGGCAGCAGAAACTCTCCATCCTCCCGCATAAACCAGAAATCCACGGACCATCCGTCATGAAGGGGGGTTACCAGCCCGCGCGGATCGACAATGGGGTAGACCGGAAGCTCCGGATGCCCGACGGCTGTCCAGTTGCGATGCGTTAAATTGACATGGCTGAAAGAAAAGGCCCTCGGAATAAAGGAGTGGTCCGCAGGATTGAACTGCCGCTCGACCCAGTAGGGCCAGACCCAGTCCAGATTGTGCTGAATGGCCTTTGTATTGATAAGCCCCCTGGCATGAAAAAGGATACCGGCCCGCAGCAGCTCAATGGGCTCCTGGACCTCGGAGGGCTGGGAAAAACGGCGCAGCCTCGCCAGAAAGGTGACCGGATCGAGCACCCCGTAGGCCCGGGCTGCCCGCTTGGTGATAAACCGCCACGGAATCCATCGCATAAAAACTCCAACCGAATCACAATTTCCAGTGCCGGGCCCCGCACCCGGTTTCGGCCCTGGTTTCTACTGCCGGCGCCGCCCGGCAGCAGGAAAACAGGAGTAATATAATCAGGCGGCGGGCACGAATCAAGCCGAAGCCGCCCGTTCTCCAAGAGAATCGGCTTTCCCGGAAAATCAGCTGGCACCTGTCAGGCGTCTGTCTTCGCCGCCTTCACCGGCCCGGCTGCGGGGAAAACGAAGATAGGGAATAATGGCCGGGTTCTTCTCCTCCCAGGTACCGTCATAGGTCAGGCATACAACCGGGATGCCTGTATGCGCCTCTATTCCCGCGGACATGGCCTCGGTAACCAGCGAGGGGCAGCAAAGCGCAGGGCTGGTCTGAATAAACAGCGAGAGGTCCGGATAATGCTTTGTCAAATAATAAATTTTTAGAATGTTGTCCATGGATTCGCCGGTCTGCTCGGCGATCATGCGATACGGGGCGAGGATTTTCTCGGGCGGCGCATCGTAGCCGGGTTCCTGCTCATCCAGAATCCGGTTGAAGCAGCGGAAATAGGTTTTTTCCATATGCGCCAGCCACATCAGCAGGGTCTTGGAGCGAAAAACCTCCAAATAACGTCCTTCGGTGAACCATTTGCGGAAATAGCTGCGGGCGATCATCTTGACATAGTCTGTATAGGGCGTGGTAATGGCCTCGCCTCCACAGGCCTCGATAAAACGCAGCAGATCCTGGTTCATCACCGGATTGTCGCGCACGAAAAGGTCGCCGAATATCGCAGCGCGGGGCCGTTTCTCGGGCTGAACCGGGATCTGTTCGAACCGGCCGACCACGTCAGCGGCCGCATCCTCCTTGGACAAATGCCCGGCAAACGCCTGGCAGAACACCTCCAGGGACTGCTCTGCCACCTGATCGGTAACGCCTTTAACGGTTTCATAGGGCCGGACCCTGCAGATAAGCTTTCTCAGCATCCCGCCAAACATAAAGGCGAAATAGGTATTGATGGCAGCCCGCAGAGAGATGTCCGTAAAGGACAGGGGGCCCGCGTACACACCGGTCTGCCGCATCCGTCCGGAGTAGCGGTTGAGCATCTGCTGCATCTCATAGGGATACAGGCCCAAATGACAGGCAATCTCGGATTTGCCCATCCAGAGAAGCGATTTGGCCGGGTCCAGATCCTGTTTGCGGAGGCAGTCGACATAGCCCTGCACGATCACGTTTAACGGAATGCACTGCCCGCTGTTCAGGCTCATGCTCTGCTGCACCATCTCCGGTGTCTGCTCCATCAGCCGGGCGTCCACTCCTTCCCGGCGCAGGTTCGCCACCAGAAGCCGGCAGGTGATGGGATCCCAGTTGGGAAGCACAAGGGTTTTATCCGTAAGCCCGGGGTTTTGGCCACGGTTGAGATGGGCAAGGCTCTGGGAGTGCTGCTCTTTTTGCCGGGAGCCCGCAAGGCTGTAATGATTGCGGAAGGCCCGGATGGCCGCTTCAATCCGGGTTTCATAACCCACACTGGAGTCGTGTTCATCCAACTCCAGCACCAGATACGGTTTTCTGCCGGCCGCCATGATATCCTTGATCACATCCTTTACAAACGCATCCGGCGCACATTTAAAGGATGTGACAAAAACCGGATAAACTCCCGGGGTCCGGGCCGCCTCCGCTGCCGCGGCAATGATCCGGGCGGCATAATTCCAGTGCACATCTTCAAGAAGCGGGGCAATTTCCGGATCCCCGTCTTTATCCGGATCCTGGCCCGGGGGCAGCATATCCTGAAAAAAGGCCTTGACGCCGAAAGCGCCGAAAATGGAAGGAATCCCCTTGTTCATGGCCGGCGCCAGCACGGTGTAGGGCCGGCCAAGCAAAACCACGCTGATATCTTCGCTTTTTGCAAGCTCCTGCCGGTAGATGCGGCGCAGCTCCATCAGCGCCCGGCTTTTATGGGAAAAAGCGCTCTCCAGGGCGCGGGCGACATCCAGAAAATGCAGGCGGCGTCCGGTGATCCTCCGTAACATCCGGTAGAGCTGCATTCGGTCGTGCAGGCTGGAATAGATGTATTTTACCACGGGCCGCAGAAAGCGCTCGTTGTCAGCTCCCAGTCCGGAGACCAATGAGGGGACGAACTGGGAATAATAGCAGTACTGGCGCCGTGCAGCCCCTCCTTTCTCCTTGTTGTCCAGGTAATAGGGCATGAAAATATAGTCCGCCCTGTCCAGAAGCCAGCAGACATGTCCGTAAAGAGCGGAGATGGGAGCGCAGAACTCCGCCCCCGTATACTTTTTCCCGGTTTTGACCGCATCCTCCACGCCCTCGCTGGTAATCGTGCGGATGCCGAAGGCGGCAAAAAACCGCTGCCAGCACTCGAGATCCTCATAGAGATAGAGGGCAGCGGGAATGCCCACGGTAACAGGACTTTGCCGCTCCTCCGGCGGAACAAAACGGAAAAGCCGTCTCCTGGTGCGTATCAAATCGAACCCGGAGGTATTGTTGTCGACAAAACGCCTGGTATTGTAATCGCGTCCGCATAGAAAGCCAAAAGCAACAGGGCCGTCGGGCATTTCCGCGATAGTGATCTTGCAGTGATTGGTGCAGTAGCTGCAGACTTCCTTTCGCACGGGAATCCGCCACCGGCAAAGCGAAATCCCCCGGAAGTCCGAATGCTCGATGCCCTCATCCAGCAGGTGGAGGGCCACTCCCATGGCACCGGTCAAATGGCAAAAACGCGAAACCAGAATGGGCTTTTCGAGCTTCTGCTCGAAAGCCGCCACCAGGGCCCGGTTTTTGGCCGTTGCCCCCTGGAAAAAAATTACGTCCCCGATGCTCCGGGGTTCGGCGACCTTTGCCAGGTAGTTCTCCCGCACGGAATGCAGCGCGGTTGCCAGCACCTCATCCACGCTGTAGCCCCGGCTCAGGTAATAGTTGATGTCGCGCTCCATAAACACCGTGCATCGGTCGCTTGCCGCCGGAGACCATACCTGCTCCGCCCGTTCAGAATACCGGGACAGCGGGCATCCGAGTTTCCGGGCCTGCTCTTCGATGAAGCTGCCGGTCCCGGCTGCGCAAACCGTGTTCATAATCGAGCGGGTGACCCGGCCGTCCTGGAGCGTGGTAAACTTGGAATCCTGTCCGCCGATCTCGATAATGGTGTCCACATCCGGATTGAGTTCGCAGGCGGCCCGGGCATGGGCGGTAATTTCGTCTATAATCATGTCCGCCCCGATAATCCGGCCCACGAACCTGCGGCCGGAACCAGTGGTGCCGGCCCCCAGAATCCGGACATCCAGATCGCGCTTGCTGATCAGGTCGTCCATGGCGGCCAGCACACCGCGCATGGAGTCCACCGGCCGGCCTGCTGTACGGGTGTAGAACCCGGCAAGCACCCGCCTGTCCCGGCTGAGCCAGACCGCCTTGGTGCTTGTGGAGCCGATGTCCATGCCGAGATACAGCCCGTCAGACGCCTGCCCTTGCAGCTCTTCATAGATGTCCACCTCCACCGGATTCTCATATCCGTCGGAATCCACCACGTATTCATAGGCGGACAGGCTGTCAAAGCAGGGGTGGCGGGAAAGGGAAAGG
>CAZWNV010000048.1:0-17221 GCA_964635265.1 uncultured Desulfobacteraceae bacterium
GATAGCACAAGGTGCGACAGGCCTCGGGGTAAATACCGGGTATGACCTTATAAAATAGACCATAGCTTTAGACCATAACTTTCCGTTACTTTCTGCAAAAGTTCCGTGCCAGCGGAATAAACCGCTTTTTACGAGTGCATCAATGGTTGCAGTTTTCTTAATAATGATGCCGCCGCCAAAAGCTCCCGGCTTCCCGGGGCGGGATTTTTTCAGGGAAAAGCCCTGCGCTGGGGTGCTCTGCCGGCAAAAAAAGGGGCCCCAGATTCTCTCTGAGGCCCCTTTTCATAAGTGGCGGGAGCGACGAGACTCGAACTCGCGACCTCCGGCGTGACAGGCCGGCGTTCTAACCAGAACTGAACTACGCCCCCGAATGTTGGCTATGAAAGAACTGGTAGGCGGAACAGGGCTCGAACCTGTGACCTACGGCTTGTAAGGCCGTCGCTCTCCCAACTGAGCTATCCGCCCGTAACGAATTATGCTATTTAACAGCCCAGCCCACGGCTGTCAAGCTTAAAAAGCCGGGATAATAAAATTTGCTCAATGTTTCATCCCGGCCGGAAGCGGCCGGGGCCCGGTGGTGCCGGTGTTTTCAGCCAGAAACTGCTGGTGCTCCTCCGAATAGGGAGATTCGCCTTCCTTGACCAGAATGGCATGCCTGACCACCTCATCCATGTGCTCCACCGGCAGGATTTTCAGCTGTTTGGCGACACTCTGCGGAATCTCCTTGATATCCTTTTCATTTTCCGCCGGTATCAATACCTGTTTGATGCCGCCCCTGTGGGCTGCCAGGATTTTTTCCTTCAAGCCGCCGACGGGGAGCACCCGTCCCCGCAGCGTGATTTCTCCTGTCATGGCAACATTGCGGTTCACCGGCAGCTTGGTCAGGGCGGAGATGATGGAGACGCACATGGCAATACCCGCCGAGGGACCGTCCTTGGGGGTGGCCCCCTCCGGCACGTGGATGTGGATGTCGGTTTTTTCCTGAAAATCCTGGTCAATTTTGAACTGGTCTGTCCGGGATCGTACGTAGCTGATCGCTGCGCGGGCCGATTCCTTCATGACATCGCCCAGTTTCCCGGTCACACTGAATTCGCCCTTTCCCGGCATGATGACACTTTCGATGGAAAGCAGCTCGCCTCCGAACTGGGTCCAGGCCAGGCCGGTGACAATGCCCACCTGATCCTTGTTCTCGATCTGGCTGAAGCGGTACTGGGGCGGACCCAGGTATTTTTCCACGGATTTCTCCGTAACGCGCACAGGCTTGTCGGAGTTCTCCTTGAGGACCTGTCGGGCGATTTTCCTGCAGATCGAGGCGATTTCGCGCTCCAGGTTTCTGACCCCGGCCTCGCGGGTGTAGTCGCGGATGATGGAATAGATCGCATTTTTCGAAAACCTGGTGTTTTCCTCCTGCAGCCCGTTCTGCCGGACCTGCTTGGGAACCAGGAATTTCTCCGCGATGTTGTATTTTTCCACTTCCGTGTAGCCGGGCAGGCGGATGATTTCCATGCGGTCCTGCAGGGGCAGGGGAATATCGGGCAGCGTATTGGCCGTGGTGATGAAAAGGATATCCGAGAGGTCGTATTCCACGTCCAGGTAGTGGTCATTGAAGCTGAAGTTCTGTTCCGGGTCCAGAACCTCCAGCAGGGCCGCAGAGGGGTCGCCCCGGAAGTCCATGCTCATCTTGTCCACTTCGTCCAGGCAGAAAACCGGGTTGTTGACCCCTGCTTTGCGAAGCGACTGGATAATTTTTCCCGGCAGCGCTCCGATATAGGTACGCCTGTGCCCCCGGATTTCCGCTTCATCCCGTACACCGCCGAGCGAGAGACGGGCAAATTCACGGCCGGTGGCCCGGGCAACCGACTTGGCAAGCGAAGTCTTGCCCACGCCGGGCGGCCCTACGAGACAGAGAATCGGGCCCTTGATCTTTTTCATCAGGGTCTGCACCGCCAGGTACTCAAGGATTCGCTCCTTGGGCCGCTTTAACCCGTAGTGGTCTTCTTCCAGGATCTGTTCGGCTTTTTCAATATCACGGGTGGTTTTGCTCTTGTTATACCAGGGCAGATTGATCAGCCACTCGATGTAGTTGCGCACCACGGTGGCTTCCGCGGACATGGGCGTCATCATCTTGAGCTTCTTTAGCTCCTGGCGGGCCTTGGCCGCGGCCTCTTTGGACATTTTTTTCTTTTTGACCCGCTTTTCCAGCTCCTTTACCTCGTCGCCCTCGCTGTCGTCTGCGCCCATCTCCTTTTTGATGGCGCGCATCTGCTCGTTGAGGTAGTAGTTCTTCTGGCTCTGCTCCATCTGGTTCTTGATGCGTTTTTTGATCTTCTGATCGGTCTTGAGGATGACGATTTCATCCTGGATCAGCTGCAGCAGATGGGAGAGGCGCTCCTCCAGGGAAGGGGTTTCCAGAAGATACTGATTTTCTTTTGTTTTAAAGGAAAACTGGGCGGCTATCGTATACAGAAGCTCTGTGGGATCAACGATGCTGGTGATGTTTTCCGTGGTTTCCTTGGAGATGTTTTTGTTCAGCTCTGCGTATTCCTCGAATGATTTCAAAATGTTACGGAAAAACGCCTCTTTTTCATTCTCCCCGATTTCCGGTTCACTGATGGGCTCTGCGGAGACCTCAAAAAACCCTTCATTGGGAAGGAAGTCCAGAATCCGTCCCCGGAATTTGCCTTCCACTACGGTTTTTACCGTGCCGTCGGGCAGGCGCAGCATCTGCAGCACTTTTGCCACCGTCCCGATTTTCCGGATGTCATTGGGGGTGGGATTTTCCTTTCCCGGATCCGACTGTGTGGCCAGAAGGATGTACTTGTCCTCCTGGTTGATGGCCTCGGAAATGGCGCTGATGGACTTGGCCCTTCCGATAAACAGGGGCGAGATCATGTGGGGGAAAACCACCACGTCCCGCAGCGGCAGCAGCGGAAGATGCATCTCCGCAGGGGGGGGGATGTGCATATCCTGATATGTATGGCTCTCTTTTGTCATGGCAATATCACTATCTTTTTGTATTAACAGAAAATAAAAGGCAGCTGTTCCGGAAGCACAGGTCTTCGGCAGGTCGAGGGCCAGCCGGCGCCCGGCTGCGGCGCCGGCTGGTCATCAGAAAGATTATGCCTGTTTTTTGGGCTGTTCGTAGAGAAGGATCGGGTCTTCACGATTGACCACCACCTCCTCGCCGACAACACATTCCTTGACGCCGCCGATGGAGGGCAGGTCGTACATGATGTTGAGCATTGTGTTCTCAAGTATCGCCCGAAGCCCGCGCGCTCCGGCATTGCGTTTCATGCTCTCGCGGGCGATCGCTGCAAGGGCGCTGTCGGTAAACCGCAGGTTGACCCCCTCGATCTCGAAGAGCTTCTTGAACTGTTTGACAAGCGCATTTTTGGGCTCTGTCAGGATCTTGATAAGGGCTGCTTCATCCAGGTCCTGCAGTGTGGCTACAATCGGGAGACGCCCCACAAACTCGGGGATCAGTCCGTATTTGATGAGGTCCTCGGTCTCCACCTGCTTGAAGATTTCGCTGGTGGTCTGCGAACTGGGGCTCTGGATGTTGGCGCCGAATCCCATGGCCTTGGAGCCGATGCGCTTGCGGATAATCTGCTCCAGCCCGTTGAAGGTCCCCCCGCATATGAACAGGATATTGGTGGTATCCACCTTTACAAAATCCTGCTGCGGATGCTTGCGTCCTCCCTTGGGCGGGACGCTTGCCGTTGTGCCCTCAATGATTTTGAGAAGCGCCTGCTGCACGCCCTCGCCGGATACATCCCGCGTAATGGAGGGGTTGTCCGACATCTGTGCGATTTTATCAATTTCATCGATATAGACGATGCCCCGCTGGGCCTTTTCCACGTCGTAGTCCGCATTCTGGAGAAGGGCCAGCACGATGTTTTCCACGTCCTCGCCCACGTATCCGGCCTCGGTGAGGCTGGTGGCATCCGCTATGGTAAAGGGAACATTGAGGAACCGGGCCAGCGTCTGGGCAAGCAGGGTTTTTCCGCAGCCGGTCGGGCCGATCATCATAATGTTGCTTTTGTGGATCTCCACGTCGTCGGTAGAGACTGAGGATTCCAGCCGCTTGTAATGATTGTGCACGGCCACTGAGAGAATCCTTTTGGCCAGATCCTGCTGGATCACGTATTCATCCAGTTTTTCCGTGATCTCCGAAGGAGTCATCACCCGGTTGCCCACGTCGGCGTCTTTGATGTTTTCTTCTTCAATGATTTCGCTGCAGAGCTGGATGCACTCGTCACATATATAGACAGCAGGACCGGCTATCAGTTTTTTGACTTCCTGCTGGTTTTTGCCGCAGAACGAGCAGAACAGATTTTCATTGCTGTCATCGTTTTTGCCAGACATACTATTCCTCCGTTTCAGTGATCTTATCGAGGTCGTCCCGATTATAGATCACATGATCAATTAAACCATAATTTTTTGCTTCATCGCCGGTCATGAAAAAGTCACGATCCGTGTCCTTTTCAATCTGCTGCAGATCCTGTTTGGTGTGATAAGCAAGTATCTGGTTCAGTTTTGATCGCAGGCGGATGATCTCCTCTGCCTGGATTTTGATATCTGATGCCTGCCCCTGAATGCCGCCCATGGGTTGATGGATCATGATGCGGCCATTGGGGAGGGTGTAGCGTTTGCCCTGCGAGCCGGCTGCGAGCAGCAGCGCTCCCATGCTTGCGGCCTGCCCGATGCACACCGTGGTAATATCGGGCTTGATATACTGCATCGTGTCGTATACCGCCATTCCTGATGTAACCGAGCCTCCGGGGGAATTGATGTAGAAGTTGATGTCCTTGTCCGGATCCTCGGATTCCAGGAAAAGCATCTGGGCAATCAACAGATTGGCGATCTCGTCGTTGACCGGGGTGCCGAGTATGACAATCCGGTCTTTGAGCAGCCGCGAATAAATGTCATAGGCGCGCTCCCCTTTGCTGGTTTGTTCAACGACCATTGGGATTAGAGGCACTGTATCCCTCCTTATGCATTGGTATCTGCATTTTCTTCGGTGGTTTCCGAGGTTCCTGTCTCCTCGGGTGGCACGTTTTCTATCGTTGCATGATTAATTATAAGATCAATTGCCTTTTTTTCAAGTAGGGCGTGCTTGAAGGCGTCCAGCTGCTCCGGGCTCTGCTGGTAATAGGACCTGATGACATCGGCCGGCTGCCCCATGGTTTCCGAAAAGCGCTGGTACTCGGCTTCCAGTTCCTCGTCGCTGATCTCGAGGCCCTCCTGCTCCATGATTTTATTGAGCAGCAAATGCCTGCGCACCTGTTTTTCCGCCAGCTCCCGGTACTGCTCGGCCATTCCCTCCCGGGTCATGCCCAGCTGCTCCATGGAGAGTCCGTTTTTGGCAAACTGCTGTTCGGCATCCTTGACAATGTTGTCTATTTCCTGCTGGACCAGGGTTTCCGGCACCTCAAAGGGGTCTGTAATCAGCTTGTCAAAAATCTGTTCCTGCAGTTCCTGGTGGGACCGCTTGTCATAGCCCTGCTGCAGGTTCTTCCGGATTTCCTCCCGCAGATCGTCAATGCTGTTGAAATTGCCGAGTTCCTTGGCCATTTCGTCATTGGCCTCCGGCAGTATCTCTTCGCGGATCTCCTTTAATGTTACCTGAAAGGTGATGTCCCGGCCGGCCAGATTGGCATTGTGGTAGTCCTCGGGAAAATGGACGGCAAACTCCTTGGATTCCCCCGGCTTCATGCCGATAAGCGCCTGGTCGAAGTCCTCGGTTATCGATCCCTGGCCGATTTTCATGGTGTGGTTTTCGGTTTTTTCGGTCTCTTCAAATGTCCGGCCGTCTTTGAAGCCTTCATAATCAATGGCCACATAATCGCCGTCTACGGCTGCCCGATCCTCTTTGATGGGATGATATTCAGCCAGGTGTTTTTTCAGCATATCCACCTGGTTGTCGATTTCTTCTTCGGAGGCCTGGTATTCGTGCTTCTGGAGCGTCAGGCCTTTAAAGTCCACTTCCGGGAGCTCCGGCTTGAGTTCTACTGTCGCCCTGTAGGTAAAGGCCTGGTTCGGGTCCAGTTCAGAAGGATCGATGTCCGGTGTTCCCAGAACGGGCAGGTCTTTTTCCCGGAGGGCTTCGATCAGGGTGTTTTGAATCAGAGTCTGGGCAACCTCGGAATGCACATCCTTCCGGAATTTCCGCTCCAGCACGGAGCGCGGGACCTTACCGGGCCGGTAACCTTTGATTTTCGCATTTTTTTTCAGGTTGGCATATGCAGAATCAAGCTCCTTGGCCACTTCCTCCCGGGGGACTTCAATATGCAGCTTTTTCTTGACACTGCTGATATCTTCAACGCTTACATCCATAATGGTTTCCTTATCCTTCTCGTTTTGAAGCTCCCTGCAGCCTGCAACAGAAGCGCCTCCCGGGAAATCAGCCGTTCCGTCTGTTCCATCTTTCCGGAAATCCGCGGGGAATGAGGCTTTGAGGTGGCTGCAACCCCAACAGGGGTGTTTCGGCGTTTGGTGCGAGAGGGGAGATTTGAACTCCCACTCTTTTACAAGAGCTGGATCCTAAGTCCAGTGCGTCTACCAGTTCCGCCACTCTCGCAGTTGATTTTCTGTCTGTTTTGCAATAATAAGGGCATGGGCCGGGGCGATGTCTGTGCAAGCTGCTACCAACTTTTTGAAATTTAATGCAAAATGGCCCGTATTCCTGTAAAATCCCGATTAAAATAATATCTATATATATTGGTGTCAAGCAAAATTAAGGACTTACAAAATGGGGCGATGGATTTGCGGCAGGATGTTTTCCCTGCGTGTTTTTTGTGTGCTGGCCGGTTTTTGCGGAGCGGCGATAAGCGGGCTTCTGCCTGCTCAGGCAGCGGGGCAGAGACCCCTGGTAGTAATCGATGCCGGCCACGGGGGCTCTGATAAAGGTGTAAAGGGCGTGGGCGGCAGTCTGGAGAAGGAAAGAGCGCTGGAGATGGCCCGTGCCCTCGAAAAAGCGCTTGCCGGTGACTGCAGAACGGTGATGACCCGGACCGGGGATTACGATGTAAGCCCCCAAAAACGCGCCTCTATTGCCAATCATAAGAAGGCGGATCTTTTTATCAGCATCCATGCAGGCGGTTTTTTCAAGGCCGGCCTGCAGGCATGGGAGTTGTATTATTTCGCGGCAAAAAACGCTACGGGAGAAGGGGCAGCCCCTGCAGGGGATAGATCCTGGCGGCAGGTGCAGCGGCAGCACCTGCAAGCCTCCAGGCGTTTTGCCGAAGTCCTGCAGAGCCATCTGGAGGCCTGCCCGGCAATCGGGGCGGTCCGCACAACCGAAGCCCCGCTTCTCCTGCTGGAGGGCCTGGATATGCCGGGGCTTGTTATCGAAACCGGGTATTTGACCAATCCGGCCCTGGAGAGTCGGCTGGATGCGGCGGAATTTCTCCGGAATGCCGCCGGATGCATACAGCGGGGAGTTGCCGCTTTTTTTCAAAAGCCGTGACCATATCGGCTTGCATGATGCAGGAAAGGATGATAGGGATTCCATGGTCGCAATCCTCGGGGCGTGGCGCAGTCTGGCAGCGCGCCTGCTTTGGGAGCAGGAAGCCGCAGGTTCAAATCCTGCCGCCCCGACCAATGCTACCCCGACCAATGTTACTAATTTTTGCATTATCATCCGGGCATTACCGGTAACTGCGAAAGGCTGATTGCCAAGGTTGGTATGAGCGGCGGGCGTTTCCGGCTGCCCCCGCCGTCAGGGGTCCCGCCTAGCCGGTAGCCGGCTGGTAGAGGGGCAGCACGCTCTCCGGGGCTTGGTGCAGGCGCGGGCAGCGCCGGTCCTTCTCAGAGAGAAGCGGGCTCCGGATCGGCCATGGAATGCCGATGCGCTCATCGCCCCAATAAATGCCGTATTCATCACCCGGTGCATAAAAGCGCGTGCATTTGTATATCACATCCGCAAAATCGCTTAACACCGCAAATCCGTGGGCAAACCCTTCCGGAATAAAAAGCTGGCGGTGGTTTGCGTCCGTCAAAACGGCGCAGACCCACCGGCCGAAGGTGGGCGAGCCGCGCCGGATATCGACCGCAACGTCAAAGATTTCGCCGCGCACCGCGTAGACCAGCTTGCCCTGGGGATTTTCCAGCTGGTAGTGAAGGCCTCTCAGGACCGATTTGTGCGAGCGGGAATGGTTGTCCTGGACAAATGTGCGCGGCAATCCCGCTTCCGCGTATTTTTGCTGCTGGTGGGTCTCCAGGAAAAACCCCCGCTCGTCACTGAAAACCCGGGGTTCGACCAGGAGGACCTCCGGAATGTCCGTTGGTGTTGCGTGGATTGTCATTGCAGCAGCTCTGAGCGCTTAAATGTGGCGATATCCCGAAGGTAACTGCCGTATTCATTGTTGTTCATATCGGCAGCCAGGGCTTTTATCTCCGCACTGCTGATGTAGCCCAGCCTGTAGGCGATCTCTTCCACGCAGGCGATTTTAAACCCCTGGCGTTTCTGGATGGTCTGCACATAGCTGGCTGCCTGCTGCATGGATTCGTGGGTCCCCATATCCAGCCAGGCAAAGCCCCTCCCCAGAAGCTCTACCTCCAGGCTGCCTGTATTCAGGTATGCCCTGTTGATATCCGATATCTCCAGCTCGCCGCGGGCAGAAGGCTGGAGGCTGTCTGCGATTGCCGTCACTTCGCTGTTGTATACGTAGAGGCCGGCCACGGCATAATTGGATTTGGGGTGTTCGGGTTTTTCTTCAATATCGCTTACCCTGCCGTTTTCATCAAAGGCGACCACCCCGTAGCGCCCCGGATCCGTAACCCGGTAGCCGAAAACAACCCCGCCCGCTGATGAACGAAAGGCCGATTCCAGAATGCCGGAGAGGTTGTGGCCGTAGAAAAGGTTGTCGCCGAGGATCAGGCATACCCCGTCGGTCCCGATGAAATCCCTCCCGATTTGAAACGCCTGGGCGATGCCCTCGGGCCGCGGCTGTTCGGCATAGGATATGTTGATCCCCAGCCAGCTCCCGTCGCCCAGCAGGGCCCGGAAGTTGGGCAGATCATGGGGCGTGGAGATCAGCAGTATGTCCCGGATGCCGCCCAGCATGAGTACCGACAGGGGGTAGTAGATCATGGGCTTGTCATATATGGGCAGAAGCTGTTTGCTGGTTACCCGGGTTAAGGGGTAAAGCCGTGTTCCGGAACCCCCGGCAAGTATGATGCCTTTCATCGCGCCAGCCTCCTCTGTCTTTTCGCCCCGCTGCCTGTCTGGCCGTAGCGCAGCAAGGGGTCTGGGTTTAAAGATTGTATTGCTGCTTCATCCATTCCCGGTATTGTCCGCTCTGGACCCGCTCGACCCATTCGCGGTGGGCCGCGTACCACTCGATGGTCCTTTGCAGTCCGGTTTGAATGGGGGTCTCCGGCTTCCAGGCCAGTTCGCTCGTGATTTTGGATGCATCAATGGCATAGCGCCTGTCATGGCCGGGCCGGTCCGCAACAAAAGTGATCAGTTCCCGGCGGGAGCCTGTCAGGCCCAGCTCCGGCATGGAGTCCATGATCCGGCAGATCTCGTTGACCAGCTGGATATTTTCTATCTCGCAGCGGCCCCCGATGTTGTAGGTTTCCCCCGCCTTTCCGGCACGCAGCACGGCCCATAGAGCGGCGGCGTGATCCCGGACGTAGAGCCAGTCCCGGACGTTTCTGCCGTCCCCATACACCGGAAGCGGCTTGCCCGCCAGGGCATTCAAAATCATCAGGGGAACCAGTTTCTCCGGAAACTGGTAGGGCCCGTAGTTATTGGAGCAGTTGGAAAGTGTGACAGGCAGTCCGTAAGTATGGAAATAGGCGCGCACCAAGTGGTCGGATGCCGCCTTGGATGCGGAGTAGGGGCTTGTGGGCTGATACGGCGAGGACTCGGTGAACAGGCCGGTTGCGCCCAGGCTGCCGTAGACCTCGTCCGTGCTGATGTGGTGGAACCGCCGGATTTGCTGCCTGCGTTTTCTGGCCAGCTCCAGCAGGTTCCAGGTGCCGATGATATTTGTCTGGATAAAGGCGTCCGGCGCGGCAATGGAGCGGTCTACATGGGATTCCGCGGCGAAATGGCAGATGGCCTCGATTTGATGATAATCCATTATCTTGGCCATTGCCTCCATCTGGCAGATGTCCTGCCGGACAAAGATGTAGCGGTTCGGAAAGCGCCGTTCGATATCGCTCAGATTATCCGGATTGCCTGCATAGGTCAGGCAGTCCACATTGATGATCCGCCCGCTGAAATCCGATTCGGTCAGCAGGTGGCGAATAAAATTGCTCCCGATGAATCCGCTGCCGCCGGTGACCAATAGATTCATGAGCCGCCTCCCCCTCCTCCTCGCTTTTCAGGAGGTGCTGTCAGCTCCCCGCCGTGGGCGGCAAGAAATGTCTCCACATCCTGCTGCCAGTGGAGCATGATATTTGCGTTTTCGGCCTTGAGGCGGTGGTTTTCCAGAATCGAGTTCTGCGGGCGCCTGGCCGGGGTCGGATACTCTTCGGTAGTGCAGGGCTCAATCGGGCAGGCAAGCTCCAGCCGCCGGCAGAGCAGGCACGCCAGTTCATACCAGGTGCAGGAGCCTTCAGCGGATGCATGGTATATGCCTGCTGCATCCGTGGACAAAAGCCGGCGGATCTGCAGGGCCAGCCGGTAGCTCCAGGTCGGGGCGCCGTGCTGGTCCGCCACAATTTTGAGGCGGGTGGCGGGCTCACTGGCGATTTTGCCGGCGATCGTGCGGAGGAAGTTTTTGCCGCAGGCGCCGTAGAGCCAGGCGGTTCTTAATATAATGTAGTTATTCGCGGCTTCCATGATCCGCTTCTCTCCCGCCAGCTTGCTTTGGCCGTAAACCGATACGGGGTTTGGGATGTCATATTCCGTGTAGGCCCCGGGCGGGGGCTTCGCTCCGTCGAATACATAATCTGTGGAAATATGGATCAGCCGGGCGCCGGTTGCTGCGGCGGCTCCGGCGAGATTGGCAGGACCCCTGGCATTGGCGTCCCAGGCCTTCTCAACCTGCTCTTCACAGGCATCCACCTGCGTGAATGCTGCGCAGTTGACGATGATATCGGGTTTTACGGCGGCTACAAGCGATGTCACCTCTTTTTCCGATGCAATGTCGGCTTCGTCCACATCCACGGCGGTGACGGCGGCGTCCTCCTGCAGAACGCGCCGGCAGTCCTTTCCAAGCTGTCCGTTGGCACCGGTGATCAGAATCGTTTGCATATATGCGTCCGTTTCCCCCCAATTTTCGGGCTGCAAGGGACCGGAAAAAGGGGTCCCCCCTGCACTGTAACCATATTGACAGCCTTTTGACATAAAACCGGGCCGATTGCAATGCCTGCTTGCAGCATCTTCTCTCTGGAGACTGCGAATGAAACATGCTATGGACATCTCTGACAAAAAAAGGCAGGGAAGGCAGCAACCCGGGAGGCAGGGGCATGCACTGGTTCGGCACAATTTCGGAGAATTCCGGCAGAAGCTTTTCGGCCGTTGGCAGCGGCGTTCTTCTGGCAGCGGCTTTTCCCGGCATAAGCGCCTGGTATACGGCATGGGGGGCGCTTGTTCTGCTGTTTTTTGCCGTCCGCGAAGCAGGGCCCGGCCGTGCCCTGGGCCTCGGTTTTCTGGCCGGTTTTGCCCATTACCTGATGCTTTTATACTGGCTGGTCCCCACCATGCGGGTTTACGGAGGTCTCCCCCTCATTGCGGCCGCTCCGGCCTTTCTCCTGCTTGCCGGCTATCTTGCCCTGTATCCGGCGGTCTTTGCCTGGTTCCTGGCGTGCTGCTGCCGCAGGCCGGTGGTATTTGCTGTTATGGCGCCGCTTTGCTGGGTTGCGCTGGAGTATATCCGCTCCGTTGTCTTGTCCGGGTTTCCCTGGGGCCTTCTGGGCTACAGCCAGTATGCCCGGACCCAGCTTATCCAGATCGCGGATATATTCGGGGTGTACGGAATCTCCGGGTTGGTTGTGGCGGCAAACAGCGCTGTTTTTCTGCTGCTGCTCTCTTGTCTCGGCAAAGGATGGCAGGGCCGGAAGGTGGGCCGTACACAAGCCGCTGGCCTTCTGTTATGCGTGGTCGGGCTTTTTGTGGCCGCTTTGTTTTACGGGAACCTCCGGCTTTATGCTGTCGACCGGCGCCTGGCGGATGCTGAAAAGGTGGATGTGGCACTGGTGCAGGCAAACATCGAGCAGATGCAGAAATGGGATGCGGCCTTCCGCAGGCAGAGCCTGGAGAAGCATTTCCGCTTATCGCAGGCCGCGGAAAATCCGGAGCCGGAACTCATTGTCTGGCCGGAAACAGCGGTTCCGTTTTATTTTCAGTATCGCAGGGAGGCTACCGAAAAGCTTCTCGCCCGGGCCGGCCAAACCGGCGCGGCCCTGCTGGTCGGCGCCCCGTCCGTGGAGCGGGAGGGCAAAAAGACCACCTACTACAACAGTGCCTATCTGATCAGCCCGGAAGGCGAGGTGAGGGGGCGCTATGACAAGGTGCACCTGGTTCCGTTCGGGGAGTACGTGCCGTTTCGCAAGTGGCTCTTCTTTATCGACACGCTCGTGGTCCAGGTGGGCGATTTCGAGTCCGGCAGCAAGGGAAATGTCATTTCCCGGCCGCCGGCGGATATCGGGATGCTTATCTGCTACGAGGCCATTTTTCCGGAACTCTCCGCGGCGATGACAAAAAGCGGGGCGGCTTTTCTGGTCAACATTACCAACGATGCCTGGTTCGGCAATACCGGCGCGCCGCGCCAGCACTTCTCCATGGCGGTGCTGCGTGCTGTGGAGAACCGGCGCAGCCTGGTGCGGGCGGCCAATACCGGCATCAGCGGCTTTATTGACCCGGCGGGCCGCATCCGGGAGACAACCCCGCTTTTCGAGGAGGCTGTCAAGTCCCGAAGCATTGCCCTGATAGAGGAATACAAGAGCTTTTACACCCGTTATACGGATGTATTCGCCTTCGGCTGCCTTATTGCAACAGCCGGTGTGCTTATGTTATATGGAATTATTTCCGGTTTTCAGGTACAAAGAAGAAGAGAACAGGAAAATCCCCCGCGCGGGGGAGCGGGGGGCTCATTTTGAAGCGCCGCGAAAACATCAGGCATTTTCCAGGTGAAGCAAACCCCTGCAGCAGTGGGGTGTATATAAGGAGGGAGAAAGCAATGAGCGTGGAACTGAAACAAAGCATCAGCGATCTTTATCAGCAACTGACCCAACTCAAGGAGTATCTTTGACCTGCCGGGCAAGGAAGAGCGGCTGGCTGAAATCGAAGAGCAGATTGCCGATGCGGATTTCTGGGAGGATCCGGATGACGCCAGGTCGGTTTTAAAGGAGCGGGCCCGGCTCACGGAGCAGATTGAGAAGTGGCGGTCGCTCTACAGTGAGCTGGAAGACTGTGATGTGCTGCTGGAACTGGCCGAGGAGGAAGCCGACCCGGCCTCCGCCGAGGAGGCCCAGCGCAAGGCGGATCAGCTGGCCGCGCAGATCAACCGGTTTTCCCTGCAGCTCGTCCTCGATGGCGAGGATGACGACAAAAACGCCATTATGTCCATTAATGCCGGGGCCGGCGGAACGGAGGCCCAGGACTGGGCGGAGATGCTGTTTCGCATGTACGCCCGCTGGATGGAGCGCAGGGGATTTCAGATGGAAATGATTGACCTGCAGGAAGGCGATGAAGCGGGTATAAAAAGCGTGACCTTCTCTGTTTCCGGCCAGTATGCCTTTGGCTATTTAAAAGTCGAGGTGGGCATCCATCGGCTGGTCCGGATTTCCCCGTTTAACGCAAATGGAAAGCGCCATACCTCCTTTGCCTCGGTCTTCGTCTATCCGGAGTTAGACGAGAAGATCGAAGTGGACATCGATGAAAGCGATCTTCGCATTGACACGTACCGGGCCCAGGGCGCCGGCGGCCAGCATGTCAACAAAACCAGCAGCGCGGTCCGGATTACCCATCTGCCCACAAACATCGTGGTGCAGTGCCAGCAGGAGAAATCCCAGATCCGCAACAGGGAGCTGGCGATGAAGGTCTTGCGTTCCAGGCTCTACCAGATGGAGAAGGAAAAGCAGAACCAGCGCATGCAGGAGCTCCATGAGAGCAAAGACGAAATCGCCTGGGGCAACCAGATTCGCTCCTACGTGCTGCATCCGTACCAGATGGTCAAGGATCACCGGATCAATCTGGAAATTGGTAACGTGGACAGTGTGCTGGACGGCGATATTGATCCCTTTATTGAAAAAGTGCTGCTCTCCGGCAAAGCGGAGATTTGAAGGCGGACGGCGGATGCATGCAGCGGCGCCCATTGCGTTGATCCACGAGTTCTATCCCCCGGATTCCGATCTCTGCCGCATTCTGCTGATTCACAGCCGGGCTGTTGCGGAAAGGGCGCTGCAGATCGCCCGCCGCCTGGACGACGAGGCCCCGGATCTCGTTTTTATCGAGGAAGCGGCGCTTCTCCATGATATCGGGATTTACTTGACAAATGCGCCCGCTATTGGATGCCGCGGGGTATGGCCCTACGTCTGCCATGGCTGGCTGGGCCGCACAATTTTGGAGCAAAAGGGGCTTTTCCGGCACGCCCTGGTCTGTGAGCGCCATGTCGGGGCCGGGCTCTCCGCGGCGGAAATCCGCAGCCAGGGGTTGGCCCTTCCCGTGCGGGATATGCAGCCGGTTTCGCTGGAGGAGCAGATTATTTGCTATGCTGATGCATTTTTTTCCAAGAGTCCGCAATTCAACGGCCGGCCGCTGCCTTTTGCATCGGTTGCGGAAAACATGCGTGCCTATGGAGAAGAAAAACTCCAGCGTTTCCTGCAATGGGCCGGGCGGTTTGAGCCCGGCTTTCTGCAGGGCTTCGCTGCGTCGGGGGATTTCTCGTGACATCGGCCATTGCTGAGCGCCTGCGCTTTTATTTCATTACAGATGATGCCCCGAACAGCCCGGCTCTGTCCAGACAGGTGGAGCTCGCCCTGGCCGCGGGCGCCACAATGGTGCAATACCGCAACAAGCAGTTCTGCCCGGCCGATTTTCCGACTGTTGCGGCCTTGCGTGATCTCTGCCGCAGGCATTTTGTTTCCTTTCTGGTAAACGATGACGTGATTCTGGCAAAAGCCGTTGCAGCAGACGGCGTCCATCTGGGCCAGGGGGATGCCGGAGCGCAGCAGGCCCGGGAGGTTCTGGGAGCCGGGGCCATTATCGGGGTCTCGGTCTCCACGCCGGAAGAGCTTGCCGCCACGGATCTGTCTGCCTGTGATTATATCGGCACGGGTCCTGTGTATGCGACCGGAACCAAGGCGGATGCCAACCCGGTTATCGGGCTGTCCGGCCTGCAGGCGGTTGCGGAGAAGACCGCGGTGCCGGTGGTTGCCATCGGCGGGATAACCCCGGACAATATCGGCGACTGCATGCGCTGCGGCGCGGCCGGCGGCGCCGTGATCAGCTGTATCACCCGCAGCGCGGATCCGCAGCAGGCTGCCCGGGAATTCGGCCGGGCAAGCGGGGCCCTGCCGCGAAAGCTGCAGACGGCCTGGCAGAACGAGTTTTCGCTGATCGGGACTTTTCTGGCCCGCGCTCCGGCGGATGCGGACCGAATCCGCGTGCCCCCGGGGGATGATGCCGCACTGCTGCAGCCGGCAGCCAACCCGGTGGTTACAACCGATGCCCAGCGCGAAGGGGTGCATTTCCGGACGGACTGGCAGTCCATGGAGGAGATCGGGCAGAAAGCCGTGGAGATTACCTTCAGTGATTTGGCGGCTTGCTATGCCAGTCCCCGGGCGCTTTTTGTCAATATCGGGCTGCCCGCCTATATGGCGGAGCAGTCCGTGCACGCCCTGTACCAGGGGATAGAAGCCGGTCTCTGCCGGCATGGGGCGGTTCTGGGCGGCGGCAATGTCTCGGCGGCCCCGGAGCTTTCCCTGGATCTTTTTGCCCTGGGCGATGGAAACAAGGACCTCTTCCCCTTGCGAAGTCGGGCCCGGCCGGGAGACGGGCTCTACGTGACAGGTCCCGTGGGACTTGCCAGGGCCGGGCTTCTGTGTCTTGAGAGCGGGGAGAGGGATTGGGAACCGCTGATCCGGCGGTTCAAGCTTCCGGCCGCCCGTTTTGATGCGGCCCGTATCCTGGCCGCAGAGGGCGTTTTTTGTGTTATCGATATAAGTGACGGCTTAAGCGGCGACGCCGTCCACTTGGCAAGGGCATCGGGGGTTAGCATCGTGTTCGAGCCGGAGGGTATCCCGGTTGCACCGGAGCTTGCCGAATTCTGCAGCCGCACGGGGTTCTCGGCGCAGGAGATGATGTTTGCCGGGGGCGAGGATTATGAATTGCTTTTTGCCTGTCCCCCGGAGGTGTTTGGCCGGATCCGGCAGAAGCTTCCGGAGGCTTTCCGGGTCGGCCGGTGTGAGCCCTGCCGGGGCGCCTGGGTACAAAACGTGCCCGGCGGCGCGGCGTCCTATCAGCACGGCAGAAGCTGAGAGTTTGGAGGGGTTATGCAATACAGCCAGGCCCAACTTGGCCGGGTGTTTGTGGTCCGGCTCGAGGACGGCGACATCGTAGACGAATCCATCGAGCAGCTGGCCCGTCAAGAGGGGATTCGCTCCGCCTCCCTGATTGCAGTGGGCGGAGCGGACGCGGGCAGCCGCCTTGTGGTTGGCCCGGAGGAGGGCCGGGCAGAGACGATCCGGCCAATGACCCATGTCCTGGATAACGTCCGCGAGATTGCCGGCACAGGTACGCTGTTTCCCGATGAGAGCTCGGGGGAGCCTGTGCTGCACATGCATATGGCCTGCGGCCGGCAGAGCGCTACAGTGACCGGCTGTGTCCGTGCGGGAGTTCGCGTCTGGCAGGTAATGGAGGTCATCGTCTACGAACTTTTGGGCACTGCCGCCAGACGGGCCCATGATCCGCAGACCGGATTTGCGCTCCTGCAGCCTTGATGGCTTCTGGCGGGGCCCTCTGCCGGGATCCGGTTTTGATGTTATCGGAAAAAGCGATTGATTCCGTTGGCACGGCATTTTTACAGGAAGTAACGGAAAGCTATGGTCTGTTTTTTGTGAGGCCATCCCCGGTATATGCCCCGAGGCCTGTCGCGCCTTGTGCTATCTCTATGGCTTGCTCCGCCAGCTCGCTTTGGCTGCGCTTGGCCGAGAGCTATCAACAAGGCACGCCAATGGCCTCTTGGGCAAACACGGGGTATGACCAAAATAAAGGACATAGCCGAATCTTATAAGGAATCCCCCGGGGCGCAGCCCGGAACCG
>CAZWNV010000049.1:0-17160 GCA_964635265.1 uncultured Desulfobacteraceae bacterium
ACCGCCATGATCATGGCGGAGAAGGCAAGGTAGCCGTTGCAGGAGGGGTCCGGGGTCCGGAACTCGATCCGCTTGGCCTTGGGCGAGGCCGAATACATGGGGATCCGCAGGGCTGCACTGCGGTTTCGGCTCGAATAGGCCAAGTTGACCGGCGCCTCGAAACCCGGAACCAGCCGCTTGTAGGAATTGGTCGTGGGGTTGGCGAAGGCGCACAACGCCTTGCAGTGTTTTAATATGCCGCCAAGAGCATAGAGCGCCTCCTGCGAGAGCCCGGCATACTTGTCTCCGGCAAACAGGGGTTCGCCCTCCTTCCAGATGCTGATGTGGGTGTGCATCCCCGTGCCGTTGTCCTCGTAGAGCGGCTTGGGCATAAAGGTGACGGTGCGGTTGTGCTTTCGCGCCACATTTTTGAGCACGTACTTGAACCACACGAGCTGATCGCCCATTTCCAAAAGGGACTTAAAGCGCATGTCGATCTCGCCCTGGCCCGAGGTGGCCACCTCGTGGTGCTGGCATTCCACGTCGATGCCCAGATCCTGGAGGGTGAGCATCATCTCGGTGCGGATGTCCTGGAACTTGTCCATGGGCGGTACCGGAAAATAGCCTTCCTTGTGCCGGGGTTTGTAGCCGAGGTTGGGCGACTCGTCCCGGCCGCTGTTCCATATGCCCTCCTCGGAGTCCACATGGTAGAAGGAGTGGTTTCTGGCGGATTCAAAGCGCACGTCGTCAAAGATGAAAAACTCGGCTTCCGGGCCGATATAGGCCGTATCCCCGATGCCGCTCTGCTTGAGGTAGGCCTCGGCCTTCTGGGCGATGTGGCGGGGATCACGGGAATAGGGCTCCAGGGTCACGGGATCCACGATATTGCCGATCAGGACGAGGGTGGGCTCGGAGAAGAAGGGATCCGTTTTTGCCGTCGAAGCATCCGGCACCACCAGCATGTCGCTTGCGTTGATGGGCTGCCAGCCCCGGATGCTGGAGCCGTCAAATCCGAAACCGTCCTCGAAGCTTGCCTCCTCCATTTCCGTGGCCGGCACGGTAAAGTGCTGCCACACGCCCGGGAAATCCATGAAGCGAATGTCGATTACCCGGATGTTTTTGTCCTTGATCAGTTTGATGACCTCTTCTGGTGTACTCATGACTTCTTCTCCTTTTTATTGGGTGATTTCTCAGTGTCAACTTGTTTGCGGGGCGCTATATGGCTTCATCGCCGGTCTCGCCCGTGCGTACGCGCACAACCTGGTCCATGGGCAGGACAAAGATTTTGCCGTCTCCGATTTTGCCCGTGTTGGCCGCGTTTCGGACGGCCTCGGCCACTTCCTGCACACGCTCGTTGCTGACCACGACCTCCAGCTTGATCTTGGGAATGAAATCCACCAGGTATTCCGCGCCCCGGTAGATCTCCTTGTGTCCCTTCTGGCGGCCGTAGCCTTTTACCTCGGTTATGGTCATGCCCTGGAGGCCGAGCTCGTTTAAGGCCTCGCGCACATCATCGAGCTTGAAGGGTTTTATGATGGCTTCGATTTTTTTCATTTCCTGCTCTCCTTTTGATTGCTGTTTAGCCCACCTCAAAGGCCCGCTCTCCGTGAACAGCGCTGTCGAGTCCGATGATTTCGCTCTCCGGGTCCACCCGGATGCCGCTTGTGACCATCCGCGTTACCAGCGCCACGACCCAGGTCCCCGCGGCCACGAAGGCGATGGTGGCAACAACGGATATCGCCTGAATGCCAAGCTGTGCGGGATTTCCGTAAAGCAGTCCGGCTGCTCCCCCGGATATTGACGGGTTGGCAAAAATCCCGGTGGCAAGGGCTCCCCATATGCCGCAGATGCCGTGGACGCCGAAGGCATCGAGGGTGTCGTCGTAGCCCAGCCGGTGCTTGATCCGGGATACGCTGATATAGCCCAGAAAGCCGGCAACAAGGCCTATGACCAGGGCGGCCGCGAGGTTGACGAATCCGGCGGCCGGCGTTATGGCCACCAGCCCGGCCACGATGCCGGAGGCAAGTCCCAGGACCGTGGGTTTTCCCGTCTCCCGCCACTCGGCGGCCATCCAGGCAAGAGCCCCGATGGCGGCCGAGGTGTTTGTCACCAGGAAGGCCGAAGCCGCAATGCCGTCAGCCGCGAGCTGGCTTCCTGCGTTGAAGCCGAACCAGCCGAACCAGAGCATGGCCGCGCCCAGGGTGGTAAGCGTGACACTGGAGGGGAACATGGCCTCTTTGCCGTAGCCCCGGCGTTTTCCCAGCATGAGGGCGAGAACCAGGCCGGCGACGCCGGCATTGATGTGGACCACGTTGCCGCCCGCGAAATCAAGGGCCCCCATGGCATGCATCCAGCCGCCGCCCCAGACCCAGTGGGCCATGGGGCAGTAGATGGCGGTCACCCACAAAACGGTAAAGACAATCCAGGAGGAGAACTTCATCCGGTCCACCACCGATCCCAGTACCAGGGCCACGGTGATGCCGGCAAAAGTGAGCTGGAAGAGGACGAACACCAGTGTCGGGATGCTGCCGCTTAGCTGGTGGACGTCGATGCCGTTTAAGAACAGGTGGGACAGGCCGCCGATCAGGCCGGCCGCATCCGGTCCGAAGGCCAGGGTGTAGCCCCAGCCCACCCAGATGACGCTGGCCAGGCAGTAGGCCACCACGGTCATGGCCACCGTGTTCAAAAGGTTTTTGTAGCGGCTCATGCCGCCGTAGAAAAGCGCAAGGCCGGCCGGGGTCATGAACATGACCAGCGCTGTTGCGGTTATGATCCAGGCGGTATCGCCCGTGTTGATGCCTTCTGCGGCGGATGCCGAAGAGGCCGGCAGAAGCAGCAGCAAAAGCGCAGCCGCTCGCGGCAGGAGGAGTCGTTTTTTCATTTTCCGTTCCTTTTTTTTTGGTGTTGTTTAGGTGGAATCCGTCAATAAGTCCCCTGTCTGCATTACCGTCCCATGGGCATTTTCCGGCAATGCATCCCGGATCGCCGTTTTGACCGCCTCCACCCGCTGGGGCGAGAGCACCTTCTCGTCGTGCTCGTCCTTTACGTAGAAGACGTCCACCACCTGGTCGAGCTTTGTGGCGATCTTGGCGATCCGGATATTCAAGCCGCAGCGGCTGATTGCATCGGTTATGCGGTAGAGGAGCCCCTGGAAGTCGTAGGAGAACACCTCGATAATGGTAAAGAAGCTGGAGGCATCATTGTCCACCCCCACCCGGTTGGGCTGGGTGAAAACCCGGGGATCCGGGGTCTGCCAGTTCTGCTGTTTTTTCGCCAGGGCCGCGCCGAGATCGGTCTCCCCGGTGAGCACCTGCTGCAGGGTCATCTCCGCCTTCTCCCAGCGCTCCTGCTCAAAAATGCGGTCCGGCGGCGGCTCCACCCGGAATATGTCCAGGGCGATGCCGTTTCGCCAGGTGTGAATCCTGGCATTGAGCACGTTGATGCCGCTCAGGGTAAAGGCGCCCGCGATCTTGGAGAACAGCCCGGGCCGGTCATAGGCGCAGATGGTCACGGTGCGCGTGTCCATGCCCGTATCCGGCGTGATGTCCCAGATAAATTCGGTATCGCCCAGCCGGTAGAACAGGTTGAGGTGCTTGCGGATCTCGTCTTTGTCCGTGGACAGCAGGTAGCGGGGCGACATCAGCTCAAATACCGTCTGCAGGTCCATGTCTGCAAAGGCCCGGTGCTGGAGGGCCAGTATGAATTCGCGCTTTTTCTCGATTTCCTTGACCGCGCTGCTGCTGGCCAGCTCGCCTTTTTCCAGGATCCCGTAGACCTTGAGGAAGAAATCGCGCATCAGGGCGGAGCGCCATTCGTTCCAGGCCCGCGGCCCGGTGGCCACGGAGTCGGCGATGGTCAGGAGAAAAAGCATTTTGAGCATTTTTAATGTTTTGATTTTTCGGGCAAAATTAATGGCTGTCTCTTCATCGTTGATATCCCGGCGCGTTGCGGTGCGGGCAAGCGAGAGGTGCTGCTCCACCAGAAACTGGACGGCTGCGACCTCGCGCTCGGAATAGCCGAAGCGGCCCAGGATGGTGCCGGCGATCTCCGCTCCGGCAGCCGAGTGATCCCGGGTGCCGCGGCCTTTGCCGATGTCGTGGAGAAGCGCGGCCCAGAGCAGGATCTTCTTTCGCTTAAGCCCCCGGTAGAGACGGCCGCAGAGGTTGTCCAGGCAGGGGTCGCCGGTGTCGCCGAAGGTCTTGACCACAAAGACGGTGCGCAGGGTGTGCCGGTCCACCGGGTAGAGGTGATAGATGTCGTACTCGATCCGGTCCGAGATCGCCCCGAACTCGGGGATCAGGCTCACCAGAAAGCCGGTGTTCTGCATCTGCTCCAGCACGTTAAACGTGGGGGCGGGCGAGAGCAGGATGTTTTCAAAGGCCTTGCGCACCGTGCTGCTGCCGCGGAAGCTGTCGTCGACCAGGTAGCGGAACTCGCGCACCAGCCGGAAGGCCTCGCGGCTCAAGGGGACCTTGAGCAGGGCACTGGCCTCGAATATGGCGATCAGCATCTCCGGATCCCGGACAAGGAGTTCGGGGGAGTTGAAATTGAGGCGGCCCTTGTAGAGGTGCAGACCCGGGAATTTGTCGATTTTTTTGCTCGCGGGCTTTTTTTTGCCGGTCTGCTCAAAGCCCAGTTCATAGAGCAGCAGCAGAAGCTGCTGCTTGATAAAGGTCATGTGCGCGTGCAGTTCGCTCAAAAACCGCTCCACCGGGGACTGGCTGCTGGACTCTTTAAAGCCCATCTCCTCGGCCACCCGGGACTGGTAGGCGAAGTAGAGCTGGTCGCACTTTCTGCCGGCCGCGCTATGGAGACGGTTGCGGACCGTCCATATGAAGCTCAGGGCTTCTTTTAACTCGTTGTATTCCCGGTGCGAGAGGCAGCCCAGGTATTCGAGATCCCGGATTTCCTTCAGGCCGTAGGCAATGGCGGCCGTCCAGCGCATGGTGTGGTAGTCGCGCAGGCCGCCGTTTCCCTCCTTCAGGTTGGGCTCGAGCAGGTAGCTGGAGTCGCCGAAATCCTCGTGGCGCTTCTGGTTCCGGCTGACGAGCCATTTCATGAGATTGCGCGGCGCGCGCCGCAGCAGTTGTTTGCGCATGGTCTCCAGGAGTTCGGCGTAGACCGGGGACAGCCCGCAGACAAAGCGGGCGTCCAAAAGCGCGGTCAGAACCTCGTAATCGGACTTGGCCAGTTTTATGCAGTCGTTTACGGACTGGACGGTATAGCCCACCTCCATTTTGATGTCCCAGAGGGGATAGACAATTTCGCGGATCAACTGCTCGGACTCGCCGGGGACGAAGCTTTGAAACAGAAAGAGCAGGTCCACGTCCGAGTGGCGGCACTGCTCCGCCCGGCCGTATCCGCCGAGGGCGACGATGGCATAGGGGTTGGCGGCAAACGGGAGGCCCGGCCCGACCCAGGAGGCCTCAAAGCCCCGGCGCAGGTATTCATCGATCAGCCGGGCATGCTGATACAGCAGCTCCCGGGTGGGAGTGCCGGCGGTGTCTGCAAACAGCTCCCGCCGCTGCTCGTCGAGCTCCCGGGCCAGGCTGCTATGATGGTTCTGTTTCATGGGGTTCATAATGCCTCCGTTGTCAGCAATTCAATGCAAGCCATGTGCCAAATGGCGGTAAAGGCTTATTTGCTGTAGAATCAGCATGATATATAGAATTTGCAATTTTATTTTTTGGAGTCTGGCGTTACAATTTTGTAATACATACCAACAAAAATGTGTTATGGAAACGATAAAATCCGGATTGCGTTTTAGCGGAGAAAGGGGGCGGCGTGGGCGAGCCGGTCTCTGCAGGCCCGGGCGAAGTCTTCCGGGTAGTGCCCGTTGATCCAGCGCATCTGGGCCTCGCTGAAGGCGCCGGGCGATTCGGGAAGCCGGGGCAGGAAAGCATAGATAAGCCGCTGGCCGGTATCTGCCGGCGCGTCCAGGGCCCTGCTGTACTCGATGGTTGTCACCATCCGGGCACCCAGGGCTTCCAGGACGCGTACGGCGGCGAGCATGGCCCGGTCCAGGGAGTCGCGCATCCCCTGGTCCGCCTCCACGATATGGCCCACCGCCGGTCGGGTCATAAGCTGGAGCTCCCATTGCGAGGTCTGGGCCTTGGGAACAAAAAGCAGGACATTTTCGTCGGCGTGGACCACCAGGCTGCTCCCGCCCTTTGCGCCGTCCATCCGCTGGTTGTCCAGGATTGCCCGGATATAGGCGTCAAAAAAGGATACCCCGGTCTGGCGGCGGTAATCGGCGATAAAATCGGCAATCAGGTCGCCGCAGGCAAAGGGCTTGAGCGGAAAATCCGCATCCCCGCAGGCCTCGAAATCCACCGGCACCATGGCGTATTGCTGGTGCACCTGCTGGTGGGAGGCATGCAGGCGGTAGCCGCTGGGGGCGTAGTCAAAGCCGAAGTTCCACCCCCAGAGGGTGCGGTTGTGGGAGAGGCCTGCGGCCGCCCCCGGGGCTTCAAGCGCCGCCCGGACCTCGCGGCGCAGGCTCTCCAGTTCCCCGCGGCCAAGCATCCGCCTGCGGCAGTCGATGGAGATGCCCAGCTCTTCGGCCAGCCGGATATAGGAGCGCTGGTAGTAGAAGTGGCGCATGGCTTCCATGTCGCGGGGGCTCAATTCCGCCGCGCGGTAGCGGATGGCGTCATGGGCGTTGTTTGCGGCGTAGTGGCCGTCCGGGATGTAGCTGTTCTCGCGCAGGTACTCGAACACGTGGGTGGCGGCGCCGGCTCCTGCCGCGGAATCCAGGTATTCCCCCACGATGGCGCTTCCTCCCTGGGCCCCGGGGCGCAGCACCATCACCTCCTTGTAGTCATTGGGCAGGCAGTGGTTGTTGGCCACCATTTCAAAGAGCAGGGGATGCCGGATGCAGGGGCGCATGGAGCCGTCCGCCTCCACCTCGTACTCCAGCCCCCTGGGCCGGCCGCTGGTTTCGTCAAAGACAAAGCAGCAGCTCAGGCCGGCCAGGCATTCGAGATCCGCCGGGTCCGTGGAGGTCTCTGCAGCGGCGAGCTGCAGGGGTTCCGGCAGGTCGGCCAAAAATGCGGCAAGCCGGCCCCCCTGCGGGGCGGAGCCGTTTTCCGCCCATTTCTCCAGGGTTTGCCTCAGGGAAACCTCCGGGGCGGAGGGCAGGCGGATGTTTTCCGGACATGCGGCGCTGCCGTCCGCCCAGCGCTTGAGGATAAAGGTTGCGCCCTTGAAGGCAAAGGCATTGGGCACCTCGAAGACCGGGTCCGCATTCGGCACCCGGACGCGGTCGCCGGGAAAGTTCTCCCGGTTCTCGCACGCCGTTCCGTCCGGGCACCATCCCAGCTCGCAGACAAAATCGTTTTCCCGCAGGTTCTCCACCTGGTAGGAGGGCCTGTGGATGCCGTATACAAATTTTCCCGAAGGGTGCACACAGGTGCGCAGGCGCTTTTCCGTCAATCCGCCTCCTTATTTTGGGGCCTTATTTCGGGGCTTGGCTCCGGTTGCACCCGGATCAGAATCCGGGGTGCAGGATGGGCAGAAACGGGACGGGACTGTCTTCGACCGCATTGAACAGGCCGATCTGCAGACCCTTGAGCTTTTTTGCGGAGTTGAACAGGCCGATCTGCACGCCCCGCACGCTTCGGCCCTTGTTATAGACGGCCGAAACCTGGCCGCCGTTGACGGTGTCCTCGGCAACGCTCAGGATCCCGGCCTGCAGGCCGTCCACCCGGCGGGCGGAGTTGACGGCGCCCACGCCGATCCCCCCGAGCGCGCCGGGACCGTTTATAAGGCCCGCCTGGATGCCGCCGACCCGGCCGGAGGTGGTGTTGGCAATGCCCAGATCAAGCCCCCATACGGTTTTGTTCTTCCCGTAGAAAAGGTTGGCCCGGAGGCCGTAGATGGCTGTGTCTTCACCGACAAGCTGGGCCGGGTGCCACAGCGCAAGCTGCAGGGGAGACCATCCCCCGGCTGCTGCGCCGGCAGGCAGCAACAGTGCCGCAGCAGCAAGCAAAACCAGAATGAGCGATTTTTTCATGTTGCGCGCCTTTCTATGGCTGATACGTGCAGGTTTTCATGCTTCTTTCTATATTTATACCAAATGGCAGGGCGGCGATAAAGCCCAAAAGGGTTTTGCCCGGGAGGCTCCGCCAATTTTCGGAAAATGCAAATTGGGCATTGAACCCCGTAACACCCTCATGCTACTTATTCTTTTTTTTACGAGAGCATCAACCATTTATACCGGCCGGAAAGGAGGGCTTATCATGCCTGCAAGAGACATTGCCGAACTCGACCAATTCCTCAAAAACTGGACCGAATCTTCGAACAAGAGCAAACAGGCCTTTTTGCAGCTGATGGATTGCCTGGAAAAACATGATCAGGCGGAATTGGAGTTTATCCCGAGAGAGGGGCTCACCTATTCCCTGCGGGCCAGGCATCCCAACCAGTCCGCGCGGCCGCTTTATACCATGGTGGACGTGATTGAAGACGATCCGCGCTGGCTCTCCGTGGCTTTTTTCGGGGAGATGATCAGCGATCCGGAGGAAAAGGGGGACCTGGTGCCCGAGGGGCTGTTCGGAGAGGACGCATACACCTTTGACCTGGATGTGTTCGACGAGGCCGACGTGGCCTACGTGGCCAAGCGCCTGGACGAGGCATACCAGAGCGCGGCAAGCAGTTGATCATGATGGGGCTGCCAGACAGGGTATGGCTGCCGGGCAGACAGGAGGAAGATTTGCCGTGAAACGCTTCCGGCTTTTCTGTATCGGGATTTTCGCCCTTGTTTTTTTGGCTGCCGCCTGCAGCAGTGTTCCCATTACGCAGCGCAGGCAGCTCAATCTGATTCCCGCTTCCTCGATGCTCTCCATGAGCCTGCAGCAGTATGATCAGTTCCTGAAAAAGCATGAGCTCTCCGATGACAAGGAGAAAACCCGCATGGTCAAGCGGGTGGGGCGCCGCATCAGCAGGGCGGTGGAAACCTATTTTGCAGACAGGGGCCAAAGCGGGCGCCTGGCCAATTATCAGTGGGAATTCAATCTTGTGGAGAGCGAGGAGGTCAACGCATGGGCCATGCCCGGTGGCAAAGTGGTGATCTACAGCGGGCTGCTTCCGGTGGCAAAGACGGAGGCCGGTCTGGCCGTGGTGATGGGCCATGAAATCGCACATGCCGTGGCCCGGCACGGCAATGAGCGCATGAGCCAGGTGTTGCTGGCCCAGTTCGGGGCGGTTGCGCTGTCCCAGGCGCTGCGGGAGAAGCCGGCACTGACCCAGCAGTTGTGGATGATGGCCTACGGGCTGGGCTCGCAGTTCGGGGTGATGCTGCCCTACAGCCGGCTGCACGAAAAGGAGGCCGATCACCTGGGGCTGATCTTCATGGCGATGGCCGGCTATGATCCGCGCGCGGCCGTGGATTTCTGGCAGCGCATGGCGGAGAAGAAAGAGGCAAAGGCGCCGCCGGAGTTTTTGAGCACCCACCCGCCGGATCAAAAGCGCATTGCCGCCATCAAGGAAATGATGCCCGAGGCGCTGGGCTATTACGAGAAAAGGTAGCGGCGGTTACCGGCTCACCGTGTCGCTCTCCTGGGGAGGGGCGGCGGCTGCACTCGCCAGTTGTTTTTCCTGGCCCAGGGAGGCGTAGAGCTGTTCCAGTTTCTTTTTCTCCCGCAGGAAGCGCTCGAGCTCCTTGCCTTCCAGTTTTTTGCCCGGCGGCGTCTCCACCTTGGCCGGATTGACGGGGTCTCCCCGGTGGCGGACTTCAAAGTGCAGGTGCGGGCCGGTGGATCGGCCCGTGGAGCCCACGTAGCCGATGGTCTCGCCCTGCTTGACCCGGGCCCCGCTTTTGATCCCCTCGGCGTAGCCGCTTAAGTGGGCGTAGACGGTCTTGTAGCGGTTGGGGTGGCGGAGGCGGATGTAGTTGCCGTAGCTGCCCCGCGGGCCGGCGGTCTCCACGATGCCGTCGCCTGCCGCCATGATGGGCGATCCCCGGGGGGCCGCGAAATCGAGTCCCTGGTGCATCTTGTTGTAGCCCAGGATGGGGTGCTTGCGCATCCCGTAGCCGGAGCTGATTCTGGCCCCGTCGATGGGAGTCAGCATCAGGGCCTTGCGTACGCTCTGGCCCTCGCCGTCAAACAGGCAGCTCGCCCCCTCGCAGGTCTTGTGGCGGTAGAGCCGGAGGTGGCGGTTTTTGGTGTGCAGGGAGGCATACAAAATGTCTCCGGCCCGCACAAACCGGCCGTCCGGTGCGGTTTTTTCCTCATACAAGACCTCGATCCGGTCGCCCGGCCGGATATCGCGCTGAAAATCCACGTTATAGGCATAAGCCTGCATCATCTGCATCAAAATTTCCATGGGAAGACCGGCGGATCGGGCCGCGTTGTAGAGGCTGGAGGTGATGGTAGCCGAAGCCCGGCTGGCCTTGGTCTGCAGCTTGCGCTCGGTCTCTCGCACGTGATAGCCGAGATCCATGCCCCGGATGAGCTGGATTTCCCGGCGGGCGTCCAGTTTGAGGCGCAGGCCCTGGAAAACAGGCCGGTGGCTGCCGCAGTGGACAAAATCAATCCGAAACTGCTGGCCCTGCCGCAGGGAAGCGGGATCGAAAACGGTCTTGAGGGTTTCTATGATGGCATAGGCCTGCTCGGAGGGAATCTGCGCCCGCTGCAGGATGCGGATGAGGGTGTCGCCGGGGCGGGCTGTAAAGTTTTTTGTCTCCAGGGCGGCACCGAAGCTCTGCTCCCATGGTGTGCGCAGAGCGGGATGCTCCGTGACTGCGCCCTGCCCGGGTCTTTCCCCGGAGTCCTCTGCCGGGGCCATGGCAGGTGGGCCGGGCTCCTGCTCAGTGCCGCTGCCGGGGATGCAGCTTAACACCGGCTTAAGCTGCAGGCCGAAGTAGACCGCGAGGGTGGTGGCCAGCAAAAGCAGCAGCCAGGCTCTTGTTTTGCCGGCCCTGCGGCGGCCGCCCTGCAGGGAGCGGATATAGGCCTGATATTGTCGCTTTCGATAACGCATTTTTTCCTTATAGCGAATTTTTTCCCCCGCTTCAACCCCTCCCTCCCCTAGGGACGCCCATTAAATTATAACTTTCTCCCTCCGCCCCTATCCGGATTTCCCTGCTGCTGCACAAAACTGCGGGCCCCGCGCTGGGTCTCGCCGCTTTCAATCACTGCCATGCCGAGCTGGAATTCCCGGGCCATAGCCTCCCGGAAGGGGCGATCCAGTCCCTGGTATACGGCCTGCCGGTCGCTTCGCAGGCACATCTGGGGAAAGGCGGCAATTTTTTGCGCGATCTGCTCTGCTCTGCAGCGGGCCTCCCCCTCCGGCACCAGGTAGTTGGCAAGCCCTATCTGGTGGGCTTCGGAGGCTTCCACGCTGCGGCCGGTAAGGATCAGGTCAAGGGCCCGGCCCAGCCCGATGATCCGCGGCAGGCGCTGGGTTCCGCCGTCTATCAGGGGGACGCCGAATCTGCGGCAGTATACGCCGAATACCGCTGACTCCTCGACCACGCGGATGTCGCACCAGCAGGCCAGCTCCAGCCCCCCGGCCACTGCATATCCCGATACAGCGGCAATGACCGGTTTGGAAAGCTGCATGCGGGAGGGGCCCATGGGCCCGTTTTCATCCATGTCCCGCTCCAGCCTGTTTTGACGGCCCGCAGGGTCGGCTATGGCGGAGAGATCCGCGCCGGAGCAAAATGTGCCGCCGCGGCCCCATAAAACCGCTGCACATGCAGCGGGATCCTTTTCAAAAGCGGTGAAGGCCTCCGCCAATGCTTCCGCGGTATCGCCGTCCACCGCGTTCTTCTTTTCCGGCCGGTCAATAATGATGGTCCATACCTGCTGCTGTTTTTCAACGGCAATACTCATCGCTCTCCTGCCTGTCCCGTCCCCGGCACCTAGGGACGCCCATTAAATTATAACTTTCTCGGCTCCGATATGATTGCAAAGGCATTTTGGCGCCATCACGCGGTAGACTTATTCTCCGCCCGCATCGCCTAAAATTCTGCCGGTGTTTTTCTCCACCTGGATGCTCCTGTCATCATAGAGGCGGATCATATAGAAGTCCTTGACATTTGTGATCTCCAGGGGCGGCAGGCTGTTTTCCTGCAGCCATTTCCGGATCAGCGGAAGCTGCCCGGGATCTGCCGCCCGGGCGGTAAAGATTTTGACCCGTTCGCCGGATGCAATCAGCTCTTTTGTTTTGGCAAGCATCGCAGCAACCGGCGGGCCGATTTCCGCCAGGGAGCTCTCTGCATCAAAGTATGCCAGGGTCCCGTCCAGGTCCACCCCGATCCAGGGAGTCGGCCCGGGTGCAGGCTCGGCGCGAGAATCTGCCAAAGTCTCGCCCTCGGCGGAGACCTTTTTGGCAAAACGGGATTTGATTGCCTGGATCAGACCCATATATCAGTAAATACAGGGGATTGCCTATGATGTCAAACGAAAGAGCCGGGCTGCGAGCGGGAAATGATCCGTTTACAAAGTCTTCCGCCTGTGGTAACTATCCGACATGCCACGACAAGCAAGAATAGATGCCCCCGGAGCGCTGCAGCATATCATGGCCCGTGGAATCGAGAAGCAGAACATTTTTCTGGATGACATGGATCGGGAAAATTTTCTGGAGCGTCTGGGAAATGTACTTGCTGATACCGGCACGGATTGCTTTGCATGGGCGCTTCTTCCAAATCACCTGCATCTGCTGCTCCGCACCGGGGAGACCCCGATAGCCACCGTCATGCGAAGAACCCTCACCGCCTACGCCGTCCGATTCAATCGCAGGCACGACAGGCACGGCCACGTCTTCCAGAATCGCTACAAATCGATTCTCTGCCAGGAAGATGCCTACCTGCTGGAGCTGGTCCGCTATATCCACCTCAATCCCGTGCGTGCAGGGATCGTGGAGGACATGGAGGCGCTGGACGCGTATTGGTATACCGGCCATGCAGCCATCATGCAAAATACGGAGCTTCCCTGGCAGAATACGGGCTATGTGTTGCGTCTGTTTGACCCGGAGAACAGATCCGCCAGGCAGCACTACCGGGCTTTTGTCAGCAAAGGCATTGCCCAGGGCAGCCGACCGGACTTGATCGGGGGCGGCTTTATCCGAAGCATGGGCGGCTGGGAGGCCGCCAGGCAGTGCAAGGAGCAGAATCTCGCGGTAAAAAGCGATGAGCGGATTCTGGGCGATTCAGACTTTGTTGAGGATACCCTGCAGGCAGCAGCGGAGAACTTTTCCCGCAAGTACCGGCTCGAAAAAAACGGCCTGGACATGGATGGGCTTGCCGAATATGTGGCCGGGATGTTTTGCCTGGCTGCTCAAGACATTTTTCGACCGGGCAAGCAGAAGACCCGGGTTAAGGCCCGAAGCGTTTTCTGCTACTGGGCGGTTTGCGAGCTCGGCTACAGCATGACGGCGCTGGCCAGACGCCTGCGGATCAGTCAGCCCGCGGTCAGTGTCAGTGTAAGACGAGGCGAGGCAGTGGTACGGAAGGAAAACTACCGGCTGTCCGTGGAGAAATTTATAAATTAATGGGCGTCCCTAGGTGGGTGGCGGTGAATCGGCGCAACTACTATAGAATCCTTGAAGTGCAGCCGGATGCCGATTTTGAGACCATACGGCAAAACTACAGGCTGCTTCTGCACAGGCTCCGGATGCATCCGGATCACGGCGGAAGCCACAAGGATGCCGCGCTTGTCAACGAGGCCTACCAAACCCTGAGCGATCCGGCTAAACGGGAGGCTTATGACCGCAAGCTGCTTAAGCAGTATGACATGGAAACGCTCTCACAGGGACCGCTGCGGCGCATCGGGCTTCTGCCGGGCCGCATCGTGTGGGCCGGCGGCATGCGCACAAGGGATCCGCAGGGCAACCGCCGCAACTATTACCGCGTGCTGGGCGTGCAGCCTGATGCCCACGCCGCCATAATCCGCCAGCGGTATCTGGCGCTTTTGGAAAAACACAAGGGAGCCCGGGAACTGCTCCATGCGGCCTACCTGGTATTGAACAACGCAAGAAAACGCGCCGTCTACGACAGGCTTTTGCAGCAGTTCGGCCACGGCGAAGCCGTCAGGCGGATGCAGGAGCAGAGCGGAGCGGAGAGGGAAGGCAGCCGGCAGGGCACGCCTTTGTTTCCTGCAGACTATTCCTACAGCCTCCAGAATCTGCAGAATTATACCCAATACCCGGCAGCCGCGGAGGCCCGGACATCTGCCAATCCGGAAGAAGCGGTGTTTGAGCCGGCAATCACCCGCTACTGTGATTTCTGCAAAACCCCGCACAATTTTGACCCTGACGGCGCCAGGGAGAGGTTCTGCCCTGTATGCGCAAGCCCCTTGTTCTCCGGTGTGGACGATATGTCCGGCAAGTCGGCGCGGGCGCTGATGCGGTGTGCCAAAAGCGGGGGGATAGTCTTTTACGTATATTGGCCGGGCCGCGGCATGGCGGGGCGGCTTTTGGATCTCTCGCCCAGCGGTCTGCGCTTTCGCACGGAATACGGCCTGGACGTGGGCCAGACCATCAAGATCGACGCAGAGAAGTTCAAGGCGGTGGGCGACGTGGTCCACAGCCGGTTCGTAAACGGGCTGCATGACAGCGGCGTGCATTTTCGCACCGTGGCCTTCAGTTCGCCGACCGGCAATTTTTTCGAGCAGGTGGTATGAACAAAGAGCCTGCAAAAGTAAGAAACTTATAATTTAATGGACGTCCCCCTAGGTCCTATGTTTTAGAAAAGGAAATCCGGCGCTGCCCTGCAGCGCCTCTGCAACCGGGAACCCGCAGCCGGGAGGCCGTTTATGCTGGAACATCTGGATCCGGTTTTGCTGGCACGCATCCAGTTCGCCTTTACCGTGTCCTTTCACATTATATTTCCCTCCTTTACCATCGGCCTGGCTTCATGGTTGGCCGTGCTGGAATGGCGCTGGCTGCGGACGGGCGAGGCCGTCTATGCCGAGGTATACCAGATGTGGGTCAGGATTTTTGCCGTCACCTTCGGCATGGGCGTGGTATCCGGGGTGGTGCTCTCCTTTCAGTTCGGCACCAACTGGTCGGTGTTCTCGGACGCGGGCGGCAACATCCTGGGCCCGCTTCTGGGCTACGAGGTGATCACGGCCTTTTTCCTGGAGGCTTCCTTTCTGGGGGTGATGCTTTTTGGATGGAACCGGGTCAGCCCGCGCATGCACTTTGCCGCAACCGTTATCGTGGCCGCGGGAACACTGGTTTCCGCCTTCTGGATCCTCTCGGCCAATTCCTGGATGCAGACCCCGGCCGGCTTTCGGATCGACGCCCGGGGGATCCTGCAGCCGGTTAACTGGCTGGAGATCATCTTCAATCCCTCCTTCGGCTACCGCTTTGTCCACATGGTCACCGCCGCCTACCTGACCACCGCCTTTACCGTCGGCGGCATCGGTGCCTTTTACCTGTGGCGCCGCCGCCACATCCGCCACGCCCGGGTGATGCTCGGCATGGCCATGATCATGGCCGTTTTCGTCTCGCCGCTGCAGCTTCTGCTGGGCGATATGCACGGTTTGAACACCCTGGAGCATCAGCCGGTCAAGGTCGCGGCCATGGAGGGACTGTGGGAGACCACGAGTGGTGCGCCCCTGCTGCTTTTTGGATGGCCTGATGAGCAGGAGGAGACAACCCGCTACGCAGTTGGGCTGCCAAAGCTCTCCAGCCTCATCCTCACCCACCACTTAGACGGCGAGGTCAAGGGCCTCAAGGCCTGGCCGCCAAACGAGCGGCCGCCTGCGGCCACGGTTTTCTGGAGCTTTCGCCTCATGGTGGGCCTGGGGCTTGTGATGATCGCCACCGGGCTTGCAGGGGCCTTGCTGTATCTGCGCAAGCGCCTGTTCGAGGCCCGCTGGTTTCACTTTTTATGCATGGCCATGACGCCTTCGGGTTTTGTCGCGGTGCTTGCGGGCTGGTTTGTGACCGAGGTGGGGCGCCAGCCCTGGATCGTGGACGGGCTGATGCGCACCGAAGATGCCGTATCCCCGGTCATGGCCGGATCCGTGGCTCTCTCGCTGGCCGCTTTTGTCCTGGTCTATCTCTTTATTTTCGGCGCCGGCAGCTACTATATCCTGCGCCTGATCGGCAAGGGCCCGGAAAACGGGGACGGGGAGCCGCCCTACGGGGCGCACGGCCAGTCGGAGCCCGCGCTCGTGACGGACGCGGCGGCAAAGAAAGGAGGCGGCTATGTTTAGTTTTGCCGGATTTTTGGACCTGCCGCTGATCTGGTACGCCATTATCGGCACCGCCATATTCCTCTACGTACTCCTGGACGGCTTCGACCTGGGCGTGGGCATCCTGTTCCCCTTTGCGCCCAGCGATAAGTGCCGGGACCGGATGATGAACTCGATCGCCCCCTTCTGGGACGGCAACGAGACCTGGCTGGTTCTTGGCGGCGGCGGGCTTCTGGCCGCGTTTCCGCTGGCCTACGCCGTGCTCATGCCGGCCTTCTACATCCCGATCATCCTGATGCTGCTGGGCCTGATTTTCCGGGGCGTGGCCTTTGAGTTCCGTTTCAAGGCCCGGGGCCTGGCCCGGCGCATATGGGACCTTTCCTTTCATTTCGGCTCGCTTGCCGCGGCCTTCATGCAGGGTGTCATCGTGGGCGCTTTCGTCCAGGGTATCGAGGTCTCGGGCAGAAGCTTTGCCGGCGGCGCCTTTGACTGGCTAAACGCCTACAGCCTGATGACAGGCGTGGCGGTGATTTTTGGCTATGCACTGCTGGGCGGCACCTGGCTGGTGATGAAAACCGAGGGCGAAACCCAGGCCTGGGCACGGGGCGCGGCCGCTTACACGCTTGTCTACCAGGCCTTTTTCCTGGCCGCGGTAAGCATCAGCATGCCGGTGATGCACGCCGGAATCCGGCAGCTCTGGTTCTCCTTTCCCAACACGCTGTTTCTTCTGCCCGTGCCCGCGGCCAGCCTGCTATTGTTGCTGCTGATCCGCCGGGATCTGCGGACCGGCCGGGAGTACCGGCCTTTTCTGCTTGGTTTCGCCCTGTTTTTCACCGGTTTTATCGGCCTGGCTGTCAGCATGTGGCCTTACGTGGTGCCGTTTTCCATAACCTTCCGGCAGGCGGCCGCCGCCCCGGGCTCCCAGTCGCTTATGCTCGTGGGCACGGCGGTGCTGCTGCCGGTGATCCTGGGCTACATGGGCTACTGCTATTACGTGTTCCGGGGAAAAGTAAGCGATGAGCCGGTAGGCGCCTAC
>CAZWNV010000050.1:0-17068 GCA_964635265.1 uncultured Desulfobacteraceae bacterium
GCTCTCGGCGAAGCGCAGCCAAAGCGAACTGTTGTCTGAGCCCGAAAGGGCGAGTCCACATTTTACGAGAGCATCAGGATGGAGGCGCCGGTTTATGCGGCCTCGGTTTCCTTCGGCCTGTAGAGGGCGTAATAGGTTACCGGTACCACCAAAAGCGTAAACAGGGTGGAAGCGAAAAGACCGAATATAAGGGCCCAGGCAAGACCGGAAAAAATCGGGTCCAGGGTAATGGGCCAGGCGCCGAGCGCCGTTGTGGCGGCGGTAAGCACGATTGGGCGCATGCGGATGGCGCCGCTCTGGAGGATGGCCTCCTTGAACGGGATCTCGTTTTTCAGGGCGTCCTGAATGAATTCAATCAATACCAAGGAGTTGCGAATTACGATCCCGCCCAGGGCAATCATACCGATCATGCTGGTGGCGGTGAAAAAAACCAGGTCCTGGTAGCCGCCCACGGATCCGCCGGTTACGATATTGAGCAGCCAGAAACCCGGCATGATGCCTATCAGTGTCAGGGGAATGGCCATCATGATCAGCACCGGCATGAAAAAGGAGCCGGTCTGCATGATCATCAGGATATAGATGCCCACCAGGGCCGCGGCGAACGCGATGCCCATATCCCGGAACACCCGCAGCGTAATCTGCCACTCTCCCTCGCCGGCCCATTCCGCATGGATCCCCGGCGGCAGGGGATCCTGGGAAAGCCTGGACTGCATGCCCAGGATGGCCTCCGCAGGGGCCCGGCCGGCCACCTCGGCCAGCACATACACCACCCGGTCCAGGTTTTTATGGTAGATGGTCTGGGCGTTGGGGTTTTTTTCTTTTCGGACAAGCTCGGCCAGCGGGACGATTTTGCCTTCCGGGGTGGCCATGGGAATCTGGGTGAGCGAGGAGAGATGGCTCCTGCTGTTTCGCGGCAGGATCAGTCTGACGCGCAGGGGCTGGCGTTCATCCGGGATGTGCACTGTGGCCGGGGTGGTGCCGCTCACCGCAGTCTGCAGGGCCTTGATAATGGAGCGCGTGGACACGCCGTGCAGGGCGGCTTTTTCCCGGTCCACCACAAGGTCGATCTGCTGGCGGGGGGCCTCGGCCATGTCGTCGATGTCCACCACGCCGGGTTCCTCCTTCATGACCCCTTGGATATGCTCCGCGGCTGCCACGAGCTCGCTGTAGGAGGTACCCGGCGCCCCGTAGATTTCCGCTACAAGGGTGGCCAGAACCGGGGGGCCGGGCGGGACTTCGACGATCTGGATATTGGCCCCGTTTTCCCGGGCGATCTTCATGAGATCGCTGCGCAGGCGCAGGACAATCGCGTGGCTCTGCTGTTCGCGCCGTCCCTTGGGTGCCAGATCCACCCGGATATCGGCCAGGTGCGGTCCCTTGCGCAGGTAGTAGTGCCGCACCATGCCGTTAAAATCCATGGGGGAGGCAGTGCCCACATAGGAGGTGAAGTTGGCGACTTCGTTTACCCGGCGCAGGTAGTCCTCGAAATCGCTCACCACCGCGTCCGTGCTCTCCAGGGAGGTTCCCTCGGGCATGTCGATGACGATCTGGAATTCGTTTTTGTTGTCAAAGGGCAGCATCTTCAGCGGCACCAGCCGAAACAGCACAAGAGAGACGGAAAAGAAGAGCAGCAGGATGATGGCGGCCAGCAGCATGTAGCGTTTCGGCCGGGATTCCAGAAGCGGTGTAACAAGCTTGCGGTACAGGGAGAAAATCCATTGCGGGGTGCCTTTCTGCATTTGTGCGGAATCCGCGGCGTCTGCCTGCTGAACGGGCGCCTCATGGGCGGCCGGATGCTTTTTCAACAGGGCATAGCTCATCCAGGGAACAATGGTAAGGGCGCAAAGCGTGGAAAAAATGACCGTAAGGGGGACGTTTGCCGACATGGGCGCCATGTAGGGCCCCATCATCCCGGTGATGAAAAAAAGCGGAGCAAAACAGATAATAATGGCGATGGTCGAGATGAGCACCGGCGGCAGCACCTCCTGCACCGCGTGGAGTGTCGCGGAAAAGGGGCTGCGCCGTCCCTGGAAAATGTGGCGCTGGATGTTGTCCACGTTCGTGATGGGGTCGTCAACGACCAGGCCGAGCGAGAGGATAAGGGCAAACAGGGTCACCCGGTTGATGGTATAGCCGAACAGATAGTTCACGAAAAGCGCCAGACTGAAGCTCACGGGTACGGCAATCGCCACTACCAGTGCTTCGCGCCGGCCCAGGGCAAAGGCAAGCAGAATCACCACCGTCAGGACGGCAAAGCCGAGGGAGCTTAAAAGGCTGTTGACTTTTTCCTGGGCAGTGGAGCCGTAGTTCCGGGTTACTTCTACCGCGACATCGGGTGGTATGACCTCCGCCTTGAGCCGCTCCAGTTCTTCCAGTATGCTGCGCGCCACATCCACGGCGTTGGTGCCGGGTTTTTTGGCAAGCGAGAGCGTAACCGCGGGATACTCCAGGGGGGTATCCTGCACCTGATGGTCCCTGCGATAGCGAAGGGAATGCCCGATGCGGGTGTAATGATCCGTTTCAGCCGGGCCGTCCACAATTTTTGCCAGATCCCGGAGATATACGGGCCTGCCTTGGTGAACGCCCACCACCAGATTCTTGACTTCCCGGAGGGAGGCGAGGAAGGATTGCGTGCTGATCTCCACGTTTTTGTTGAAGCGGTCGATGCTGCCGGCGGTGACAGCCGCATCCGCCCCCTGCAGTGCCCTGCGGACACGCAGCAGGGAGATGTTGTAGCCGCTCATCCGGTCAGGCTGGAGTTCCACCCGTATTTCACGTTCTCTGCCGCCGGTTATGGATGTACGGGAGATATTTTCCAGCCGGGACAGCCGCCACAGGGCCTCTTCTCCGATGCGGCGCAGTTCATGGTCGTTGTAGCGCTCCGAATACAGGGTGAGGTTGACGATTGGCACATCATCGATTTCCACCGGCTTGATCACCCATCCGCTGACAATGGGCGGTGCCTGGTCGATATGCATGGTGATCTGGTTGTGGAGCTTGACAAGCGATTCCTCCCGGTTCTCTCCCACATAAAAGCGCACGGTGACAATTGCCCGGCCTTTGTGGGACATGGAATAGACGTATTCCACGCCGTCGATTTGCCACAGCAGACGCTCAAGGGGTGTGGCCACGAGCTTTTCGACTTCCTGCGGCGAGGCCCCGGGGGCATTGATATAGACATCGGCCAGGGGAACCACGATCTGCGGATCCTCCTCCCGCGGGGTGATCATGATGGCCGCGGCGCCCAGGCAAAGAGCCACGATCAATAGAATAATGGCGGGCTTGCCGGATAGAAAAGGCCTTACAATACCGGCGATCAAACCGTCGGAACCGCCCCTGTCAGTCATTTTTTGGTCCCGGGAGTTTTAGGGTTTCACTTCCGTTGAGTCCGGACAGGACTTCGATTTTATCGCCATAGGGATTGCCGGTCTTGATATAGCGGCGTTTGAACCCCTCGGGGGTTTTTATCATCACAAGTTCGAGCTGCCCCACGTGCGATACGGCAGCTCTGGGGATCAGCACCATATCGCTTTGCGTGTACGGGATCAGGAGCTTGCCGTACATCCCGGGGTAGAGACCGGAAACTTCCGGCAGACGGGCTTTTACCAAAAAGGTCCGGGTCCGCGGATCGGCATAGGGGATCAGCTCCTCAACCGTCGCTTGAACGGTTCGTCCCAGGGTGTGCAGCTTCGCGGAAAGGACTGCCCCGGGCTCTACCTTCTGAATCAGGCTTTCCCGTACATGAGCCTCCAGCCGCAGCCCGCCCGAAGTGCGGAGCAGCAGAAGGGGTTTGCCGGGCATGGCCAGATCCCCGGGATCCACAAGGCGCTTTAGAACCTCCCCGTCTGCCGGAGCCTCGATTCGGGTGTAGCTGAGCGCGATTTCCGCCTCCTGTACACTCTCCTGTGCCATGCTGACACCGGCGCAGGCTGCTGAAAGGCCCTCCCGGGAACGTTTCAGGGCGGCTTTGCTCTGCAGAAACCGGGAACGGGTCTGTTCCAGGTCTTCTTCCGTGGCGGCCTCTTCTGCATAAAAGCCTTTGATTCGCTTATACGCCGATTTCGCTTCTGCAAGCGCAGCTTCTGCAGCGTTCACTGCTTGCCTGGCCTCCTCCTTGCGGGCGATTGCGGAATTTACGGATTGCCGGGCCTGCGCCAGGCGGGCCTGCATCTCTCTGTCGTCCAGCCGGACCAGCAGTTCTCCTTTTTTTACCCTGTCACCACTAGTGACTTCCACGGCAGTAACCTGTGCCGGGATTCGCGACGATACCCGGGCCTTGCTTCGGGGCTGAACCGTTCCCACGGCATCGTAGAAGCGGGTGACGGTCTCCACGCGAGCCGCGGCGGTTTCTGCGCCGCTGTCTTTGGCCGCCGGCGGTGCATCCGTCTTTCCGGGAGCAATGCTGCCGCCTGCGAGACAGAAAAAAACGGCCGCTGCTGCTCCTGCCGCAATACAGAGGACAAGCACGACAACAATGCGTATCTTATTTTTCATGAGCCCCATCGTTTTTCGAAAGTTGTGGATTGCGGCCCGCCCACCGGCCGAGGGCCCGGGCCAGCCCGGCCTCTGCTTTTATCTTGTCATAAAAGGCGGCGGTCTTTCGCACACGCGCGCGTCTGCGGGCCAGCTCAGCTTCCAGGTAGCGGGTGATCGTGGCTGACCCGCCACGGTAATGCGCTTTTACCATGCGGTAGGAGGCTTCTGCGCTTTCGGCTGCGCTTTCGGCAGCTTCGTAGCGCCCCCGGGCGGCCTCTCTTTCCAGGTAGGCGTTTTTGACGTCCAGCTGCACATCCAGTGTGGCCCGGCGGTCGGCGGCAAGCATTTCCTCCACCATGGCGTCGGCTTGATCCACGCGTGCACCGGTGGCAAATCCGGAAAACAGATCCCAGTTGAGCACAAGGGCTGCTGTCCAGTTTTCCCGCTCGGTACTATAGTCCATGTCCGGATCGTCCATGTAGTATTTTCCCGTCAGGTCCAGGCGCGGCAGGTATCGCGCTTTGGCTGCATCCAGTCCCATGCGGGATTTTATCAGCTGCTTTCGTGCCTTTTGCAGCTCCGGACGATGGGCGAGGGCATAAATGATGCCCTCCTCGTAGGTCTGCGGCAGTTGCAGGCTGAGTCTGCTCCCGGCGTCCAGGAGATTCTGTTTTTCGGCCAGGCGGGAGGGATCCAGGCCCAGGAGACTGGCAAGTGAAGCCCGCGCCAGCTTCAGGCGATTGCGGCTTTTGATCAGATCCTCTTTTGCACGGGCCTGTCGCGCTTTCAGGGAAAGCACGTCGGATTCCAAAACGCTGCCCCCCTTGTGCTGCACCTGTTTGATGCGGAGCTGGCGGGACACGGTTTCGACCGAGTCCTTTGCAATGCGGACAAATTTCCGGGCAGCCAGTACGTCATAGAAGCCGGCGATGACCCGGGCCTGGAGCTCGTTTTTTACTGACCGGTGATCCAGCTTCCGTATGGAAACGCTTTTTTTCGCCATACGGTGGTTCAAGAGATCTCTTCCGCCGTTGAAGAGGTTCATGCGGGCTTTTATCCCTGTCTCATAGTTTTCGAACCAGCCGGGCTCATTGAAGTCTGCATTCTGTTGGAGTTTCCGCTGATCAATGGTCTTAAACAGGTGGGCGGAAGGAGAGTCGCCCTGCATATATTCGGTGTAAAATCCTATAGTCGGCCAGAATGCGGATTCGGCGAGTTCCCGCATGGCTTTTGCCCGGGTCATGCGGTGTTTTGTCTGCTGCAGATCCGGGTTGTTGGCCAGGGCCGTGGCCAGGCTTTGTTGCAGCGTCAGGGGAAAATCCGGCAAACTGTCTGCGAAAACGGGGGGCTGGTCCGGTTGAGGCGCAGCGTGCACACCGGTATGAGGGGATTCGGCAGCAAATGAGCTGCTTTGCCGGTACTCCGCGCGGATTTTGCCGGCGCTGTAGTCATTCATGCCCGCGCAGCCGCAAGCCAGCAGCAGGAGGACAGCCAGCATCGTCCGGCAGATCTTTTTTATGGAGAGACTCGTTTTTTTCCGGTTTGTCATGGCTCAGCATTTCCAGGCCGGCGTTTGCCGGCGGCAAAAAAGCAGCTGTTGGCAGTGCCACTGCCTGCTGGCGGAACCGAATTCATCCTACATAGATAACAGCCTGATCGGCTGTTGGCAAATTTTTCTCCCGACCCCGGCAGCAGGGCGGGCGGGAGCGCGCTGGAAACTCGCCTTCGGCTCAAACAGTCCAGGTCGCTTCTGCTTCGTTTCGCCGCAGATCTCCGAGGCCGGATAAGATAATTGACGGCCAGGAGTATTTCGCGGCGGCGGGCATTGTGCAGGGGCTTTGATGCAGGATGGCCTCTGCCGCCCGAAAACCGCTTTGGATCGCCGGGCCGATGCCTTCCCCCATGTCGGCGGTGGCAAGCCCGGCTGCGTCGCCGGCAATAAAAGCATTTTCCCTGGAAAGAAGCGGTTTTCGCCCCCGGGTGTAGTAGACATGCCCCTGGGCGGCAAATTCGCGCGCCGGCAGCAGCCCCGCGCTCTGCAGTCTGCCGGTAAAGTGCCGCCAGTATTGCCGGATGGTTCTGCCCTGTTTTTTGATCGCCGCATCCTTTCCGCCGATGCCGATATTTACGTAGCCTCCGGCTTTCGGCACATACCAGGCGTATCCGGGCAGGCCCTCGTCAAAGAACCACAGATAACAGTTCCCATCTTTATAATCCCAGCAGAACTCCTCTTCCACTGTGCTGATGCGCCTGTCTCCGGGGCGGGGGCAAACCCGGCCGAAAAGCTGCCGATACACCGGGCAGTGGGTGCCGCCCGCCCCCACAAGATATCTGGCGCGATACCGCTCATCCACTATGTAGTGCTGGTTTTCCCTGCGGATGTGTTTCACGGCGTGCTGCTCCACGGGCGCGCCGGCGCGCTCCAGGAGCCAGCGGTCGAATTCATACCGCCGGATGGAATACTGCCGGGTTTTTACCGGAACCCGCAACCCGCGGAAGTAGCATATCAATCGACGAAAACGGAGAAGGCCGTGGGGATAGTCCTGTGGAGAGGTCCCCAGAAGCTGAAAAACCTGCGGGGTGATCCAGCCGGCGCATAATTTGCGCCGCGGAAAGGCGGCCTTGTCCAGAACCAGCACATCCATACCGGCATTTTGCAGTTTCCATGCGCATGAGGCACCCGCCGGCCCGCCGCCCACAATCAGAACTGTTTTTTCAAGCATGGCTGCTCATTTCCGCACTCCTGTATTGCGTACCGGCAGTGCCAGAAAAGGGTTTCGGGTTTTCCGGAAGGCCATCGGTTTAGGAGATCCGGCATTGGGGCTGGGGTGCGCCGGGCTTGGTCATCACGATCTGCCAGAGCTGGATCGAGCGGGAACGAAAGGCCCCTGCGGAGGAGAGCAGATAGAAATGCCACATCCGGCGGAACCGCTCGCCGTATTGATCCTTGAAGCGGGGCCAGGATTTTTCAAAATTGGCGTACCAGGCCATCAGGGTTTTGTCATAATCCGGGCCGAAATTGTGCCAGTCCTCCATGACGAATATCCCCTCCATGGCACGGCCCAGTTGGGCAATGGAGGGCAGCATGCTGTTGGGGAAGATGTACTTGGTGGTCCAGGCGTTTCCGGCCCTGGTGCTGATATTGTTGCCGATGGTGTGGATAAAGGCCAAGCCCTTGTCGGTCAGCCGGCTGCTGGCGGTTTTCATGTAGGTCCGGTAATTTTTGCAGCCCACGTGCTCCATGATGCCAATGGAGATAACCCGGTCGTATGTGCCTTTCACGTTGCGATAGTCCTCCAGCAGGATCTCCACCGGCAGGCCCTTGCACATGCGCCGGCCCAGCTCCACCTGCTCCCTGGAAACCGTGACGCCGGTAACCTCCGCTCCGTAGTTTTCCGCTGCATATTTGGCAAAAGAACCCCAGCCGCAGCCCATGTCCAGTACACGCATGCCGGGCTGCAGATCAATTTTGCGGCATACCAGGTCAAGCTTGGCCTGTTGGGCCTCGTCCAGGGTTTGTGCGTTTTGCCAGTATCCACAGGTATAGGCCATGTGCGTGTCCAGCATGGCCTTATACATCTCGTTACCCACGTCATAGTGCTGCTCTCCCACCTGGTAGGCGCGGCGGTTTTTCTGGAGGTTGAACAGACGAGCCCTGCTGATATGCCACAGGAGTTCGCGCCTGGACTTGATTTTCTGATCAAGCCGGGCCCGGAAAATCCGGTCGAAAAACTGGTCCAAAGCCGCACAATCCCACCAGCCCTCCATGTAGGATTCCCCCACGGCCAGGGCTCCCCCGGAGAGGAGCCGGTCATACAGGCGCTCGTTATGAACCACGATATCCCAGGGTCTGCTTCCGTTAATGGCAATGCCTGCGCTGTGCAGCAGTTCTTCAATCATTTTTCGGGACTTGGCGCTCATAATTTTTCCTTTTTTTCCAGGAGCTTTGCGAGTCTGCATGTATACCGAAAAAAAACACAATGTTAAAAAATATCGGAGTATATCTCCAGGAGTCAAGGAAAAAGTGCTTCCGGCTACAGCTTCAGCTTGAGGGGCAGCAGCGATCCCGCGAGAATAAGACAGCCGGTGGCTGCAAATCCTGTGGAGAAGGAGCCGTAATCGCCAAGAAGGCCGATTATGGAGGGGACAATGCCGCCTCCAAAGACGAAGGCAAACGGGATGGTCAAGGAAATGGCGACATTGCGGATCTCTGCGGAAAAAAGGGAAGAAAGGGCGGCAAATCCGGCGGGGAAATATACCGTGGCAAGCATGGCCTGCAGAAAAACCCAGGTCCCCCCTGCTGCAGCAGAGGAGGCGGCAGCCAGCATCAGGGTGGAAGCGCCGGTCAGTGCAAGGGCGCACATAATGGTTCGCCGGGGCCCGAACCGGTCCGTTGCCCATCCGCTGATCAGCGCCGAGGCCATTCCCGTGGTCCGCGAGCAGGCAATCAGGGTGTTGGCAAGGGGGCGGTGGATTCCGATATCCTTTACCAGATACAGGGGCAGCATGGTATATAAGCCCATGGTGCTGCTTATAGCTGCGCCAAACAGCAGCACCATGATCCAGAAGGACTTATTGGAGAGTACCCTTTTGATGGCGGAAATTCCCGGCGGCTGCCCGGAAAAGCGGCCCCATTTCCCGAAACGGGCAAACAACAGGCCTGTACAAATGCAAACCGCTCCGAGCGCCCCTGGCACCGCCTGCCAGGAAAACCAAAGGAGCACTATTTCCGTCACAAGGGGGGCGGCCACGAATCCCAGGTTGGGAGCGAGTTCGTGGATGGAAACCGCCTTTCCCCAGTGTTTTTGTTCTACCATGTCTGTCAGCGTGCTGATTCCGGAAGGCAGGTACAGGCCGGAGGCCATGCCGAGGAAAAAAACCGCGGCGCGCAGGGAGTAAAGTCCCCTGCCGGCGGCAATGGCGACAAGCGCAAATCCGACAACAACCACAGAGCAGACAATGGTGTATTTATGGGTGATTTTCGCTGACAAAAACCCCGAGCCCAGAAGCGCCAGAAAATAGCCGATGGAGAGCAGGAAGAAGATGGCCCCGGCCTGGCCGTGAGAAATCCGCATTTCGGATTCCAGCGAGGGCATTAGTGGCGAGAGTACCACCCTGGCCATAAAAGTGAGAAAAAACAGCAGGGCAATAAAAAGGATCGGCCCGATCCGGGCCGGGCGGTAGAAGGAATCCGGACTTGCGTCGGAGGAATGCGGCATTTTGCGATTTTCCAGCGCTTTTCCAGAGTGTTTGGCGCTATGGCTGCCGGGATCTACCCCGCCCTGCTCTTTGAGGCCAGGTGATGGGCCTGCCGGGTTGGCTCCGGGAGCCGGAACCGGGTCAGGCATTGCATGACATATTCCATGGCTGTGGTAAAGCCGATTTTATGGCCGGGAGACACAAACAAAGGTTTCACACCGGTGCGCGAGCGCAGCACCATTCCGATGCGCTCTGTATTGTCTGTAAGGTATGAAAAGCTGCCCTTCTCCTGTGCAACGGGTCCATGGTTTCCCGTCAGCCGTGATTTGGCAACGCCTATAACCGGCATGTCGAGGATTACACCGAGATGGCAGGCCAGGCCGAACCGGCGGGGATGGGCAATTCCCTGGCCGTCGCAGAGGATCAGATCCGGCAGCTGTTCCAGTTTTTCCAGAGCCGCTACAGCGGCGGGCGCCTCCCGGAAGGATAACAGCCCGGGAATGTAGGGAAAGCGGGCGGGCATGCGGATCACCGCGGACTCCGTCAACGAGAGTCCGGGAAAGCTCAGGACAGCGGCGGCCGCCCGGATGGTTTTTCCCGAATCCTCAAATCCCGCATCCACCCCTGCCACGCAACGGATGCTGCCCAGTCTGTCTTCGAGGACAACCCTCTGCCGCAGTTCCTGCTGGACACTGATCGCCTGCTGCGGGGAAATGTCCCGGCGATGCAGGGGGGCGGTAACCATTATTGATCCGGTGCCGGTGTAATGGAGACGTCATCAATCCAGACCGTGCCTTTGGTGAGCAGGATCTTCAGGGTCAGTGCCCTGGCATCAGAGGGTGCTGTGCTGGTAAGGGAGATTTCCTCCCATTCCCCCTTTCTCTCTATTGCCGACATCAGGTCGATTACGGGGTAGGGCGAGACCTGGCTCGGCCTGAAGTTAAACTGCACGCAGGGGGCGGTAAAATTGGGGCTGTACCCCAGGTTTCGGGTTTTGATCCAAAGGCTTAAGCGGTAGGTTCGGCCGGGTATAATCGGGGTGATATCGTTTTCCGGATAAACAAAGGCTCGGCCGCCGCCTTCCGAAAATTGGACCTTAAAGCAGGCCTCCCCGTTGTGCGCGGCGTTTCGGTCAAGCCCCATCTCCACCTTGCCCCCGCGGGCGGCGCTCGCCTTCCATTGCGCAGCCATGGAATCATCGCTTGTTTTTTCGAATCCGCCGTTCTTGACAAGGTTTCCGTTTTGACCGAAACCGGCTGCCGGAACCAAAACGATCAGGGCCAATGTTAAGAAAAGGCTTCTAATGGATTTCATTGTGCCCTCCCCCTTCTGCTGTTGCGCTGCGATTCCAGATATAGATTCTTTATTCTAGAAATATCCCATAGCCGAAAGCAAAGCAAGGGAAAACTCCGGGCCCGGGTTTTCTGCAGGGACCGGCCGTATAAGCAACCCGGGGGCACTTTTTTATAAAGTACTGGCAGCCAGGCAACGACAGATCCTAACGCTTTTTGAGGCAGCAATAATGATTTTTGAAGGAACTAAATTTTTATTGACACACCGCCATTTATCATGTTTGATAAACTTATTGATTTTTCATATCATTACTAAAAACTAGGACAAATCTGATGCAAAAAGGGAGCAGTGTATGAAGCCATTTGCCCGCTTGTCAATGTTTGGGCTGCTTTTTCTGATGACTGTTTTGATGACTGTCGGCTGCGGCGAGAAAAAGCAGGGCAAGGTGATCGTCTCCGAGCAGGAGTTTGTCATTCGCCAGGATACAGACCACTCCTGGGTTATCGATGCCAGGGGCAAAGTCAAGAACGTCGGCGAGGCGGATGTGAAAAACGTAGTTGTGACCGGCTACTGCAAATCCTGCGGTGAAGTGCTTATCAACGGCAAATGGTTCGTCTCGGATTACGAGAAGACCAAGGATCAGAAGGATACCATCAGTTATTTACCAGCCGGGGCTCAGGAAGACTTCAGCTTTAAGGGGGTTGCGTTCATGGTGGATCAGAGCGGCAAGCAGCCCCGGAAGAAGCCCGAGAAAATGCAAATCGAGGTGCTCTCTTTCGAAACCGTGAAAGAGTAGACGTTGCTTTTCCTGCGGCGGTGGTCTTCTACAGGCTTGTCTTTTCCTTGAGCCGGATGCTCACCGGCACACCGAGATTCTCCCGGAGCCTGCCTTCGGCGTGGTGCATCAGTTTTTCCAGTTCCTTGATTTCATCTGAGAAAATCTCGGCAGACACCGGCAGCCAGATTTCGAGCTGTTTTTTCTCCCCGGCTTTCCGGACGAAAAACCGGACCGCCCCGGGCAGGCTGCCCAGCGTATTTTCCAGGTTTGCAACAATCAATCGTCCGTGTACAGTAACCCCGTCAATATTGATAATTTCGTCCGTACGCTCTCCCCACCATTGAATGCGTTGCAGGCTGCGTCCGCAGCGGCATTGTTCGGTTAAGAATCTTGCCTTGTCACCAGTTTTAAAACGGATCAAGGGTAACGCCCGGGTGGTCAGCGTTGTCAGGACCAGTTCTCCGGAATCGCCAGGAGCGGCAGGTTCGCTGGTTTCCGGATTGATAATCTCCGCCAGAAAATGGTCTTCGTTGATGTGAAGCCCCTGCTGCTCCTGGCATTCAAATGCCATCGCGGGCCCCGGCACTTCGCTTAACCCGTAGTGCATCCAGACCTTTACGCGCAGTGTCTGTTCCAGCATACGCCGGTCCTCATCGCTGATCGCATCGCCTGCCAGAATCAGCGTTTTGAGTTCCAACTCGTCCGGCACTCCGGGCTGCTGCCGGATATGGGCGGCAAGCTCCATGGCAAGGGCTGGTGTGGTCACCAGAACGGAGCTCTTGTAGTCGCGCAACACCATGACTTTTTTTTCTATGGAAAGGGGGATATTGGGGATTACACCGGCTTCCACAAGCTCCGCACCGCGTTTGTAGTCCCGGCCCCAGTTGGCCAGGCCCGGATTCAGGTTGATCTGCAGAATATCGTGGGCGGTCACGCCCGCAGCCTCCAGCCCCCGGGCCAGGATTTGCTGCCACACGTGCAGGTCCTGGGGGGTGTAGCCGCTCACCGTGGGATTCTGTGTGGTGCCGGGGGCGGTATGAATCCGCACGATATCGCGCAGCGGCACCGCAAAGAGCTCATACGGGTAGTGCTCGCTTAAATCCCTGCGGTTCATAAACGGCAGTTTGGTGATATCCTGAATGCTGTGGATGCCGGCCGGATCTATGCCCGCTTCGGAAAAGCGTCCGCGGTGGAAGGCAACGTTCCGGCAGGCCCTGTTGATGGTGCTCTGAAGCCGTTCCAGCTGCAGCTGCTGCTTCTCCTCTGCCTCCATGTACTCATAATTATTTGCGTTTGTCATAGAAATCCCCATAATCCTTTCCAAGAAAGGCCCGCTTGACGTCCTGGTCCTCCAGAAGCTCGCTGGCTTCGCCCTGTAGTACAACGGAGCCGGTTTCGAAGACGTAGCCGCGGTCGGCCGCCTCCAGGGCGGCCCGGGCATTTTGTTCCACGAGCAAAATGGTGTATCCCTGGGTTCTCAAAAATTCGATGGTTTGGAAAATTTTTTCCACAACCTGCGGAGCAAGGCCCATGGAGGGTTCATCCAGCAGCAGCAGCCGCGGACGAGCCATCAATGCCCGGCCGATGGCAAGCATTTGCTGCTCCCCGCCCGAGAGCGTCCCGGCAGGCTGTCTTGACCGTTCGGCGAGTACCGGGAACAGGGAGAGAATCTGCTCCAGGCTTTCCTCTGCCTGCCGCCCCCGCCGTTTGCGATGCAGGGTGTAGGCTCCCAGGTGCAGGTTGTCCATCACGCTGAGCGGGGGGAAAATCAGCCGGCCTTCCGGGACCAGGCTGATGCCCCGTTTGACAATGCCGGGGGGGTCAAGCCCCTTGAGGGATGTCCCTTCAAATGTAATCTCTCCCTCCCAGGAGTCGAGAATGCCGCAGATGGCGGAGAGAATCGTGCTTTTTCCGGCCCCGTTGGCCCCGATCAGGGCGACGATCCGGCCTTTTTTGACAGAGAGGCTCACGCCCTTGACAGCGGTGATCCGGCCGTATCCGCAGGTTAAATTGCGAATCCGAAGCATCAGGGGTTTCCTCCAGCAGCCGCCTCCCGGGATGTTCCAAGATAGGCCCGGATAACCGCTTCGTTTTCCTGGATGTCCCGTGGAGACCCTTCGGCCAGTTTTCTGCCCTGGTCCAGCACCACGATGTTCTCGCAGATCTCCATGGTAAGGCTCATGTCATGTTCCACCAGCAGAATCGTGATCCCGGCGGCCTGAACCTTCTGCATCAGTTCGGCCAGCCGGGCGGTTTCCACCATGTTCAGTCCCGCTGCCGGCTCATCCAGCAAAAGCAGCTTGGGGCGCGCGGCAAGGGCCCGGGCCAGTTCCAGCAGCCGCTGCCAGCCGAAGGGAAGATCCCCGCTTTTTTTCTCCGCGCAATCGGATAGCCCAACGAATTCGAGCAGTTCACAGGCCTTTTGCCGGGCCTGCTGCTCCTCCCGCCGCACCCATGGCGGCCTGAGGATGCTGCCCCATATGCCGCAGCGGGTTCGGGTGTGCTGGCCCACCAGGATGTTCTCCAGTACGCTCATGCTGTCAAAGAGTTCCACGTTCTGAAATGTGCGGGAGATACCGCGTTCCACCAGGTCGTGCATCCTGCCTTTGTGGATGCTTTTGCCGGCAAAGAAAATCCGGCCGCTGTCCGGCGGGAAAACTCCTGTTACCAGATTAAACAGGGTGGTTTTGCCTGCCCCGTTGGGTCCGATAAGGCCGGTTATGGATCCCTGTGCAAGGGTGAAATCCACTGCACGCACCGCCTGCACGCCGCCAAAGGATTTGCCTACCCCCTGGACCTGGAGCAGGGCCTGGGCTTCTGGACTAGTGTCTTTTTGTTCGTTCATAGAGGTCCAACAAACCGCGGGTTAAGCCCTGGGGCAGAAAAATCATTACTCCCATGAGAATCAGGCCGTAAATGAGCATTTCCAGTTCGGAGAAGAAATGGAGCCATTCCGGCAGCAGGGTCAGCAGCGAGGCCCCCAGCAGGGCCCCCCAGATGCTTGCCATGCCGCCGATTACGACCATAGTCACAATCCGGATGGAAGCCACAAAATCAAATGTGCCGGGACTCAGGAAGCAGACCATATGGGCATACAGAAAGCCGGCAAGGGCGCTGAAGACCGCGCTTAAAACAAAAACCTGGAGTTTGAGCTGCCGGGTATCGACGCCAACGGCAGCGGCGGCCTTCTCTCCGTCGTGGATGGCGCGCAATCCCCGGCCCACCCGGGAGTCGATAATGCGCCGGCAGATGAGAATGCTTACAAGAACAAGGGCCCATACCAGATAAAAGTAGTTGCGACCCGAGGCAAGGGAGACCGGCCCGAGCGAGAGCGCCGGGATGCCGATAAGGCCGGAAGCCCCGCCGGTAACGCTGCTCCATTCACGCAGAAGGATATGCACGATCATGCCAAATCCCAGCGTTCCCATGCCCAGGTAGTAGCCCGAGAGTTTCAGTGTCGGCATACCGACAATATAGGCCACGGCGGCCGCTGCGGCAATGGCCGCCGGCAGCGCAAGCCACGGCGAAAGCCCGGCGTGTACCGTTAAAATGGCGGTGCTGTATGCGCCGATTCCGTAAAAAGCGGCGTGCCCGAGCGAGATTTGGCCGGCGTAGCCCATCAGCATGTTCAGCCCCAGCGCCAGAAGGGTGTGGATGCCGATAAAGGTAAGGAGCTGGAGGTAGTAGTTGTTCGTTATCAGAAGCCCCGCAGCCGCTACCCCGACGGCAAGCACCGCACAGGCTGTGTTATGCCGGTATGAAGAAGAGTTCATGACGTCCCGCCTGCCTCGTTGCCTTCTTTCGTCTTCAAAAGCGTTTTACGTCAACGCTGCTGATAATGCCGCCGGGCCGCACATAGAGGATAAACAGGAGCAGCAGAAAGGCTGTTGCATCCTTTAGGCCCGAAGAGACGAAGCCGACGCCCAGGGCCTCCAGTATGCCCAGCAGAAATCCTCCGATCAAAGCCCCCCAAAGACTGCCGAGGCCGCCCAGCATGGCGGCGCAGAACCCTTTCAGCCCCAGCATCGTTCCCATATCATAGCTGCACATGGTAATAGGGGCGATGATAACGCCCGCCGCAGCCCCCATGCCGGTGCTTATCCCGAAGGCCAAAAGCGTCATGAGCCGCGAGGGGATACCCACCAGCCAGGCCGCTTTCTGGCTTATGGCACAGGCCTCCATGGCTTTTCCGGTAAGGGTCTTTTTATAGAAAAGGTGCAGCCCGGCAGCCAGAATCAGCACTACGACAAACACCCAGATGCTTTGGGCAAGCAGCTTGGCGCCGGCAATATCCAGGGGCGGATGCGGGGAGAAAGGGGGCATGCTGTGGGCATCCTTCCCCCAGATCAGCATTGCGGCTCCTTTTAAAAAAATGGAGGCGCCCACCGTAATGATGATCAATACGATGGGCGTCGGGCGTTTCACCGTCCGGATGGCAAGACGCTCAAATAACATTCCGATTGCCGCCACCGCCGCCACGGTAAGCAGAAAAGCCGGCAGAAGCGGCATCTGCGTATCGCCTGTGAGCGTAACCATGGCGAGCGCCCCCAGCATCACGAATTCTCCGTGAGCAAAATTGATCAGCTCAGTGGAGCTGTAGAGCATGGAGAAGCCGACGGCTATGACGGCATATATGGCTCCGCTGGTGGCACCGGAAAAGAGGTATTGGAGAATTTCCTGCATAGGCGGTGCTTATTCGACAAGCTGCCACGAGCCGTCTTTGATTTGTACCATGACAAAGGCATCCGGGCTAAGGCCGTTGTGGTCCTGGCTGCTGAAGTGGAACATACCGCTTATGCCGGCATGGCCGCTGATGTTTTCCAGGTTCTCCCGGATTCTCTCCGGCTTGGCCTCGCTGCCTTCAAGGGCTTTTGCCAGAAGCCGGACCGCATCGTAGGCATAGCCGCCGAAGCCGGAGACGTCGGATTGATACCGGCTTTCATAGGCCTGGATATAGTCTGTCAGAACCTGCTTCTGGGGATCATCCTGCGGCAGAAGATCGGCCACCAGGATTTTGCCTGTGGGCAGATAGACTCCTTCTGCGGCTTCTCCTGCCAGTTCGATGAACTTGGGCGAGGCCACGCCGTGGCTCTGATACAGGACGATGTCCATGTCAAGCTGGCGGACGTTTTTGGTCACCACCGCCGGGCCCGGATTGGTTCCCCAGCAGACCAGTGCTTCTGGATTTTCTTTGCGGATTTTGGTCAACTGGGCGGTCATGTCCGAATCGGTGGCACCGAAGGATTCCGCCCGCACGACTTGAAGTCCGAATTCCGGGGCCTGCTCCAGAAGCTCCTCTTTGCCGCTTTCTCCAAAGGCGTT
>CAZWNV010000051.1:0-16938 GCA_964635265.1 uncultured Desulfobacteraceae bacterium
TGCCGCATTGGCTCCCGGGTGGTGGTTCATTCCGGCACGGTGATCGGAAGCGACGGCTACGGCTTCGTCCCCGAAGGCGGCCGCCATTTGAAGATTCCCCAGGTTGGCGTGGTGCAAATCGACAATGACGTGGAAATCGGTGCCTGTAACTGCATCGACCGCGCGACCTTCGGCAGGACATGGATTCAAAGCGGGGTGAAAACCGACAATCAGGTCCATATCGGGCATAACGTAACCATCGGGGAAAACAGCCTCCTCGTGGCCCAGGTGGGAATTGCGGGCAGCGTGGAGGTCGGCAGGAATGTAACCCTTGCCGGCCAGGCGGGAGTGGGTGGTCACATCCGGATCGGAGACAATGCCGTAATCGGCCCTCAGGCCGGAGTGACCCGTTCTGTCCCGGAAGGCCGGGTGGTTTCCGGAACTCCCGAGATGCCGCACCGGCAGTGGCTGAGAGTCCAACGGGTCATCCCCAGGCTGCCGGAGCTCAAAAAGCGCCTGGACCGTCTGGAGGCCGCAATGAAGAAGCTTGCCGGCAGAGCTGATGATCAAGAGCAGGAAACCTGATACACAAGCAGGAGCTGGCCAAGGCAGATGATGGAGCCCTATGACATGGAAAAAATCCTTTCGGCGCTGCCGCACAGGTATCCGATGCTCCTGGTGGATCGGATGCTCGCGCTCGAGCCGGGAGAGAAAATCGTGGCCGTAAAGAACGTCTCCATCAACGAGCCCTATTTCCAGGGCCATTTTCCCGGCCGGCCCGTCATGCCCGGCGTCTTATTGGTGGAGGCCATGGTGCAGGCCGGTGCGCTGCTCTTATATGCTACCCTGCCGGAGGTGAACCCGGCTTCCATCTGCTTTGCCGGCATTGACGGCGCACGCTTCCGGCAGCCTGTTGGACCGGGTGACCAGGTGGTTCTTGAAGTGCGGCAAACAAGAAGACGATCCGGCGTTATCAAAATGGCCGGGCTTGCTTTTGTGCAGGAGCGGCGGGTTGCGGAAGCGAAGCTGATGGCGCTGATAGAGGGAGAAAAATGATACATTCCACAGCAATAGTGGATTCCAATGCGGAAATTGATGAGGGCGTTGAAATCGGACCCTATGCCATTGTGCGGGAGAACGTGTCCATCGGCGCCAACTGTGTAATCGGCCCCCACGTCACCATCGATCCATATGTGGAGATCGCACCGGGCTGCAGGATATTTCAATACGCCTCCATCGGGGCGGTGCCCCAGGCCGTGCGATTCCAGGGCGAGAAGACCTGGCTGAAAATCGGCAGAAATACCATTGTCCGGGAATTTGTCACCCTGAACAGGGGGACGGGCTTTGGCGGCGGTGTTACAGAGGTGGGCGAGGAGAATTTTCTGATGGCCTACACGCATGTCGCTCATGACTGCAAAACCGGCAGGGGGGTTATTCTTGCCAATAATGCCACGCTGGCCGGTCACATAACGCTGGGCGATTATGTCATTGTCGGCGGACTCGTGGCAATTCACCAGTTTGTCCGGATTGGCGATTACGGCTACATCGGGGGAAAGGCCGCGGTGGTCAAGGATATTCCCCCGTACGTCATGGCGGCCGGCGACCGGGCCACGCTGCACGGCTTGAACAAGGTGGGGCTCAAGCGCCACGGTTTCTCCGAGAACACCCTTACCCAGCTCAAAAAGGCCTACAGGATTATTTTCCGCATTGGCCTGACTGTCAATGAAGCCGTTGAACGGGTTCTTGCCGAGGTGGAAAATACCCCCGAGGTCTTGAATCTGGTGGATTTTATCAAGTCCACGCAGCGGGGGATTACACGATAGATGGAAGTCATGCCGCAACGAATCGGCCTGATTGCCGGCAACGGGCCGTTTCCCCTGATTTTTGCCGAAAAGGCCAGGGAAAAGGGCTATGAAATCGCCGCGGTAGGCTATCATACGGAAACCAATCCCGCCCTGGCCGATACGGTGGATGCCCTCGAATTCCTCTATATCGGCCAGCTTGGAAAGCTCATCAAATTCTTCAAGCGCCACCGCATCACGGATGCTGTAATGGTTGGCGGTGTAAAAAAGCCGGGGGCGATAAGCGAGATCCGCCCGGATTGGAAAGCGATCTCCCTGTATGCCGGGATGCGCCGAAACACCCATGATGATAAGGTTTTGCGGGCATTTGCCGGTGCATTGGAGGATGCGGGAATCCGCGTTCGCCCCTCCACCTTCCTGCTTCCGGAGCTCCTGGCCCGGCAGGGCTGCTGGACCCGGCGCCGGCCGACCCGGGAGGAAGAACTCGACATGGAGCTTGGCTGGAAAATGGCCAAGGCCATCGGCAGGCTCGATATCGGCCAGTGCGTTGTGGTCTCCAACGGTTCGGTCACGGCGGTGGAGGCCGTGGACGGCACCGACAGCACCATTCGCAGGGGCGGTGCGCTGGGCAAGGGGGCTGCGGTGGTGGTAAAGGTCTGTAAACCCACGCAGGATTTTCGGTTCGATGTGCCCGCGGTCGGCAGGGGCACCATTGAGGTGATGCATGAATCCGGCGCTTCTGTACTGGTGATTGAAGCCGGAAAATCGCTGGTTTTTGACGGCCCGGAGATGATACGGCTGGCGGATCGCTGCAACATATCGATAGTGGCGAAAAGCGCCGGTGACCCGGAATAAGGCGGCTATCAGCAGATAAGGATTTCTTTTGATGAAAAAAATTCGTGCCGGGGTTGTTGGCGTGGGCCATCTGGGCCAATTTCACGCAGAAAAATATGCCGGCTCCGAGCTGGCCGAACTTGTCGGCGTTGTGGATGTGGATGCCGGGCTGGCCGCGTCTCTGGCGGAAAAAAACGGCACCCGAGGGTTTTCCGACTTCCGCGAGCTGATGGGGCTGGTGGATGCTGTAAGCATTGCAGTCCCGACACCGGAGCATTTTTCAATCGCCCGCGCCTTTCTGGAAAACGGCGTGGACGTGCTGGTGGAAAAGCCGATCACAGAGACCCTGGAAGAGGCGGATCAGCTGGTCGGGCTTGCGGAAAAAAAAGGACTGATCCTGCAGGTGGGTCATCTGGAGCGTTTTAATCCGGCGGTAACGGCGGTAAAGGATGTGATTGCCAATCCCATGTTCATTGAGTCCAACCGCCTCAGCCTGTATCAGCCGCGGGGAACCGATGTCAGCGTGGTGCTCGACCTCATGATTCATGATATTGATATTATTCTGACTTTTATCAAATCCGAGGTTGCCTACTCCCATGCCATGGGAGCTCCGGTGGTCTCCGGACACGTGGATATCGCCAATGCCCATCTGGAATTTGCCAACGGTGCGGTCGCCAATGTCACGGCGAGCCGGATTTCGAGCAAAAGCGAGCGCAAGATTCGTTTGTTTCAAAAAGACGGCTATATTTCCGTGGATTTTGCCAATCGTTCCATCATGCATATACGGCCCGGAGCCGATGATGAGGATTGCCCGGTGCCGGGCATGCAGATCCGGGAGCAGCGGTTTGAGCAGGGAGATGCCTTGAAAGAGGAAATCCACTCTTTTCTGCAGACTTGCATCGAGCGGAGCGAGCCCGAGGTCAGCGGGCAAATGGGCCGCGAGGCGCTGCAGATGGCCTTGAGCATTACCCGCCAAATCCGGGAATCCAGCCGCTGGTTTGTGGATTAGCGCGTCATGGCAGATGCAGAACCCTCCAGGGCCATTGTGATAATCGCCGGCGAAACCTCCGGGGATGCCCACGGTGCCCAATTGGTGCGGGCCATGCAGCAACGGCGGCAGGGCCTTTTTTTCTGCGGCATCGGCGGCGAACGTCTGCGGGCTGCAGGGGTAGACATCCTCATGGATCTCCACCAGCTTTCGGTGGTGGGCATAACCGAGGTGGCCGGCAAAATTCCCCGCGTGCTGACAGCCGTATCAGCGGTCAAACGCAGCCTGGACCGCCTGCAGCCGGATCTTGTGGTGCTGATTGATTTTCCGGATTTTAATCTCCATATTGCAAAGCTCGCCAAAAAAAAGGGCCTGCCGGTGCTCTATTATATCAGCCCCCAGATCTGGGCCTGGCGTTCCGGAAGGATTGCCAAAATCCGGCGGTATGTGGATCAGATGGCGGTGATCCTGCCTTTTGAGGAGGCTTATTACCGCAGCCGGGGTGTAGCGGCAACATTTGTCGGCCACCCCCTGTTGGATTATTGCCAGGATCTGCCGCAGCAGCGCCCGGAGCCTCCCTCGCGGGAGGCGGTAGTGGGGATAATGCCGGGCTCCAGGGCGGGGGAGATCGCAAAGAATCTGCCCGTGATGCTTGCCGCAGCGACTCGGATCCGGGCAGCCGTTTCCGGTGTTCGCTTTCGGATTTCCGTTGCACCGGGGATTGACCGCCAATGGGTCAGTGAGCTGGTGCGGCCGTACCTGGAAGGCGGCTGTATGGAAGTGGCCGCCGGTCCCGTGCAGGATGTTTTCGCCGCAAGCACCCTGATTCTTGCCGCCTCCGGCACCGTTACCCTGGAGACCGCCATATTCGGCGTGCCGATGATCGTCATCTACCGGGTATCCCCTGTGAGTTATTATTTGGGCCGGGCGCTGGTGCATGTGGAGCATATCGGCCTTGTCAATATTATTGCCGGCCGGCGCATTGTGCCGGAGTTGGTGCAGGATGCGGCCAGCCCCGCAGGCATTGCCGGCGAGGCCGTTTCGCTGCTGCAGGATCCGGAGCGCTTGCGCGAAATCCGGCAAGCGCTTGCCGATGTGCGCCGCCGGCTGGGCAGTCCCGGTGCTGCAGACCGGTGCGCCGCCATCGCCTGCAGGATGCTGCAATAACTGTTGTACCGTATCGGCACAGGACAGCACAGTCATGGAAAAATCCCGCAAAGAGCTTGTGAAAAAACGCAACCGGCAGTTGTTTGCCTACATCCGGGACCAGTGGGGCAAGCTTTCGGTGGCCGTTCTCTGCATGATTGTTGTGGCAGGCACCACATCCGCCACCGCTTTTATCGTAAAGCCGGTCCTGGATGACGTGTTTTTGAACAGGAACGAATTCATGTTAAAGCTTATGCCGCTGCTTATTGTGGTGATATACCTTCTGCGCGGCGCCGGCAGGTACGGCCAGGAGTTTCTGATGCAATACATCGGGGAAACGATCATTTTCCGGCTTCGCAACAACCTTTATGACCGCATCAGCGACCTGCCGCTCACCTTTTTTCATACCCAGAAAACCGGCGGCCTCATGTCGCGGATCACCTATGACGTCAATATCATCAAGAACATGGTTTCCCGGGCGGTCACCGGCGCGTTAATGGAGGTGTTCACAATACTCGGCCTGGTCGTGGTGATATTCTACCGGGATTGGAAGCTTGCACTTATCGCCGTGTTTGTCCTGCCGGCGGCCTTCTTCCCGGTCGTGGAATTCGGCAGGCGGGTCCGCCGGTTTTCCACCCGGAGCCAGGAATACATGTCCAACCTGAACGCCTTCCTCCACGAGACCTTCTCCGGCAACAAAATTGTCAAGGCCTTCGGCATGGAGCAGTATGAGAAGCAGCGGTTTTTCGATAAAAACCGGTATGTATTCCGGTTCGAGGTGAAATCCTTCCGGGCGCGGGCGCTGACTTCTCCGGTAATGGAGGTCATGGGAGGAATCGGCGTAGCGCTTGTGATCTGGTATGGGGGCCATGGCGTAATTAAAGGCACCTCCACCCCGGGCACTTTTTTTTCCTTTATGACCGCCGTAATGATGCTCTACAATCCGGCAAAGAAGCTTAGCAAGTTAAATGCGACGGTACAGCGGGGGCTTTCTGCTGCAGACCGGATTTTCGACATCCTCGAAACCCGCTCCGACATCCAGGACCCCCCGGACCCGGTGCCTCTGCCGAGAAGGCAGCACCGGATCGATTTTGAAAACGTCTCTTTCGCCTACGAGTCCGGCGAGCCGGTGCTCGAAGATGTCTGCCTGAGCGTCTCCCCCGGAGAAATTTTGGCGGTTGTGGGGGCCAGCGGCGGGGGCAAGACCACGCTGGTCAACCTGATCCCGCGTTTTTATGAGGTAAGCTCCGGGGCTGTCAAGATCGACGGCATTGACATCCGCCGTATAAGCGTGGCCAATCTGCGCCGTGAGATTGCCGTGGTTACCCAGGAGCCGATTCTCTTTAACGACACAATCGCCAACAATATTGCCTACGGCAGCCCGGAGGCCTCTGTGGCCGATATTGAAAAGGCCGCCGAGGCAGCCTATATTCTCAGTTTTATCAATGGCCTGCCAAAAGGAATGGATACTTATATCGGAGAGCTTGGAAGCCGGCTCTCGGGCGGGGAGAAGCAGCGGATCTGTATTGCCCGCGCCCTGTTGCGGGATGCGCCCATTTTGATTCTGGACGAGGCAACGGCAGCGCTGGACACCGAGTCCGAGCGGCTGGTCCAGAAAGCCCTGGAGAACCTGATGGTGGGGCGCACGTCCTTTATAATCGCCCATCGCCTCTCTACAATTGATTATGCGCACCGCATCATTGTGCTGGCCCGCGGGCAAATTGCGGAGCAGGGCACGCACGCAGAGCTCATGGACCATAAAGGGGAATACTACACCCTCTATAACATGCAGTTCAGCGAAAACCACCGCGATTTTTCGGCCCGGGAGGCACCAAGAGGCTGACGCCCGCAATGAAAATCAATGCCATTATCCATCGCTACTTGTTTCGGGAGCTGATTCCGCCCTTCCTGATCAATCTGGTGTTCTTCTCTTTCGTTTTTTTGATGCACCGGATTCTTGACATTGCCAACATGATTGTCAACTATCAGGTAAGCGGCCTCGCCTTTGGGCTGATGCTGCTCTATTCCATGCCTTATTTCCTGGTCTATATCATTCCCATGTCCGTGATGATGAGCGTTCTGCTCACCTTTATCCGCATGGCGGGAGACAGTGAAATCACCGCCTTGAAGGCAGGGGGAGTGAGCCTCTATCAGCTGCTGCCGCCGGTGATCTGTTTCGGCTCTTTGTGCACGGCGCTTGCTGTTTTCATGGCCGTCTACGGCATGCCCTGGGGTGCGAATGCGTACCGGATGCTGGCTCTGGATGTCGCCCAGTCCAGCTTCGATGTCGGTCTCCAGGAGAAGCAGTTCAATGACAGTTTCGAGGGGGTTACCTTTTATGTGAACCAGATAACGCCGAAAGAGGGCAGGCTCAGGGATGTCTTTATCGAGGACCAGCGCCGGGCCGGTATCAGCAGTACCGTGGTGGCACCCCGGGGGCATATATTCGAAAGCGGGGAAAAATACAGTTTCGTGCTGCGGCTCTACGACGGTACCATTAATCAGGTGGATCTGGACAGCCGGCAAGCCCATACCATCCGTTTTGACACCTATGACCTGCATCTGGATCTGAAAAATGCGGTCTCCGACCTGCAGGAAGGGGGCACAGACGAGAAGGAGATGCGCTACGAAGAGTTGACCGCGGCCATTGAACAAACGCCGGAATCCTCTCCGCATTACTGTTCCCTGCTGCTTGAGCTGCACAAGAAATTCGCCATTCCCTTTGCCGGTCTGGCCCTTGCTGTGCTCGGCGTGCCCCTGGGGGTCCGCTCGGCTTCCAACCGGCGCTCGGCCGGCCTGGGGATTGGTCTTTTTGCATTTTTTCTGTATTATCTGCTGCTCTCCGGCGGAATGGTTCTGGCCGAGGCCGGCATCTGTTCTCCGGCGGCTGGTATGTGGGCCCCCAACGGGATAACGGGCGCTGCAGGAGTTTATCTTTTGATAAAAGCTGCCAACGACCGGCCGGTGCGGCTGGTGCATGCGGCGGGCGGGCTTTTTCGCGCCCTGGCCCGCACTTTTGCCAAAAGCGGGCAACTGGTGCAATTGTAGCGGAGTATCGCGGATTGTATGACAATTGTTCATCGCTACATAAGTGCTCTGTTTTTTAAGTTCTTTGCCATTGTGCTGTTCATGGTGGTTGTCATCTATCTTTGCATGGACGTCTTCGGCAGGATAGACAATCTCCTGGAGGAGGGGCTGACTCCCGTGGAAATGCTCTGCTTTTTCGCCTTCAAGGTGCCCCTGATCATTTCCCAGATTACGCCGGTAGCCGTTCTTTTGGCCGTTCTGGTGACATTCGGTATCATGAGCCGCAACAATGAGGTCCTTGCACTGAAGAGCTCCGGCGTGAGCCTGCAGTATCTTCTCGTCCCGATTCTGGTGATCGGCCTGCTCCTGAGCGTTGCGCTTTTTGTCTTCTCCGAGGTGGTTGTGCCGGTTGCGACCATCCGCGCGCACCAAATGACGGACAAGAGTGCCGGCGGGCAGCAGGTGATGACCTCGCGGGAGTCCAATATCTGGCTCAAGCATCAGCGGGCGATTACGCACATTCAATATTATCATCCGGACGAGGATGCCATTTACGGGGTCAGCACCCTGTTTTTCGATTCCGGCTTTCACCTGAGACGCCGGCTGGATGCGCAGAAGGGGGTGTATCGAAACGGGGGCTGGACCATGTTTTCCGCCATGGTGCAGGAGCTTGGAGACCCGGAAAAAGCCCCGCAGACCCGCTATTTTGATCAAAAACAGGTGGACCTGGCGCTGGCTCCCGCGGATCTGAAGAAGATTGCGCGCTCGGCAGAAGAGATGAGTTTTTCCCGGCTGCGCCGCTATATCGCCAAAGTGGAGCGCGACGGCTATGATGCCACCCGGTACAAGGTGGATCTGCATGCAAAGATTGCGTTTCCCGCCATATGCCTGATTATGAGCATGTTCGGCGCAGCTTTGGCGCTGCGCGGGCGAACCCGGGAGGGCATGGCGGTCAGTTTTGCCTATGGCATCGTGGTGGCCTTTATTTACTGGTCGCTCTACAGCCTTTGCCTCTCGCTCGGATACGGAGGCATCCTGCCTCCGGTTTTTGCTGCCTGGATGGCGAACATGGTGTTTTTCTGTACAGCCGGTTTGATGGTGGTGCACCTTGAGTAACCGAAACCGCAAAACGCCGCTGGGTGCTGTTGTGCGCGGAGTGGAAAACATTATCCATAACCCGGATCCCCGCAGTCCCGGGTTTTCGGAAAAAGGCTTGTACCTGCTTTCCCGGTGTTATGCAAAAGCCGTCAGGGCCCGGGAGCAGCAGTATGCAAGAGGGGTGCGGCGGCAGCAGCGCCTGCCCTGCCGCGTGATCTCCGTGGGAAACATCGCTGCGGGCGGATCCGGCAAGACGCCCATGACCCTGCATCTGGCCCGGGGACTTCTTGCCCGCGGGCTGCGGCCCGTTGTGATCAGCCGGGGGTACAAGGCCAGGATGGAGCGAAGCGGGGGTATTGTATCGGACGGCCGGAGGATTCTTGCGGCTCCTGATCAGGCAGGGGACGAACCGTTCATGATTGCTTCCGAACTGCCGGAGGTTCCCGTTCTGGTCGGAGCGGATCGCTTTCGTGCGGGAGAGCTGGCGGTCAGGCGTTTTTCTCCGGATGTCGTCATTCTTGATGACGGCTTCCAGCATCGCCGGGTCCATCGGGATGTGGATCTGCTTCTGATCGACGGATCAACCGGATTTGGAAACGGCCACCTCCTTCCCCGGGGGCCGCTTCGCGAACCGGTAAGCGCCCTGTGGCGGGCCGATGCCGTAATCCTTACAAGGATGGAGAACGCGGATCCCTCGGCTGTTGCCGCCGTCTGCCAAAAGGCGGCCGGGATCCCGGTGTTTCGCTCCGTCCACCGCCCCTGGGTATACGGGGTAGCCAGGCAAGGGGGAAAAAATCCGCTGGAGCTTGAATCCCCGGCCTTTGCCCGGGATCTCGGGTTCCTTGCGGACGCCAGGGTCTTCGGCTTCTCCGGAATTGCCGGAAACCGCGAATTTCAGCGGATGGTAACGGCGATTTCCGGTCAAGTAACAGGTTTTATTGCATATCCGGACCATTACCGGTACAATGAAGCGGATCTGGAACATATAGCAAAGCAGGCAGCCTCTGCAGGGGCGGACTGGATTGTGACAACCCAGAAAGACTATCCCCGTATCCGGGCCTGGGGGCGCCTGCCCGCCTCAGTTGCGGTCATCGGCATCCGTCCGGACCTGGGTGCCGAGCATCAGTTGTTTTGCAGTTTTTTGGGGCGCAGGCTCGGCCGGCCCCTTTGAGTTTTCGGGAAAGGGTTTGTCCATGGAAAAGCCGTTTACACGCGGGGATATCGAAACGAATCCGTGCCGGGTCCTGTCCAGGGGGAGATGGGGCAATGCGGATCTCTATTTCTACAGGCACCAGGATACAGAGTGGGTGATCAAGGATTTTTCTCCGTGCCCGCCGCTTGTGCGGGAGAGCTGGGGGCGCTTTTTGGTCCGGCGCGAATACCGGTCCCTTGACCGGTTGCGCGGCATACGGGGCGTCCCGGCGGACATGTTCATTCTGGATGTCCATGCCTTGTGCTATCGGTATATCCGGGGATTCACCCTGCGCGAAATTGCAACGGATCTGCTGGATCCGGACTTTTTTTTCCGGCTGGAGGTCTTGGTGCAGCAGATGCATGAGCGCCACATGGTGCATCTCGATCTCCGCAACAGCAGGAATGTGCTCATGGACGAAAACGGCCGGCCGGCCCTGCTGGATTTTCAATCCTGCATTTGTCTGGACCGGGTGCCGAAAGAGCTGCACCCTCTGTTAAAGGATGTGGATATATCCGGAGTATACAAGCTGTGGCAGCGCAAGCAGCCGCATACCCTGGATTCCCGGCGTCGCGCACGGCTCGCTGCCGTAAACAGAAGGCGGCGGTTCTGGGTGTTCCACGGCTATCCCCCGGGCATGCGCACCTCTCCCAGAAGATCCGATGGCAAATGATGCTGCGGTTTGCCGGGCCTATCCCAGGGGCCGCACAAAGGTTGCGATAAACAGGATGCCGTAGCAGCCGAGGATCATCAGCATATTGAGATGGGCGTTGTTTTGGTAAAAGCTCTCCCATGACACGGCGGTCAATTTTTCCGGGCGGAAGGCGGCCAGACCGGGCAGGTAACGGTTGACGCGCCGGCAGTAAGCCTCATAATCGGCTCCGAAAATCTGCTGCAGCTTTGCTTCCTCCCGGCGGACCCGGTTGGTCATGTAGAAATAATAAAGCAGGACAAAACCCCCCAATATCCAGGGATTCGCCGTCATCATCACCATTCCGAAGAGCAGAAAGAACCGTCCGATGTACATGGGGTTGCGCATGAACATGTAGGGCCCTTCCTGGGTGAGTTTCTTCTGGGTTTTGATAGTGGCAAAGCACCATACCTGAAGCAGCTCTCCCAGGACCGAGACCACCAGCCCGGGCAGAAACCAGCGCGGATCCAGCTGGGTGAGCACCAGCAGCAGGGCGGCAGCAAATAACGGGTATCGGATTTTGAGAAAGAGTTTTCGGATCTTGCGATTGTTGAATAGTTCATTGATAGAAATCACTGTTCATTGACTCCTTCAGGAATTATCCGGTTTCGGTATCCGCCGGGCCCGGAGATGGCAGAGCACCGCCTCCAGGTCCTCGGGCCGGTCCACGCTCAGGCTCTCGTATTCGGTGATCACGGTATAAATGGGAATATTGTTTTCCAGGAGCCGCAGCTGCTCCAGTTTTTCAATATTTTCCAGCCGGCCCGGCGGCAGGGAGACAAATTTTTGCAGGGCAGCCATGCGGAAAGCATACATGCCGATGTGCATATAAAAGCTGGATTCTTCCGGCTCTCTGGGGTGGGGGATTCGTGCGCGGGAGAAATACAGGGCTCTTCCCTGCGGGGAGAACACCACTTTCACCCGGTTCGGATCCCGGGCGCTTTCCGGATCGATTTGCCGGACAAGGGTGGTGACAGCGGTTTCCGCATCACTGAAGGGGCGGATTAACTCGCCGAGCATCAGGGGGTTGAGCACGGGCTCGTCTCCCTGGATGTTTACCACTACGTCCTGCGGCCCGAGCTCGAGTCGGGATGCTGCTTCACAAACCCGGTCCGTACCGCTCGGGTGATCGCTGCGGGTGATGATGACCGGGACGTCCAGGCGCCTGGCTTCGGCTGCAATACGCTCGTCATCGGTGGCCAGGTAAACGACGTCGATGTCCGGGCAGCTTTTGGCCCGGCTGTACACATGCCAGAACATGGGTTTTCCGGCGATTGCCGCCAGGGGTTTGCCCGGGAAACGGCTGGAGTTGTATCGGGCCGGTATGATTGCGTAGCACGGGGTGGTTTTTGGCATTTTTCAGTCAGCGTCCAGCATATCCAGAATCAGGCGGCAGGCCTGATTGGTGCCGCCCTGATGGGCTCTTATATATGCGGCTGCCGCCTCTTTTATCGTTTCAGGCCGCGGCGGGGCCTCTATTTGCCGGATCAGGCGGTCCGCGGCTTCCTGCCAGTTGCGGGTCCTGCATACAAGGCCGCGGGAGAGGATCCGGCTGCCGACCCAGGCGAAATTTTCCCAGGAAGGTCCGATAACCGGCAATACTCCATGCATCAGGGGTTCGAGAAAATTCTGCCCGCCAAGCGGGGCGAGGCTGCCGCCTATAAAAACCGCTGTAGCATGGCCATAGCCCGCATTTAACTCTCCGAAACGGTCCCACAGCACAACCGTGCCCGGGGTAGCCGCTTCGCTGCCAAGTCCGGAGCGGTACTCCCATTGGGCGCCGATTTTGTCCAGGCGTTGCTGCCAGGCGGCCAACCGATGCATGTGCCGCGGGAAGAGTCCTGTTATAAGAGCCGGAAAGCGATCGTGAATTCTGCGGAGCATCTTCTCGACCACCGTCTCCTCTTCTTCCCTTATGGATCCCAGGACAAGAAAAGGGGTGCCCTGGGGCAGGGTGATCGGAAGATTCCCGCCTTGATCTGCATTCCGGGCGTTCTCCTCCATCCGGAGGCGGTCAAATTTGATGTTGGGCATTACCCCGGCCGTTTTATCACCAAAAAGCTTGTTATAGCGGTCTGCATCTTCCCTGGATATGGCAAGAACCCGGTCCGGGGCAAGCCGGGTCCACAGGCCCGGAAGCATTCGGTAACGCCTGAAGCTGCGTGGTGTCATGCGGGCATTGAGGATCAGGATGCGGCAGTCGCGGCTGCGCAGAGCGGACAACAGCCCGGGCCACAATTCGGTTTCCAAAAGCACCATAACCCGCGGGGCAATCTGTTCCACCGCCTTTTCCATAAGGGATGGCTTGTCAAAGGGAAAGAACCGCAGGGCAATGGAGGCAGCGGCCGGGCCGGTGCCGCATGAAGCTGTTTCCTTTTCCAGAATATCCATCCCCTGACGGGTGTTTGTGCTTATCAGGATCCGGATGCGGCTGCGAAAGGAAAGCGCCCGTACGAGAGATGCCGCCAGGTAGGCTTCTCCCGCGGATGCGGCCTGGATCCAGATATCTGCTGGAGCACCGGCCGGATCCCGCAGGAGACGTTCGGTATATCCTTCCGTTAAGCGGGAGTTTTTTGCGAGGATCGGCAGGGCGAACTGCCATCCCAGATTATACAGTGCGAGGCAAAGTCTGGCCATGAAACCTGTCCGTAGTAACTGCATGCAGTGCTGCAAGGGCTGTCATGCAGATATCATGCCTGCAGAAGGCCTTGCAACAGAAATATGCTCCGCGGGTTCCCGGACAGGGTTCTTCTTGACTAACGCTGTTTCATAAGGTAATTTTGAAATATTTGAATGACTTCCTTCAATCCTGCCAGCTCGTCAGGGGAATCTATGAATGCCGTTCGCACGGAGCAGGAAAAAGCTTTTCTGCTAAGCGCTATTGATGCCTTCAACCGCAAGGTTGTCGTCATCTCCAACGATTATGAGGTTCTTGCGGCAAACGAGACGGCTATCCACAGCAGTTCCGTAAACCCCGTGGGCAAGCCCTGTTATGAGGCACTTCTTGGGCGCAGCAGCCCCTGCCCTATTTGCCCGGCCGGTGAAGTCATGCGTACCGGCAAATCCTCGATTCGCTACAACCAGTGGGACGGTGCTACCGGGCCTGAAGGGATGCTCTGCCTCTATGCCTACCCGATCCCTGCGGATAAAGGGGAAATCGAAGCCCTGGTGGTGCTTGATTTTGATTTGCCCACGCTAAAGGAGATGGAGAATCGGGAGCAGCAGTCCAGCGCCTTTCTCCGGAACCTTTTGAACAGCGCAGTGGATGCGGTTATCGCCTCGGATCCCACCGGCAGAATCCTGATTTTCAATCAGGCTGCCGAGCAGATCCTGGGGTATACACTGGACGAGGCATTAAATGAAATCAGCATCCGGGATGTGTATCCGGGCGACGGGGCCCGAGAGGTGATGCGAATGCTGCTGAGCAAAGAATACGGCGGGGTTGGCAAGTTAAAATCGTATCATATTGACGGCCAGCACAAAAACGGGGAGCTTATTCCGATTAGTTTAAATGCCTCCATCGTCTATGATGCAAACGGCAAGACAGTGGCAACCATCGGTTTTTTCCATGATCGCCGGGAGGAGATCCGGATGCAGAAAGAACTGGAAAAAACCCAGGTGCAGCTGCTGCAGTCCGAGAAAATGGCATCCCTGGGAAAAATGGCGGCCGGGGTGGCCCATCAATTGAACAATCCCCTGAGCGGCATCATCCTGTATGTTCGCCTGGTGATGGATGAATACGAGCTTCCGGACGCGGCTGTCGAGGACCTGGAGCGGGTGCTCGACGATGCCGAACGGGCCAAGGAGACCGTCAAGGAACTGCTTGAGTTTGCACGCCAGACCAACCAGGAGATGCAGCCACAGGATGTCAACGAAATCATCTCCCGCACCCTGTTTCTGCTGGAGAACCAGTCCATTTTTCACAATATTGAAATCCATAAGGATCTGGGCGCCAACCTGCCCTGGATCAGCGGCGATGCCCAGCAGCTCAACCATGTGTTTATGAACCTGATCCTGAACTCGGCGGATGCTCTTGGGGGTGCCGGTACCATGCGCATCAAAACCGGCTATTCGGCCGAGAGCCGGGCTGTCTGGATAGAGGTGGCGGATACGGGAGAAGGGATAGCCGAAGGTGTGCTGCCCCATATTTTTGAGCCTTTCTTTACCACCAAGGAGCAGGGGAAAGGCACGGGGCTGGGACTCAGCATGGTCTACGGCATCGTGGAGAGTCATGGCGGCACCATCCACGCGGACAGCAAAGTCGGCGAGGGGACCACCTTCCATATTGAACTGCCGGCTATGGAGCCGGCCGCTTCGGAGGATGAGAAAATTGGCTGATCAGGCAGAGCAATCGAGCATTCTGGTTGTCGACGACGAGCGCAGCATACGCGACGGTGTGGAACGGGTCCTTTCCCGGATGGGCTGCCGGGTGCTCACCGCTCCCGACGGCGAGCAGGCGCTTGCAATTCTGGAAAAGGAACCGGTGACCATCGCGATTCTGGATTTAAAAATGCCCGGCATGGACGGCATGGAGCTCCATGATCGCATTCGCGAGATGGATGAGACGATCGTGGTCATCATTATTACCGGTTATGCCACCATTGAAACCGCGATCAGCGCAATGAAGCAGGGTGCTTATGATTTTATTCCCAAGCCCTTCGAGCCGGATCATCTGAAAATCGTTGTCAACCGGGCTTTGGAGAAGATCCGCCTCTCCCGGGAAGCACGGGAGCTGCAGGAGGAGCGGGAGCGGACGCTGGTGGATCTGGATCGCGAAAAAAGCCGGACCCGGACCATAATCGAGTCCCTGCCCATCGGCGTGGTGGTCACCAATACCAGCGGGGAAATCGTGCTCAAAAACCCCGCGCTGCTCAACAGCCTGGAGCTCTCCGAGGACCCGGGTTCCGGCAGCGCGATCGAGGCATGTGTAGCAGACAGCGGATTCTGCGAGTTTGTGCGGACCCTGTCCGGCTCCGAAGGGGGAGAGGAGGGGGAAGCGCCCACCTATGAGCTTACCGTATCCGACAACAAGTATTTGCTTGCCCGGGGCCAGCCCGTGAGAAACGAGAAGGGGGAACGGATCGGGGCGGTTGTGACCCTTACCAATATCACCAGCCTCAAAATGCTGGATCAGCTAAAATCCGAATTTGTGGCCAAGGTCTCTCATGAGCTCCGCTCGCCGCTTTCCACCATTCATGAACAGCTGGCCACAGTTTTGCAGGACATGACGGCCGAGGGCCAGGAGCCGGAAGTGGACTCGGATCTGATTGAGCGGGCCAAGGAGAAAACCAATGCATTGATTTTCCTGATCGGAGACCTCCTGGATCTGTCCCGGATCGAGTCCGGCTCCCTGACAGAAAACCGGAAACAGGTGGAGCTTGCCGATCTCCTCTCGAGCATGGTCGATTTTCTGGGGAGCAGGGCGCAGAGCAAGGCACAGGACCTCATTCTGCGGGGCTGCGACGGTCCTGTTGCGGAAATAACCGCTGACCCGGCCGCGCTGGAGAGCATTTTCGGCAATCTCGTGACCAACGCCATTAATTATACTCCCGACGGCGGGCAGATTACGGTATCTGTTGCGCCCGGAGAGCGGGAGGTCCAGGTGACAGTCGCGGATACGGGTTTTGGTATCGATGAAAGGCACCAGGCAAAAATTTTTGAGCGTTTCTACCGGGTAAAGGATGAAAATACCCGCCATATTACGGGGACCGGGCTGGGGCTGCCCATTGTCAAGGGGCTGGTGGATAATATGGGCGGATCCATCGAGCTGGAAAGCCAGCCGGGGCAGGGCTCCACCTTCACGGTCCGGCTCCCCCTGGAGGGCGGCGGCGGAGCTGAGCCGGGTTCTTAGCGTTTATCGCGCCGGCTACATCCGCAGCGTCGATTTCCATAGCCGTCCACAGGGACAGGCTGTTCCTGGCGTGGTGAACCAGGGGCGGCAGCCCATCCATAAAGGCAATATCCCGGTCCCTGGCGAGCGTCTGCCAGATATTGGGCTCGCGGCCGTAGTTCAAGTCAAACACCAGCTCACACCCGGGAAGTTCGAGTTCCCGGCTGAATTTCTCCATCCCGGGCGATTCGGCTCGGCTGGAGATGCTTGTGGCATTGACAAGGAGCTCCGCGGGAACCGGCGCATCCGACAGATCCGGCTGGGCGCCTGCCCGTATGCGCACTTGTACGC
>CAZWNV010000052.1:0-7265 GCA_964635265.1 uncultured Desulfobacteraceae bacterium
CGCGCGCTCCTGAAACTGCCTGAGCCAGCCGGTGCCTTGGGCCCTGCGGATCGCCTCAGGCCCGGGCCGGTCGAAATCGGGGGATGCTCCATTCTTCCGTGGCATCCTCCCACTTCACTTCGACCGGCAGACCGCAGCAGAGGGCTTCGGGATCGCAGTCGATAATGTTGGTCATCATGCGCGGGCCTTCGGCAAGCTCGATTATGGCTACCACGTAGGGCACCTCCTCTTCGAATCCCGGCTGAAATGCCTGGTGATAGACGGCATAGGTATAAATGCTGCCTTTGCCGGATACCGCAGCCCACTTCGTCTGCTGCGAATGGCAACGGGGGCATAAAAAGGCCGGAGGCCAGCGCAGATGGCCGCAGCTTTCGCACTGCTGGATTTTTAACCGGTGTTCGCGGCAGGCCTCCCAGAAGGGCCGGTTGTCTGCGTTTACTTGCGGAAGCGGCTTGTTGTAGGGCATTACAACCTCCGTAGAATACAGCAGGCGTGGGTCTGCAGAATTCCGCCGTTGTCGCTGCACAGGATCATTTCCGGGGACTTTGTTCCGGTTTCCGGCCCGAGCTGTCTCCTGCCGCATCTGCCCATGAGCTGCATCACGCCCTCGCTCAGAGGGGTGAGCCCCATGTGGTAGGCCTCGGAGAGCTGGCCCCCGGAGGTGTTGACGGGCATCCGGCCGCCTGGGGCAGTGATCCCGGAGGCAAACCAGTCCGCACCCCCGCCCGGCCTGAAAAAACCGTAGTCCTGAAGCGTAATTTCCACAGTATAGGTAAAGCAGTCATAGATCTGGCAGGCATCAATGGCATCCAGGGAAATGTCCGCCATGGAAAGGGCGTCCGCACAGGCGGTTTTGGCGCCTGTTGGTCCGGCGAGAAAATCTGCGGTCTCCGGTTCGGCAGAGGGGTTGGACTGGCCGAGTCCCCGGATGGCGACTACCGGACGGGCGAGATCGCGGGCCCGTTCCACGGAAGTCAGGATGCAGGCTCTTCCGCCGTCGGTCATCAGGCAGTTGTCCGGCAGCCGGAACGGTTCTATCAGGTATTGTGCGGCCATATAATCCGCATTTGTCAGAAGTTTTTTATGCATCACGGCCCCGGGATTCAAATTGGCCCAGGCTCGCTGGGCCACAGCAATATGCTGCCACGTGTCCGGGCCGGTGCCGAACTCGTACATTCCCCTCCTGGCGGCCAGGGCATAGCCGCCGGCAGCACCGAAATGGCCGTGGATGGCATTTTCTCCCGTCATGTCCGATAGCATGCGCATCATGCTGTCCCCGGAGCGGGCACAGTGGCCGTACGAGAGCAGCACATATTTGCATAGCCCGGATTCCAGCGCGCCAACTGCGTGCAGCAAATGGCTGCGGGATCAGTTGGCATCCTGGAACATGTAACCGGGCGCGATGCCAAGATGCTGAGCCACCAGGTATGGGGTTACATCCTGTTCCCCCGATGCCGGGGGAAAATGCCGGTAGCAGATCAGGCCGTCGATGTCATTGCGGTCCAGCCCTGCATCATCAATGGCATTGGCGCAGGCTTCGAGGTGGAAGCTCAGGCTTGTCCGTTCCGGTATTTTTCCCTGGGGTGTATAGCCCAGGCCGGCGATCGCGTATTTGTCTCTTATTTTCATAACCAGAAGCCTTTTCGATTTTGCACACGGCAGTAAACACTGTTTATTCTATGCCATGAATCCGGCAAAGTGTCAAACCCGCAAAGAAGCAGCTCCGGCCTGCCGGCAGCCGGATGCAGCCGATGGGGGCGGCGCATAAATGTATGGCCAAAAATGCGGGATTCATGCTATAGGATAACAGGAAAGACGGGATCATTCTGTCGTTATCGTTGGCAGTGTGTAAAGAAGAACCGGCAGCCCTGATCTGTGCAGCCCATGGAAAATTTTTCTCCCGAAAGACAGCACCTGGAGCCGGAGGAACTGCTGGCGCGGCAGGAGTTCCTTGCCGGCGTACCGCCGTTTCAAATCCTGCCGGAAAGTGAAATGGAGACTGTCGCGGCAAACCTGACCCAGCGCGACTATCCTCCTGGCAGCACCCTGTTCGTCCAGGAAGAAACCATCCTGCCTCATCTTTTGATTGTCAAATCCGGCAGCCTCGAGCGCAGCATCCGGACCGACGGAAAAGAGACGGCCACGGAGACGATTCTTCCGGGAGGGATTTACGGCGGTATTTCTCTGCTTTTCAACAATGCCGTTTCCACCAGCTCCCTGCGGTGCACCGAATCCGCGAGTGTTTACGAGCTGGACCGGGAAAATTTCCTGCGTCTCTGCCTCCGGTACTCGGAGTTTGCCCGGCATTTTTCCCGGGCAATGGACCAGGGCCGCCAGCAGCCGGCGGAGGGGGAGCCGGAAGCTCCCGGCTGGAGCGAAGAGGGCGCCTCTTTCCTATGGGAACCCGTGGGTCCCGTTGCCCGCGCCTTTCCCACATGCGCCGCAGATGCTCCAATCCGACAGGCAGCCGAGCTGCTGACCGCGAGCAGACGTAGCGCTGTATTGGTGCTGGGCGAAGGCGGCCGGTCGGTGGGTATCATTACAGATGACGACCTGCGCCGCAAGGTAATCATGGAAGGCCGCAGCCCGGAGGATCCTGCAGCCTCTGTGATGTCCGCCCCGCTGGTGCGGGTGAATTCTTCCGTGCAGGTGTTCGAGGCCGTTCTCACCATGATGCGGAACCGAATCAAGCACCTGCCGGTATTTGAAAAGGATCGCCTGAGAGGGGTTGTTACCGAGCGGGATCTGTTTCAGGCCCGGGTGCACTCTCCGGTATACCTGGTCCATGATATTCAAACAGGCCAGGATGTTGCCGAACTCCAGGCTGCTTATGCCAGACTTCCGGCCGTAATCCGGAGCCTCATCGCAAACGGCGCGCAGGCCGGCTACTTAAACAGTATCATTACGGCAACATCGGACGCCGTGCTGGCACGGCTCATGGCAATGGCGCTGCATGAACTGGGACCGCCGCCCGCAGCCTTTGCCTTTCTGCTCTTCGGCAGCGAGGGCCGGGGGGAGCAGACCTTGAAGACGGACCAGGACAATGCCATTGTGTATGCCGATGTTGCGGCAGAGGATCATGATGCGGTGCAGCGGTATTTTCTGGAGCTGGGGACCCTTGTCTGCGACCGCCTGGATACCGTCGGCCTGCATCACTGTGAATTCGGCATCATGGCCAAGAATCCGGAGTGGTGTCAGCCCTTGTCCCGGTGGAAAGCCTATTACCGGCGATGGCTGGAAAGCGACGACCCGGAGCGGGTGCTGAAGGCCAACATTTTTTTTGATTTCCGTCTCGGGCACGGGGAGCAGGAACTGGTGGATGCCCTGCATGCGGATCTTTTTGCCAAGCTTTCCGAATGGCCGGGGTTTCTGCGGCAGATGGCCAAAAATACCGTGCATTACCAGCCGCCTCTGGGGCTTTTCGGCAATTTCGTGCTCCGGGAAAAAGAGGAAGGCCAGAAGGGATTTGACATCAAAAGCGCCATGCGCCTGGTTGTGGATTTTGCCCGGATTTATGCCATGCAGGACAACAGCGTGGAGACCAATACGGTAAAACGCCTGGAGCTTTTGTTCCGCAACAGGCATCTGGACAAACACGAACGCGACCACCTCGTACATGCGTATAGGTTTCTCATGTACCAGAGACTCAAACACCAGAGTGAATTGATGCAGAAAAACAACGGCCGGCCGGATAATTTTATCCAGCCGGCCGAGTTGACAAGCATCGATCAGCAGGCATTGAAAGAGGCGTTTAAACAGATCCGGACAGCTCATGCCAGGATGCGGCTGGATTTTTTCCTGCATTTTCCCTGAGGATCTGCGGCAAACGCCTGCGCAGGCCGGTATCGCTGCAGCAGTATCTGCATTACTGCTGTGGGGACATGACCTCCAGGGCATATCCCCGGGAATCCCTTTCCAGGGCAAGCAGCCGGGTCCTGCCGTTTTGTGTCAGGAATGCGAAATCAATCAGGTCTCTGGGGACAGCCTCGGATTTCCAGCTAAGGTATAGCTCCCCGGAGCTTGACTGCAGGGCCACAATGCGATCCCGGCCCGTTTTGCGGGTGATAAAATTGAGCACCCGGTCCTGCATGCTATCCGTTCTCCGGCCTTTCTGGATGAGAAAGCACTGGTCCTGGAATTCGGGCTTGCGCAGAAGCCTTCGCAAGGCGTAAACGTCCTTGCTGCTGATCTCTTCGTCAAAGCCCCCCCGGTATTGTTTTTCCGCCAGCCTGATGGGATAGGGGATTTCCTGGTATTTGCCGAAGTGCACATCCGTTGCATCCACAAGCCTCTCCTCCGGCATTTTGTAAAGCGACACATGGTTTGCCGGCTCCAGTATCAGGACCTTCCCCCCTGCCCCGGAGGCAAACAGAAACTGGTAGAGGCAGTAGATCCCTGCTGCCGGCTTATAGTCCGGGCCGGCAGAGAGGCTCTGGCTCTTTGGGTCCCAGTGGACCCGAAAAATCGGGCCGTCATACTGCTCCGGGCCGTTTTTCTTTTGGCCCAGGAGCACTTTCCCCCCTTCAGGTCGGTCGGTCACGCGCAGATAAAACGGAATATCCGCAGCCAGCACGACGAATCGGCCTTTTTCCCAGTCCAGGGCCATGGACCGGATCGCAGTGTCCTTAGCCTGCAGGTACTCGACCTTTTTGCCGCAGGTGGCAAAAATTTCTTCCGTTCCGTCCTTGTTTAGGTCCATGGCGTGCAGATGCAGGCCGATAAGCTCCGAGCTGCGGAAGGTATGGGCGTCCAGCTTCCGTAAGGCATGGGCCTCGGCAGTGAAGGCGGAGACGGCGTTTTTGCTTAACAGGACCAGCTCCCTGGGGGGCTTTCCGTCCAGTTCCGCTGCCACGATCCTTCGGAACGCGCCCGGCAGCCGGATTTTTCCCTCCTGCCCGGGGGCCCCTGCTGAAGCGGCAAATTTTTGCTGCTTGGCTGTTTCCGGTTCCGCCAGTTGTTTGTCCGGGGCCTTTGGCCCTGAAAGTTGTGTTGGCTGCGGTGTTGGAATTGTCTCTTCTTCAGAAGACCGCGAGCCTGATTGTTCAGGGATGCTGTAGATTTTGGAAAACAGTGTGGATGAGGTGTAAATGGAGCGGATTTTTACCGTGAGATGCTTTTTCGACTTGTACAGGTGCATGTGCAGCCCGTAATCCTGTGTATCCGGAATGCTTTCGGGGTCCGGTACTTCGATAACATCATAATTTTCCGCAAGCAATGCCTCCAATACGCCGGAATAGGCGGAACAATCCTGTTTCTGGGCAATATTGGTGCTTAAATAGATTCTGGGGCTTGCGGGATAGGCAATGGGGTCTTCCGCCTTCACAGGGCCGGAGGTTAGTTCAATAATGCTGGCGATTACGGTCTCATTGATAATGGAATCGACCTTGACGACGGCTTTTAACGGAAACAAAGGGGCCGGCTGGCCCTTTGTCTCCTCTAACACCAGGAGTTCCTGCCCCCTGGCCGGTTTTTCCCCGGATTTGGTAAAAACCAGCCGCTGCCTCCCCGCATCCTTTACAGCGGCAATGATCGGGGTGCCGGAGGGGTGGTGTTGTTCCAGGTAATCCAGTATTGCGCCGTACTCCTGCGGTGCTGCGGAAGCAAAGACGGCCGAAACAAGCAAACATACGCTGCAGTAGACAAGAGATTTCATAGAAGGTCCTGTATCTTTAAAGCCCTTGCATCCCCGGGATCAGGAGGTTTCCTGTCCCGGGGAGCATGTCGGGGAGGGCGTTGGCCGCTCCTGCTTTGCAAGGGCGGAGTGCTGCACGGATTATCCGTGCGTTTCCTGCGTTTTGGGTCGCGGGCGGCAGCCGCAAGTTAATGCAGGATGATTAGAACGACCATTTAAATTCTACTGTGTCCAGCCACGCCAGTTCATCATAGTCATCGCCGTAGAGATCTTCCATGGCGTCGCCCGGATCAAACACGGAGATGACGTTGCCGATGGAGAAATGCTTGGTGAAGTTATAGGTGACCTGCAGATCATACTCCATGCCAAGTTCGTCATCGACGCTTTCTCCCTGGACATCCTCCAGGGCGCCTTCCTCTTCCATCATGAAATACTGGAACTGGGTTTTGTAGGTAAATTTCTTGTAAGAGCCCCTGCAGCCGATTCCCATGGAAATCATCCCCGGGCTGTTTCTGCTGGAGGAGTTGCTGATGCCGCCGTAGCCGGTACCTGCACCGCCCAGCATGGAGAAGTCGTTGGCATACAGGTGCGAGCCAAGCGCCGGAACATACCTGTAGACAAAGGCGTTTTCCATGCCGAACTGGGGTGTGTACCGGGCGATATTGGTGATCGGGTTGTAAGCGTCAATGTCATCGTCATTGGCGTCGTCGTCTCCGGACATGATCTGGCCGCCGATATAAGGGTTGATCAGGGAGCTGATATTGGCCTCCAGGGACGCGTAGGCGGCGTAGGCGCTGATGTCCGCGCTGTGATCGCCTGATGTCCAGGTGTTGTCCTTGTCGCCCATGGCGTAGACCACCTCGGCCCGGGGGGTGAGCATGCCCATTTTGCCGAAGGTCTCGAAGCCGAAGTAATGCACGTCAGCCGCGGCGCGCTCGTTGTTGCTGAAGGCGTAGAAGGGCACGAAATGCATGCTCTGAACAGGGATGTCGGCCTTGAGGGTATAGGCCTCCCAGTCCATGTAGTCGGCATCGCCGAGCGGTCCGATCTCGTTGACATGATCGAAGATCCACATGGTCAGGGCTTCCCAGGTGATATCGCCCATTTTCCCCTTCAGGCCGATGTAGGGATGGTCATCGCCGTAGAGAAGGCCGCCTGTTTCAATGTCCAGCCACTTGGTCTGCCAGCCTGTCTCCACGCACATCGGCGCGCCATGGGAGGAAAAGTCATAGGTGAATTCGAGTTTTTCAATACCGAAGTCCTCGCCGGACATCCCGGAATCCTCATATCCGCCGCCCCGGATGCCGCGATCCGTGTTGCCCTTGGACAATGCAAAGTCGCCTTCTAAAATCATCAGGGCCGTGAAGTTCTCGCCTTCCGCGGAAAATCCGAGCCGGGCCTCGTTGCGCACGGTCACGGTGTCGTCATCCAGGAATCCGCTTTCATCAACGAGAAAGTCCATGGCGGTGTTTTCATCATTGAAGTCAACATTGTCCATAATATGGGGGTAGGTTTTCAGAGATCCGAAAATGTTGATATCCACATCGGAACTCTTGGCCTGCACCTTGCCCGAGCCGACTTCGGCCAGGGCAGTTGTTGCGCCGAAGACGAACATGAATGCCGCCAAAAAAAG
>CAZWNV010000052.1:7365-16880 GCA_964635265.1 uncultured Desulfobacteraceae bacterium
TCAAAAACCGGCCATGCTTTTTGTTAAAAGCCGGGCACGCATTTTTTGAGCATGCGGCTTAAAGGGGATTGCGGTTTTGCACAAGAGGCCAGTTCCTCGGCATGTTTGCTGAAATAGTCCTGCGATATGGCAAAGGGCTTGACCGCATCCGGATGTTTTTCTATGGTGCGGACGAAAGCCCGCACCACCTCCGGATCGAATGTGGTTCCGATTTGTTCCTGGAGCAGATTCAGTGCTTTTTTGATGCTTACGGGTCTGATGTTGGGCCGCTCGGATGTCATGGCATCAAAGGCATCGCTTACCGCAATGATTCGCGAGCCCAGGGGTATGGCTTCACCTACCAGACCCTCGGGGTAGCCGGAGCCGTCGTAGCGTTCATGGTGATAGAGGATGAGGCTGGCCACGCCGGCAAGAGAGGAGAGGGGACGGAGCATATTGGCGCCGATGACCGGGTGTTTTTTGATGGTCTCGAAATCGGCGGGCCCGAGGTTGCCCAGATTTTCCAGGATTTCGTCCTGCATGGCGATTTTTCCGATATCGTGGAGCAGGCCCGCATGGTAGATGGTGTCCGCTTCCGCCTCGTTTAGCCCCATCTCCCCGGCGGTCAGATAGGAGTAGTTGGCAACATTGATCGAGTGGCCGTGCGTGCAGACATCCTTGGCTTCCAGGGCCAGGGCAAGGCCCTCGATGGTCTCCCGGAAGGCCTGCAGCATGCGTTCATCATAGCGAAAGGCCTTGTGCAGCGCTATGGCGCCCTGCCGCCCCAGAATCCGGACGAATTCCACGTGGTGCTGAAGGGGTCGGTGCCTCTGGTTGAAGTATACGGCCAGAATCCCCTGGTATTGGTCTACAATCAGGAAGGGAATGGCCAGGATAGAGGTCACCATCTGTTTGCCGAGCGTTGTGGTGCTGGGAATCCGGGGATCCTCCCGGATATCCTCGAAGAAAATGTCCTCTCCCTGCTGAAAGCGGAATACCTCCTCCAGCGTCTCATAGCTGACGGTAGCGAGGTTCTCCATCTGGAATCCGCTGGTGGCCTTCATGTGAATCCGGCGCTGGCCCGCGTCAACGATCCAGTAGATGCAGCCCCGCGCTTTCATGATGTCATGGATATTGGTCACAATCCGCTCAAGGATATCCTCTGCGGCATCGCCTTGATGGATAGCGGCGCTGACCTCGACGAATGTCTGCAGGTAGCGGGTCTGCTCAAACGCGTTTTTCAGGGTAAGGGTGCAGTGGCGGCTGATATCATGGAGCAGGCGCAGATCCTGGTTGTCCAGGTCCGGGGCATGGGAGAAATGCAACCATATCACGAGGGGAAGGTTTTCGTTGATCTGCAGGGGAACGGCCAGGAGCGCGTGGACGGAGCAGGACGCCGCCTGCTCCGGGTGGCGGATTCGGCCGTCCCGGGCTGTATCCGGGATGAAAAGGATTTTTCCCTGCAAAAGCGCGGAAAATGTCCCGTCATCCACGATGGGCCCGCCTTCCAGGAAGCCGGTGCGATGACCGCTCACAGACAGCACCTGCGGCTGTCCCGTGTGCGGCTCCAGCGACAGCAGCATCGCCCCGCTGGCGGCATACACCCGGGCCATGGCATCCGCCATGCTCTGCAGGGCGCTGTCCGTATCCGGGTTCTCCTCCAACGCCCGGTCAACGGAGGCTACTACCTCGAAAAAACGCTTGTATTTGACGGACTCGTCCATCAGCCGATCCACAGGTAAAGGAAACAAGCGATAAATATGATGGTAACGATCAGGGCCAGAATGATTTTTGTCAGGCTAAGCCCGGAGGCGTTTTTGGCGGCAAACAAAATGACCGCCAGTCCATATGCCGAGGCAAGCCCCAGCAGAACCTGCAGGGCCGGGCCTTGCAGTCCGGCCTGCGCCGCTGCCAGCACAGGGGCCAGGGGCCATAGCCCGACAAAGGAGATGCCGAAATTGAAATAGACGGGGAAAAATGCCGTATCCCCTCCAATGCCGCGGGTAAATACCCACAGGAAAAGGGATGCTCCCGCATGCATGAAAAATGCCACGGCTACACCGATAAGCAGGAATACTCCTTTTGTGGCCAGCGGCAGTTGGGAGGATAACTGGCTCTCCGCCAGCAGCGCGTTGCTGAAGAGAAGCGAGAAAAAGGCGTGCAGGAGGCCGAATACCAGGACATTTGCCATGCAGTAGCGCACGGTTTTTTTGCTGGCCATAATAGCCGGGTATATGCTCTCATCAAGCCGCAGCACGGACTGCATGGCGGAGGGGTAATTCATCAGTGCTCCTTGGAAGGGCAGAAGGAAGCCTGATGCTGCTTCCTTCTGCCCGGCTTGGGGTTTTTTATTTCGTCCTGCTCTCCAGGTCCCGCAGGCCTACCAGGGCTGCAGGCCCCAGATGAATATGATGACGCATATTACGACAATTCCGATCGGCATGAGAGAGCCGTTATAGCGGCTTTCCTCATAGTCTGTACCCCATCCGTGGATGCGGTCAATCATTTTTTTGTCCTCCAGGCTCGGTGCGGAGAGCTGCATCTTGTTGAAGAGAAAGGACAGCACAATGAAAGAGGCATAGGAGAGGGGTACGGTGACCATCGCCTCGGACATGCCGAGAGCCGCCACAAGGCCTTTTCCGATAACAATATCGCCGATTACGTGGGGCGAGAAAATAATGTAGATAATCCCGCATCCGATCGAGGATACCATTAGAGCGACTTTGTTGGCCTGCTTCCACCAGACGCCCAGGAGTATGCCCGGGGCAACGGTGGTTGCCAGCAGTCCGAATGCCCAGAGAATGCTGGTGACCAGGAAGGGGGGCGGTTTGAAGGCAAGCAGGATGGTGATGACGCCGCCGATAGCCACAGCCACGTAGCCCCACCGCAGTTTTTTGCTGCCGGGCATCTTGGGGGCGAGAATTCCCAAAAGGTCACTGCCGACAAGGCCGGAAATGGCCATCAGGTTGCCGTTGATGGTCGACATTCCGGCAGCCACGGCCCCGCCCACAACAAAGGCGGCAACAATGGTCGGATTGTAGAACACGTTGAGGATCAGAATGGTCTGGTCCGCCTTTTTGATCACATTGTCCGTGACCGCGGTAAAGTAGTTCCCGGCAAATCCGGCGGTGTATGCTCCGGAAAAGAGCAGCCCCAAAAACAGGATGAACCATACAACCGACCACCGCGCATTTTTGACACTTGAGGAGGTAAAAACCCGCATGGCCAGGTGGGGCAGGGCGATGGGTCCCAGGGTAAAGGCCGGGATCAGGGCGAAGTACCACCTGTAGTCGTATTTCATGTCAAAAAATGTGGGGATCTGTTTGAGCATCCCGGGTACCATGTCGCCGTAGGCAAGCGGCGGAAACCACCAGCCCGAGGAACCCATGGCCTTCATGATCGCACTCATGGGCACGACCATGGCGATAATCATGACGATCATCTGGAAGGCCGCGTTGTAGGAGGCTCCGTACATCCCGCCGAGCGTCATGAAACCGACTGTGGCGATACCGACCACGATCAGGGCGTATTCATAGCGGAACCCGAGCAGTACTTCAAAAGCCATCCCCAGGCCGATCATCTGGCCCAGGGCGTACATGATCATGCTCAGGCAGAGCCAGGCAATAACCAGGATAGCCGCTTCGTTGCCGTAGCGCACCTTGATAAAGGAGGCCGGCGTAAAGGCCTTCATCCTCCGCAGGCAGGTTCCGTAGAGGAGCGTCAAGAGGGGAATGGAGAGCGCCCACTGAATCCATAGGTAGACAAAAGGCGCCTGCAGTTTGTAAATAAGCGCGATAACACCCATGAAGGTGGCCAGACTGGCCCACGTGGCACCCATTGCCAGGCCGTTGGTAACCGGCCCGATGGCAAAGCCGGCGGCGTACAAGTCCTCCTCAGCACTTGTTTTTTTAGACGCCAGCCAGCTCACATAATAAAAAATCGCAAAAAGGGCAACAATTACCCCAATGCCCATCCATATGTTCGGCAATACAAATTCCGTAGCTTCCATTTATATATTCCCTCCCTTGTGATTAGGTCTCGTTGGAGTCTTTGCCCTCGAGTGAACTGGTATATTCTTCCATTTCATCGTCGAACTTGTTGAGTACCAGCGCCATTATGATGGCTACGGCAAGCAGGCCGAACCACCCCATCAGAATGGGGATGATGTAGTGGACCGGGAATCCCCACATCGATCCTCCCTGCAGGGAGGGGAATAGTTTGAAGAGCTGGGCGAAGTGTCCGAAAATCAACAAAATGATTATGAACACAACGGTGGTGAACAGTTCTTTCTTGTAAAGCTTCTCCTTCATGCTCCCTCCTTACTTTGTTTAGGACTTCTTCTTGGAGCTTAGCTCGGGGAAATCCTGGTAAAAATATTCCGTTCCGCCTCCTGCTTCGCCTTTTTCTTTTTTCGATTCTTCATGCTCTCTCAGTTCAATGCGCCGGATTTTTCCGCTGATGGTTTTGGGTACTTCGCCGACGAACTCGATAATGCGCGGAATCTTGAATTTGGCAAGGATTCCGATGGTGTGCTGGAAAAGCTCCAGTGCCAGATCCCTGGATCCTTCATATCCCGGGGCAAGTATCACGAAGGCCTTGACCAGCTGATGCCGTTCCGGGTCCGGGGTGCCGACCACCGCTGCTTCCGCAACAGCCGGGTGCTCAATCAGGGCGCTCTCCACCTCGAAGGGGCCCACCCGGAAGTCCGAGGACTTGATCACGTCATCGGCCCGGCCCACGAACCACCAGTAGCCGTCTTCGTCAAAATAGGCCCGGTCGCCCGTGTAATAGAAGTTGTTGACGAAAACCTCCTTCATTTTCTCCGGGTTGCCGATGTATTCCGTGAACAGCCCGATGGCCCGCCACCTGTCCAGGCGGACGACGATATGCCCGGTTTCGTTGGTCTGGGTGATTTCGTTGGCTGCATCGTCGGCCAGGGTGATGTCGTACATAAACGACGGGGCCCCAAAGGAGCCGTAGCGCATTTTGCCCTCGTTCCAGGGGGCGTTGCCGATCATGGCGGTGGATTCGGTCTGCCCGTAGAAGTCCCGGATATCGTTGCCGGCGTACTTCTTCCATTGCTGGATCACCTCCGGGTTGAGCGGTTCGCCGGCGCTTACCGAGGAGCGCAGAGCGGAGAAATCGAACCGGGAGAGATCAACGCCCACGAAGGCCCGCCAGGCAGTGGGGGGTGCACAGAAGGTGCTTACCTTGTATTTGGATACGTAGTCCAGATACGTGGCCGGATCGAGAGCGGAGAAGTGAAAACCCGCCACTGTGGCCCCGATGTTCAGGGGAGCAAAAAAGCTGCTCCAGGCCCACTTGGCCCAGCCGGGAGCCGACAGGTTGTGGTGGACCTCCCCGGGCCGGATGCCGATCATCACGGCGGTGGAGAGATGCCCCACGGGGTAGGATGTGGCGCTGTGTCCCACCTGCTTGGCAAGTCCCGTGGTGCCGGAGGTGAAAAAGCAGATCAGGGTGTCGTCTTTTTTGATTTTGGCCCCTTCCGCCGCAGCGGATTCATTGGCCATCTCGCTGTAGCTCACCCAGCCGTCTTTTTTGCCCAGGACCACTTTGACCTTGGGCTTGGCACCGGTGATGTTCAGCGCTTCGTCTATGGCGTCTGTTGCACCTTCCCCCGCGACGATGCAGTCCGGCGCGTAGTTTTCAAAGCGGAACTGCAGTTCCCGAACGGTCATGGAAGTGGCTGTGGGCACGTTGACGAGTCCGCCTTTCAGGCAGGTCAGGGTGGCAAACCAGGTTTCCGGGACGATGGGGATCATCATATACATGTTCTGGCCCTGCTCGACCCCGTTTTTGCGGAGGAAATTCAGTAACCTGTTACCTTCCTCGGTCAGTTCCCGGTAGGATAACTTCCGCTCCTTGCCGGTGTCCATGTCTGCCCAGAGCAGGGCGGTCTGGTCTCCCCGCTCCTTTACGTGAAGCCCTTCCAGGATGTCCTCCGCCCAGTTGAAATACTGCGGAAACTCCATGGAATTGAGCTTCTCGAAGAAAGTCTTGGCGGCCTCCCGGCGTTTTTCCATGTCATCCATGGTGTTTAGTTCCATTGCTTCCTTGTAGATTTGCTCCATACCCATTACTGCCCTCCATGTGATTGAGTTGTTGAACAAAAATTGAGCTTGCAAAACCTGCTTTATCTGGCGATACCTTCTTGTGATCGCAAACGCTGTTTACGATCGCAAAGATAAAATCGTCACTTTGTAGACAGCTCCTGCACACTCAGACCCGATCTTCTATCGCAGCTTCCACTCCGGGCTGCGTTTATTCAAAAAGGCATTGACTCCCTCGTGCGCATCCTCCGTCGTGCAGAGCATGGCAAAATGGTTGTTGACCATTTCATAGGCCTTTTCGTATTCCAGGTCTTCCATTTGATAAAACGATTTCTTCCCCAGCTGGACAGCCAGGGGGCTTTTTTTGGCGAGTTTCTGGGCAAAAGCCAGGGTTTCCGGGACAAGCTGGTCTTTGGGCACCACCTTGTTGACAAGACCGATACGGTGGGCCTCCTCTGCATCGATCATGTCGCCTGTGAGTACAAGCTCAAGGGCCTTTTTCCGCCCCAGATTCCGTGAGAGCGCAACTGCCGGGCCCATGCAGAAAAGTCCGACGTTGACTGCAGTGGCGCCGAACCGGGCGCCTTCCGCGGCTATTGCCAGATCGGCGGAAGCGACCACACCGATGCCGTTAGCAACCGCAAGATCCTGAACGCTGGCAATTACCGGTGTTCCCATTCTGGAAATCAGAAGGCTCATCTGCTCCATGTTCTGGACCCATAAGTAATAGTCCAGGGTGCTTTTTCCCTCCAGTTCGTTGACGTCGATACCGGCACAGAAGGCTTTGCCCTCGCCGGATACAACAATGACCCGGACCTCGGCATCGTCTTCAAACTGCTGGAGTGCGGCGTTGAATTCCCGGGCAAGTTCGGAATTGAATGTATTCAACTGCTGGGGACGGTTAAACGTGATAAATCCCACGTGGTCCCGGGACTCGGTGGTGAGAGTGGCGTATGCCATGGTCAAAACCTCCGTTTGATCGTGGGTGAATCATGGGATACCGCACTTCTGCTGCGGCAAAATATGTTTATCAGTTCTTTTTGCGTTTTTTGTGGTCCCCCAGCACTTCATTGGCGATAACGATTTTTTGCACCTGGGAGGTTCCTTCGTAAATGGTAAGCACCCGCGCATCCCTGTAGAAACGCTCCACGGGAAATTCTCTTGTGTAGCCGTATCCGCCGTGGATCTGCACCGCCTGGCCGGCTACCCGGTTGGCCATTTCCGAGGCATAGAGCTTGGCCATGGAGGTTTCCTTGGTGCATTTCTCCCCGCTGTCTTTTTTGGCTGCAGCGTTTAAAACAAGCTGGCGTGCAGCTTCCACATCTGTTGCCATGTCCGCGATCATCCAGCGGATGCCCTGGTTGTTGGCAATCGGGTGGCCGAACTGCACCCGCTGCTTGGAATAGGAAACCGCTTCATCCAGAGCGGCCTGGCCCAAGCCGACAGAGAGTGCGGCAATACCGATGCGGCCGTCGTCAAGGCCGGACATGGCAACGATAAAGCCTTCTCCTTCCATGCCCAGAAGGTGATCGGCGGGAACCCGGCAGTTGGAGAACAGGAGATCCGAGGTGTCCGATGCACACTGGCCCATTTTATCCTCCACGCGGCCGGTGGAGAAACCTTCCATGTCGGGTGTCACAAGAAAGGCGGAAATTCCCTTGTGCCCGGCATCCGGATCGGTTTTGGCCAGAACGATGAAGAGCTTGGATGTGGCTCCTCCTGTGATCCAGCGCTTGGTGCCGTTTAATATGTAATAATCCCCGTTTTTTTCAGCGGTTGTCGTCATGCTCGCGGGGTCTGAGCCGGCCTCCGGCTCGGAAAGAGCAAAGGAGCAAATGAACTCCCCGCCGGACATGGGCTTGAGGTACCGCTCCTGCTGCTCGGGGGTTCCGAAGCGCAGGAGGCTTCCACAGCAGATGGAGTTGTGCACGGACATGATAACCGCCGTGGAGGCACAGGCATAGGCAATTTCGCTCATGGCCAGCGCGTAGGAAACCGTATCCATGTCCTCGCCGCCGTATTCCTCGGGCACCAGCATGCCGAGCAGGCCAAGCTCCCCCATTTTTTTCAGGCTCTGCTCCGGGTATTCGTGCTCCTGGTCGCGCTGTCCGGCAAGAGGGGCAAGCTCTTTTCTGGCAAATTCCCGGGCCATTTTCTGAATCATGCCCTGTTCTTTGGTAAGCTGCATATGCACTCGATCCTATTTGTATTCGTAGATGCCCTTGCCGGTTTTTCTGCCCAGCCAGCCGGCGTTGACATAGGATTTTAAAAGCGGGCACGGCCGGTATTTGGGATCTCCGTAGCCCTCCTGGAGGACGCCGAGGATGGCCAGCACCGTATCCAGGCCGATCAGGTCGGCCAGCGCCAGCGGCCCCATTGGATGGTTCATGCCCAGTTTCATGATCTGGTCAATGCCTTCGGCGGTCGCCACCCCTTCGTAGAGTTCCCACAGGGCTTCGTTTATCATGACCATGAGCACACGGTTGGAGACAAACCCGGGCACGTCGCGGCATTCAACCGGCGTTTTGCCCATGGCCTCCGCGGTGTTGAGGATGGTGTCGGTCACTTCCGGGATCGTTGCCAGTCCGTTGATGATCTCTACCAGCTTCATCACGGGCACCGGATTCATAAAATGCATGCCGATGACCTGTTGCGGCCGCGAGGTCTGGGCGGCAATCGCAGTAATGGAAATCGAGGAGGTATTGGTGGCCAGGATGGCATGGGCGGGAGCTAGTTCATCGAGTTCCTTGAAGATTTTGGCCTTGATTTCCATCGCCTCCACAGCGGCTTCCACAACCAGGTCGGCATGCATTGCGGGCTGCATGTCTTCAGCCGGGTGGATATTGCCGAGCACGGCATCCTTGTCCTCCTGGCTGATTTTCTCCTTTTTCACCATGCGGTCCAGGCTGGAGGAGACGGTGGAGAGGCCCTTGTTTATGTATTCCCGCGATATGTCGTTCATGTATACAGTGTATCCGGTTTGTGCCGCAACCTGAGCAATTCCGCTGCCCATCTGGCCGGCGCCGACAACCATAACCGTTTTAATCTCCATTGCCAGAGTCCTTTCTATCTGTTAATGATCATGGCTACCGCTTCGCCGCCGCCCAGGCACAGGGATGCCAGACCGGTTTTGAGATCGCGGCGCATCATTTCATATAGAAGTGTGACCAGCACACGGCATCCGCTTGCGCCGATGGGGTGGCCCAGCGCTACGGAGCCGCCGTTTACGTTGACGATATCCGTACTCAGGGAAAGCTCCCGGAGCACGGCCACGGTAGAGCCGGAGAAGGCCTCGTTGATTTCAAAGAGGTCAATATCGGAGAGGCTCTTGCCTTCCTTTTTGAGGCACCTGGGAACAGCGTAGATGGGGGCCATGAGCACATATTTCATGTCAAGTCCGGCCGCGGACTGGGCTCCGATGGTGGCCAGAATTGTACACCCAGCTCCTCCGCCTTTTTCCGGCTC
>CAZWNV010000053.1:0-16637 GCA_964635265.1 uncultured Desulfobacteraceae bacterium
GGTCAGCACGCCCTTTTCCCCGTCCATGGGCCACTGGAAGCTCCAACTGAAAGTGATATCATCTGCGGCCCGGCAGCCGGCTTCCGCAGCCTGCAGGTTGTTGTCGAGAACCCTGGCTTCCGCCCCGGAAAAACGCTCCCCAAGCACCTGCTTGAGGGGCTCGAAAGGCGCTCCGCACAAGGCAAGGCATGCCCCTGCAGCCACCGTATTGGCCATGATGCGGCCGCCTGCCTCCTCGGCCATCCGCGTGATGGGAACAGCCCGGATACGGCCGTCCTGATCCGCATTTTCGCCGTCCACCAGGATCAGGCCGTCTTCTGCGAGTTCATGCGCATGCAGCTCCACGGTTTCCTGGTTCAAAGCGACAATCAAATGGACGGGATAATCCGGTGAGCCCACGGGCCGATCGCTTATCCGGATCTGGAAGAAACTGTGGCCGCCCCGGATCCTGGACTCAAAATCGTTGACCGCCAACAAGTAGAGGCCGGATTTTACGCAGACACGGCTGAGCAGATCGCCAACCGTCTGAATCCCCTGCCCTGCCTCGCCGCCTATCAATATACTGACATCCACCGCCATGGTTTCCTCCCGCCCTGCAGTTAAATTTTTCCGCTGCGCCCGTCGTCACAGGCATCATCCGTATCCGAAAAACGTTGATGCTCGGGAAACTCGGGGGCTTTGGCGCAGGCCTCCGGCCCTTCCCCGGATCCGGGGGAGGCCTCCGGCTGTGCCTGCTTCTTTTGATCGGAGAGATGCTCCAGGGCGTCCTCATAGTCCGGCTCCTTGCCGATTTCCGGCACAAGCTGGGTATAGGCGATTTTCCCCTCGGCATCCACAATCACGAGAGCCCTTGCCAGAAGCCCGGCCATCGGCCCATCAAGGATGCGCAGCCCGTAATCCCGTCCGAAATCCAGATTCCGGAGTTCGGAGAGTGATATCACGTTCTCCAGGCCCTCCTCGTTATTGAACCGGGCATGGGCGAAGGGAAGATCCCGGGAGATGCACAGGATTTCCGTATTCTCATACCTGGTCACGGCATTATTGAACCGCCTCACCGATTCGGCGCAGACCGGGGTTTCAACACTGATAAAGATATTGAGGACCAGGTTTTTCCCCTTCAGCCCCGAGAGGCTGAGATCGGAAAGGTCAGTGCCGGTCAGCAGAAACTCCGGTGCCGGCTCCCCGACTGCCGGCAATTCGCCGGATGTGTGGACTGTTTGTCCCTTGAATGTTATCTCCGCCATATCAGGCCTCCTGAAATTATTGGGTCGTTGTAGCTTCCGCGGCCAAACCGCTCTCCTAGTATAATCCCTTTTCACGGGCGCGCCAATCCCGTGCATGCCGGGAGATCTACATGATCTTCTCTTTGGCTCCCATGAGGGTCTTATAGCCGCCGTTTAAATTCCGGACGTGAAATCCGTGCTGCTTCATCATGCGATAGGCGATGTAGCCCCTCAGGCCGATAGCGCAGAAGGGAATGTAGCGCTTGCTCTTATCGAGCTCCGGCAGCCGGTTGCGCAACTCATTTACCGGGATATGGAGCGCCCCCGGAATCGAGCCGCTTTCCTCGAGTTCCTCCTTGTCCCGCACATCCAGCATCACGTCGGTCTCCGGGTCCAGTTCGTTGTACTGGGTCCAGTCCACCTTTTTGACATCGCCCTTCATCATGTTGGAGGCCACAAACCCCGCCATGTTGACCGGATCCTTGGCAGAGCCGTAGGGCGGGGCATAGGCAAGCTCCAGCTCCTCGAGCTGGAAAACCGTCATGGAGCCATGAATGGCGGTTGCCAGCACATCAATGCGCTTGTCAACGCCTTCTCCGCCGACAATCTGCGCACCCAGGACCTTTCCGCTGCCGGGCGATACCAGAAGCTTCACGGCCATCATTTCCGCCCCCGGGTAATAGGAGGCATGGGAGCCGGAATGGCTGTAAGAGACGGAATAGGGAATGCCGCGGCGCTGCAGCGTCTTCTCGCTGGCCCCGGTGGATGCCACGGTCTGATCGAACAGCTTCAGCACGGAGGTAGCGATGGAGCCCCGGAAATTGGAGCGCCGGCCCATGACATTGTCCGCGGCTATGCGCCCCTGCTTGTTGGCAGGCCCGGCAAGCGGTATCATCGCTGCATGGCCGCTGACAAAATCCCTCACCTCCACCGCGTCTCCTACTGCATAAATATTGGGATCCGAGGTCTGCATGGTTTCATCCACGCGGATACCGCCCAGCTCCCCGATTGCAAGACCGGCCTCGCGGGCCAGGTGACATTCGGGCTTTACACCTATGGCCAGTATGGCCATATCCGCATCCACGGCCTCTCCTTTTTCCGTATGAACAACCAATCCGCCGTCTTTTTCTTCAAAGGAGGCAATGCCGTCGCCAAGGATCAGGTTCACCCCTTTCTCCCGGAGATGGGCATGCATGAAGCCGACCATTTCATAGTCCATGATCGGCATGACCTGCTCCATTTTTTCGATCAAAGTGGTGCGCACGCCTCGGAACGCCAGATTCTCCAACATTTCCAGTCCGATATAGCCGCCGCCGACAACAACTGCAGAAGCAGGCGCCCTGGTGTCGACAAAGGATTTGATCCGGTCCGTGTCCGGAATGTTTCGCAGGCTAAAGATATTGTCCGACTCGATTCCGGGAAACGGGGGCCGCACCGGCTCGGCGCCCGGCGAGAGTATGACCTTGTCATAGCCTTCGCTGTAGCTCTCTCCCGTCTTGTGATTTTTCGCATGCACCCGGCGGTTTTCCGGGTCAATGGCGGTAACCTCTGTAAACAGCCGGATATCCACATTGTAGCGTTTGCTGAAGTTCTCGGCTGTCGTTACCAAAAGATCCGCGCGCTCCTTGATCACCTCTCCGATATGGTAGGGAAGTCCGCAGTTGGCAAAGGAAATGTATTCGCCGCGCTCAAACACAACAATTTCGGCCTCCTCGTTCAGTCGGCGCGCACGGGCGGCCGCTGTTGCGCCCCCGGCGACCCCTCCGATTACAAGCAGTTTCATGGCTTCCTCTCCTTTCTTTCCGCTTGGTTTTCCGTGGCAGTCTCGCATTCCTGAAGCACTTATTCGGTTTTCCCCAGTTCGGAGAGAACCAGGCCCTCGCCGGGAAAAATCAGGCGCTCAGACGCCGCGATCGGCCCGGAGGGCTCCGGCCAGATGCCGGTCTGCGGCTCCGGGCCCTCGAGCGCTGTCTTCGTGGGGCACCGATCCTTCATTACCGGATTTTTTCCAAGATCCACGCCCTCCACCGGCGCACTGAATTCAATGGGAATCTGATTCGGATCAAAGCTATAGAGGGAATGGATAAAACCGTGATCCATCACTTCTGAGACCCAGAACCCGGCCGCATCCAGACGGGCCATAAGCTCCCACAGATCCTCGTCCGCCGCGACCCCCAGGGACACGTGATCAAAGCAGAACGGCCCTTTGACAGGAACCCCGTGGTCCTTTTCCGGACACGCCTCCACATCCGGCCATTCGAAAAAGGCGATCATATCGCTGCCGGTCAGTTCAAAAAAATAATGCCGGTAGTTCTGATCGCCAATGCCGGCCACCAGCCGAAGACCCAGCAGATCCCGCCAGAACCGGATGGTCAGGTCCATGTCGTGCGTGGCAAAAACCAGGTGATTGACCCCCTTGTAAGTGACCATGGCGCTCCCCGCAGAGATTTCGCAAATAGCTTGACATGGTTGAAAATCCATCATAAGTATGATTAAACATAAACGTGTATTGAGACATAGCAAATGGTATCCGAACAAGAACGACAATTGAACGTATTTGCCGGCGGGCGTTTCTTTTTTGGCTTTAGAAGCGTCCATCCGGCGGCATAACACCGAAACACCAGACATAAGGCCCCGGGTGGACAGACAGACTGTCCGCCCGGGGCTTTTTTTTGCAATCAGGCCCCGGGAGCTTTCCCGGGGCTTTTTTTTGAGCAAACAACAAAGGAGGAAACCCGTCATGCTCATTATACTGCAGGATGAAATAACGCCGGAGCAGAAAAACCGAATCCTGGCGGCCCTTCGCGAGGGGGAGGCCATTTACAGGGAAATCACCGATGCCGGCCAATCCGTCATTGGCGTGGCTGGCGGGAGCGGATGCGATGCCGCGGATTTCAACTCCCTTCCGGGAGTGGAGCGGGTGGTTCCCGTTACCACGGCCTTTAAGCTGGTCAGCCGGCAGATGCACCCGCAGGACACCCGTGTCCCCGTCGGAAGCGTGGAGATCGGCGGGGAACGGATATCGGTCATTGCCGGCCCCTGCGCCGTGGAGAGCCGGAAACAGGCATTTGCTATTGCAGCGGATGTCAAACAATACGGTGCTGTGCTCTTCCGCGGGGGAGCTTTCAAACCCCGGACCTCGCCCTATTCCTTCCAGGGCCTTGGCGAGGAAGGCCTGAAAATCCTCGCCGAGGTGCGCGAAAGATTCGGACTTCGCGTGGTAACCGAGATCACCACCCCCGCCCAGGCCGATCTCGTCATGAAATACGTGGATGTCGTGCAGGTCGGGGCCCGGAACATGCAGAACTTCGATCTGTTAAAATGCGTGGGCCGGCTCGGCCGGCCTGTGCTGCTCAAGCGGGGGCTGGCCGCCACCATCGAGGAATGGCTGATGTCGGCGGAATACATCCTCTCCGAGGGAAACCGGGATGTCATTCTGTGCGAACGCGGCATCCGGACATTCGAGCCCTATACCCGAAACACCCTGGATCTCTCGGCCATCCCGGTCATCAAGAAGCTCACTCACCTGCCGGTAGTGATCGATCCCAGCCATGCCACCGGAAGCCGGGAAAAGGTCAGTCCCATGTCCCGTGCCGCAGTGGCGGCGGGTGCTGACGGGTTGATGGTGGAGGTCCATAACGATCCGGACCGGGCGCTCTCGGACGGCGCCCAGAGCCTCTACCCCAAACAGTTCGGCCGTCTCATGCGTGACATTTACGTGATCGCACCGGTTGTCGGCAGACAGATTGATTTTGACTACCTGGACAAGGCCCGCGCGGTTGGAAGGCTGGAAGCGGCGGATTCCGGCAGGGAGCAGCGGGCTGCTTTTCTCGGCGAAATCGGCAGCAACAGCTACAAGGCATGCAGCCAGTACTTCGGCTCCCAGGTCACGCCCATGCCTGCCGATTCATTCAAGGCGATCTTTGCAGCCGTAAAGGAGGGCGCCGCCCAGTTCGGCATTATACCGATAGAGAATTCCCTGGCCGGCAGTGTACACGAGAACTATGATCTCCTGCTGGAGTATGACCTGCGGATCGTCGGTGAAATCACCCTGCGCATCCAGCATCATCTGATCGGGCAGCCGGGTGCGGACATCCACGCAATCCGGCGCGTGTTTTCCCATCCCCAGGTTTTTCAACAATGCCGCCAGTTTCTCGAGCAGCATCCGGACTGGGCAGTCGTCTCCATGAAGGACACCGCCCATGCAGTGCAGCATATCAAGGAAACAGGCAGACCGTCGGATGCCGCCATTGCGGGAAGCGAGGCGGCAGAGGCCCTTGAAATGGAAATCATTGAAGAGAGCATCGAGACCAACCCCCGCAACTATACCCGTTTTGTCGTGATCAGCCGCGAACGCCTGGCCGGCGGAGACAAGCGGAAATCCTCCCTGATTTTTTCCACCGGCAACCGGCCCGGCTCCCTCTTTGCAGCCCTGAAGGTTTTCGCCGACAACGGGATCAACCTGGTCAAGCTGGAATCCCGGCCCATTCATGGAAAACCCTGGGAGTATATGTTTTATGTGGATCTGGAGGAAGACGTGGCTTCAGAGGCCCTTTCGCCGGTATTGAACGAGCTTGGCGAAAAAACGGATTACCTTAAAGTTCTGGGGAGTTATTAGGATACGTGCCGCCCGGACAGCGCGGCCGGAACCGGTTTGCGCTGTCCCTATACCTCCATGGCTTCCAGGTATTTGCGGACATTGGCAAGGATCCCCAGAAAAAGCTTGGAGCCCGTCATGGAAGTAACAATGTCATTCTCATTGCCGCAGACCCCGGCAAACTCGGGACCGATGACAGATCCCGGCTCCGGGGCACCGGAGTTCCGGGAAAGCGCTGCCACGTACTGGTCAAGGCGCTGCTTTACAACCTCGAAATAATCGATCTCCTGTCCGGTCATCATGTTAGTGGTATCCGAGAGGTTGCGGGCGTATTCGCGGACCGCCTGCCAATAAAGCGCCAGCACGCGGCCGCGGTTGCTGCTGTTTTCCAGAAAATACGAGATGCTCCACCCCACGGAGACGAATTTCAGTATCTGCAGCTCATACTCCACGGTGACCCGGTTGATATCCGCCTCCGGAGAGAGATACTGCATCAGCCACTTGATATCCTCCCGGTCCGCGGCATAATGAAACAGATCCTCTCCCGCCTGCTCGACCGGGTCTTTTTCCGCGTCATTGTGCTCTTCTGTCATTTTTTTCCCGCTGTTTGTCTCCGGGGCAACCGGGGACAGCCCCGGCATCACCCCATACGCCAAGCCTTTTCCGAAGCCATCAAGCTCTGTTGCCTGCATGTTTTCGCCAGCATAGGCGGCACCCGCCCTTGTGTCAAACTGAAAAAATGTCCCCATGCCCGAAAAGCTCGACTTGAAGGAGGCCGTTGTTTAGTGCTATAAGAGTTGGCAAACCAAAACCCCGGAATGATTTCTTGCAAATGCCTCGTGGATAACACCAATGGATGAGTTCTCTCTTGCTGATCAGTCCCGTCTGGCCATCCGGACATTTAAAACCATTGCCGATGCCGCCCTGCTCCGGGGATACTACCGGATGGGCGGCCGTACCGGCAACACGCTGGAAACCGCCCTGCGCACCCTGACCCCGGAGATTTACGGCGCCATCAATGACGCCCGCAGCATTGAACTGCAGGGACTCGAGTATGTGATCGACCGTCTGCCCAAGGGCATTGAGGGCTGCACCCGCATTGTGATGACCGCAAGGGAGGAGTATGAGGGCGCCTCATTTGAAAAGATCCAGCCCCTCAAGCGCAGGCGGGTCTCCTACCGCATCAGCCCCTCGGAGATGAGCTTTGTCATAACCCGCGGACAAAGCGAAATCTACGACATCCTGACCCATATGACCTTCCTCTACATCGAGGCAAAAAAAATCCACGGCAAGATGCTCGACGACTACGGCAACACCACCACGGAATGGCAGCGCCTGGAGAGCTATCTGAACTGCGTGGACGAGCTGTGCAGCGAAGACCTGGATCAGGCCCTGTGGAACCTGAGTCTGCTGCTCGGCCGGACCTTTGACGATACCAAAAAGAGCTACAGCTATCTGGAAAAAAACCGGCGGGAACATGACAGCAACAACGGTCTCTTCCAGATTATCCACAGTCTGGGCAAATCCGTGGAGGGGGAATGTGAAATCGCCAATGCCCTGTCCATCCATTGCACACCCTCGCTAAACAACTGGATCTTAAACCGCACCCACGCCAGGAAATGGGCGGCGAGCATCAAGGAAACCATATCCTCGCTGGGCCTTCGGAATCGGCCGCTGCACATTGTCAGCGCCAATCTGCACAGCATGCTGAACCTGATTTACGGCTACGCGGCATGCAGGGAAAACCAGGACCCCGCAGCCGATCTCAGCCTCTATGAAATGATGCAGCAGCTAAGGGAGAAGCAGGACATGATCAGCTCCTATGCAGCGCAAAGCGGCTGCCGCATGATCCCGGATGCCAGCGGCTCCCAGATCGACTGCCAGTTGCTCGACACCCGCACGCTCAACGGCATCGCCCTGCACCCGGAGATAGAGATCCGCAATGCGCATCCGGAAGGCGAGGAACCGGTTATCCTGGTGATGGATTATGCTTTCGGGGAACAGGCCTTCGAGCTGATGGATGAGCTCCTCTATCCCTGGACGGAAAACGGCGCGACGCGCATGCTGCCCCTTTTCTCCATATCAATCATCGGAAAAGCCGGCATCCTGCCGGGAGACAAGGGCGACGTCATGCTCGCAAACGCCCACGTAATGGAGGGCACGCCCCATAACTACATTATTGACAACGACCTCAGCGCCTCGGAATTCGATGACGCGGCAAACGTCTATACAGGCCCCATGATTACCGTTTTGGGCACTTCCCTGCAGAACCGCTACGTGCTCAAAAAATTCCAGGACTCCTCCTGGAAGGCGGTGGGGCTTGAAATGGAGGGGGGCCATTACCATCGGGCCATTAATGCGGCCATTATTCGGGGGCATGTATCCAAGGATATAAAAATCCGCTATGCCTATTACGGCTCGGACAATCCGCTGAAAAGCGGCCAGACGCTTGCTTCCGGCAGCATGGGCGCGGAGGGGATAAGGCCCACCTATATGATCAGCCGGATTATCCTCCAAAAAATCCTTGCCCGGCAGTAGCGAATCTACTTTAGAAAGGACATCACCTGTGCCACGTATTGCCGGGTCTCCGCATAGGGCACCTCGCCGCCGAACTGCTCCACCGTCCCCGGGCCGGCATTATAGGCGGCCAGCGCAGTTTTCAGGCTGCCGCCGAAAAGATCGAGCATTTTCTTCAGATACCGGGCTCCGGCATCGATATTCTCCTGGATGTCAAAGGGGTTGTCAACACCCAGCTCCCGGGCGGTATCCGGCATAAGCTGCATCAGCCCCCGGGCTCCGGCTCCGGAGACGGCACTTGCGTTAAACCCGGATTCCGCCTGTATCACGCCGGCAATAAGCTTGCGGGGCAAGTTATGCCTGTCCGCGGCGCGGGAAATGGACTGCTGAATCTGTTCCATGCCGGCATTGTGCGCATTCCGATCCGCCCCACCCCAGGTGATTTCTCTCGTTTCAGGATTCAAATACACTTCGGTACCGCATTGCATCCCGGTATACGGCTTGTCCCGGTTCTGCCCGGCATGGATGATGTCCCAGCAATCGTCCCCGTATTCGGGGTGCTCCACCAGCAGGTGGGATACAGTGGGATTATCCCGGGAAATCGTACCCAGAGAGATTTTTTCTCCCGGCCCGGATGCCTGGCTACTGCCGGAATCCGCCAGGCTGGCTTCCAGCTCCCGGGCAAAGTTTCGCTCCTGTACTCTGCTCTTTGAGCTGCCGGCGCGATCGGAGCCGGCAGAATATGTATCGATCTGATGAACCTGCATATCTGTCCGCCATGAATGATTTTTTTCTCTTCTTCTGTATCGGCTGCCGGGATGCGATTCTTTAACGCATCAACCCGATCCGGAAAGGCAGAATCCGAAGAAAAGGGTTTATGCGGGGAAATCAGTTCTTCCGGGACTCCATGGCCGCCGTTTGCTGGTCAATCTGCCACGTAACAAAGGGCGAGAGGGTATAGATCACCATTTGAAAAAACACCAGGTAGCCGAAATACGGGGTGAAAACAAATCCCAGCATCAACAGGAGATTGACCCAGGTAAACCAGGGGTTGCGGTCCATGAAACGCCCGATATGAAGATATCTTACCGGATAGAGATTCATGAGAAAGGCGGAGAAAAGCATCAGGCAGAAGGTGAAAACCGCGAGAAAGCTGCCGTAATCGGTGCCCGCGACATCTGCGCGGGTGAGAATGAGAAGGGGGGAGACCACCAGCAGGGCGGCTGCGGGAGTCGGCATGCCCTTAAAAAAGCCCGGGATCGGATGGCGATCCAGCGTGAAATACAGCAGTCGGCCGAACCCCGCCCCCACATAGACCAGCGAGGCGATCGCCGGAGACAGATCGATCAAGCCTGCCCCGGGATAGCGGCTCAGGCAGATATAGAAAATCCAGGCCGGGGCAATACAGAAGCTCACCCCGTCTGCGATATCATCCAGGACCCCGCCGAGCGTGATATTTCTCATGTGCGAGGTGCCGGGCAGCGGTTCGGTCAATCCGAGCTTGCGCGCCATGGCCCCGTCGAGTTTATCAAAAATGCAGGCACCGATCAGCAGCAGGTAGGATTCGGTAATTTTGCCCTGATAGGCGAAAAACACCGCCAGCAGGCCCATCATGGCGTTCATCACGGTAAGGGCATTGGGAAACACAGCGAGTATGCGGCGCCTTAGAAGCTCATCGCCCTCGCAGAGCTCATCCAGACAGTAATTGCCGTATTTGCGGCAGTAGGCGGCAATGGAGCCGAAATTGATAATGAGAAAAATGATTTCGACAACGAAGAAATCCCGCACATGCAGATTGCCCAGCCAGGTCAGCGGCTCATAAAGGCCGGCGGCTGCACCGGATACAGGTACATAAAAGGCATGCACATACAACAGAAACCCAAGAGGCGCGGCAACAATGGTCCGCAGGCGGTTGAGTTCATGCAGGCCGGGTTCCTCGCCGAAACGAATGGCAAAATCCCGCATGAAGCGAGCAAAATTATCCCGTATGAGCACCGTAACGCAGAGCAGCAGCACGACAATGGCATGGAGCAACTCCAGACGGCTGTAATCCGGATCTGCATACAACAGCCGCCACATCATGCCAACGGCCACAAGGGGAAATATGATCGAATATACGATACGGTCCATAATCCGATCGGCCAGTTGGGCAAAACTGGTGTCATGGCTGAACCTGGCCGCAAACCACCCGTCCACCAGATCAAACGCCATGGAAGCCAGCAGGAGAAGCGCACCTGCAGAATACAGCAGCGGATGGCGGGTCAGCATCACACCGATGGCACAGATCATGGCGGCAAAGACCAGGGGAGGCCGGCCGTAGACAAGAAGCATGGCGATGCGCTTGGATATTTTCGGCGTTTTGATCATAAAGAAATTTTAACGGGAAATCTGTATTTGTGTAAAGCTAAAAAACCTCGCAGCCGCACCCCGCCAACCCACCAGCAACCCCGCCATAACCCGGGTCTGCCGGAAAGCCGGATTTTTATTGACACAAAACCCCATTGCCCATAGCGTATAATCGCATATGCAGGTATTGATGCATCTGGCAAAAAAAGGTTCAGGAACCTACAGGGAGGAGTCAGCCATGGATAAGAAAGTCACAGTTGTCGGTGCGGGAAACGTCGGGGCAACAACAGCCCAGCGGCTTGCGGAAAAAGAGCTCTGCGACGTCGTGCTCATAGATATCGAAGAAGGCCTGCCCCAGGGCAAGGGACTGGATCTGCAGGAGGCCGCGCCGATCGAAAAACATGATGCAAGCATAGTAGGCAGCAACGACTATGAAGCCACCGCGAACTCGGACATTGTCATCATTACCGCGGGCATTCCTCGAAAACCCGGAATGAGCCGCGATGACCTGTTAAAAACGAATACCAAAATCATGCAGACAGTGTCCGCCGAAGCCGCCAAGCACTCGCCGGAAGCCATCTTTATCATCGTCAGCAACCCCCTGGACGCCATGTGCCACGTGGCCCTGGAGACAAGCGGATTTCCGAAACACCGCGTTATGGGGATGGCAGGCGTCCTGGATTCCGCGCGGTTCCGGACCTTTATCGCAATGGAACTGGGCGTATCCGTGGAAAATACGCACGCATTTGTCCTGGGCGGCCACGGCGACACCATGGTTCCGCTGCCGCGCTTTTCCACAGTGGCCGGGATTCCCATCACCGAGCTGATCAGCGCAGATCGGATTGAGGCTCTGGTGGACCGCACCCGCAAAGGCGGCGGCGAGATCGTAAGTCTTTTAAAATCCGGCAGCGCCTTTTATGCCCCGGCATCCGCAGCCGCGGAAATGGCCGAGGCCATCGTAAAAGACAAGAAAAAAATCCTTCCCTGCGCCGCCTACCTCGAAGGGGAATACGGGATTTCGGAGATCTTCATGGGCGTGCCGGTAAAACTCGGCAGCGCCGGAATTGAAGAAGTCATTGAAATTACGCTCACCGAGCAGGAGAGGACGGACCTCAACGGCTCTGCCGATGCGGTGCACAGCCTGATGAAAGAAATCCGGCAGTTGATGTAGATCCGCTCACTCCCCGAGCGCCTCCCGCACATTTTCGGCTGCCCGGCGGTTCATGCCGGGCAGTCCGGCCAGCTCCTCCACGGAAGCGGCCCGGATATTTTTCATGGTTTTAAAATGCTTGAGAAGTACCGCCTTTCGTTTCTCGCCGATGCCGGCAACATGGTCCAGGCGGGACTGCAGCGCGGTTTTGGAGCGCTTGCGCCGATGAAAGGATATGGCATAGCGATGGGCCTCATCACGGATGCGCATGAAAAAATGCAGCACGTCCTGGTTGGCCCGCAGGTTCAAGGGGTTGCGTCTGCCGGGAAGATAGATCTTGTCCGCCGTTTCCGAGCGCTCGGCGTCCGCCTTTGCAATGCCGGCAACGCAGAATTCCCCCTCAAGCCCCAGTTTTTGCAGAACCGCGACCGCAATGTTTAACTGCCCCTTGCCGCCGTCAACGAGCAGCAAATCCGGTAAGGGGCCTGCGTTTTCCCCGCCGTTGCGAAACCGGCGCTCCAGGGCTTCCGCCATGCAGGCATAATCGTCCGCCTGATCCACATTGCGAATAATATAGCGCCGGTACTGGCTCTTATCCGGCCCTCCGTCTGTATAGACCACCATGCCGGCCACCAGTTCCTTTCCCGAGATCCCGGAGTTGTCAAAGCATTCAATGCGATCCGGCTGCCGGGGAAGGCCGAGCTTCTGTCGCACCGCCTCGAGGAGGCCGGAATTGGCCATCTCCTCCTCGATCCGATCTGCAAGCCGGGTGCGGGCGTTCTCCCCGGCCATGCGAAGCAGCCGCAGCCGGTCGCCGCGCCTGGGATGATAGATCCGCACCTTCCTGCCCTTTTCCTGCGACAGCCACTGGCCATACAGGGAACTGTCTTCAAGGCGGAGCGGCAGCACAATTTCGGTTGGGATGTCCGGCGAGTTTTCATAATGCTGCTTCAAAAAGGCGGAGAGGATTTCGTCGGGGGTTGCTGTCGCGTCCTGCAGGGCGAACTCTTTTTTTCCCTGCATAAAGCCGTTGCGGACAAACATGACCCAGAGCAGCGAATACGGGGGATCGTTTGCCAGCCCGATGACATCGCGATCCACAAAATCGGTTGTCACCGCCACCTGTTTTTCCACCGTCTTTTCCACGGCAAACAATTTGTCCCGCAGCAGGGCGGCCTTCTCAAATTCCCGGCGCTCGGCGGCCGACTCCATCTCGGAGCGGATTTTCGCCGTCAACTCGCCCGTGCGGCCGTTTAAAAACAGGCGGACTTCATGGACGATATCGTGATATCGGGCGGGGTCCACGGGCTTTGCGCAGGGAGCCAGGCAAAGCCCCATCTGATGGTAGAGGCACGGCCGGGATCGGGGTTTCACCCTGGAAGAGACGCATTTGCGCAGCTGAAACGTCTTGTGAATCAGCTTCAACGTCTCGCGCACAGCGCCGGCCGAGGCAAAGGGGCCGAAATAGAGTGCCCCGTCGTTGCGGATCTTGCGGACAACCTGGAGGCAGGGAAAGTCGCTTTGAATATCAAGCCGCAGGGAAGGATAGCGCTTGTCGTCCTTCAGGATCACATTATAGCGGGGCCGGTGCTTCTTGATCAGGTTGGATTCCAGGATCAGGGCTTCTTTTTCCGAAGTGGTCCGGATGGTTTCAAAAGAGGCGATTTTGCCGACCAGCACACCGGTCTTGGCATCCATATGCCCTTTGCCGCTAAAATAGGCAGCCAGCCGGTTTTTCAGATTCGCGGCCTTTCCCACGTAAATGATCCGGTCCCGGTCATTTTTCATGATGTAGACACCCGGTCCGGCCGGCGCTTGGGCCGCCTGCTCTTTTAAGGCCGCATGCAGCGGGGGGTTCTGTTTTTCCGATTGTTCAGGAGCTTGCCTCAAAATCAAAAACCATCAGTTTCTGCAGTTCCCGGATCCGGTCCCGGAGGGCTGCGGCCTTTTCGAATTCCAGGTCTCTGGCGGCCCGATTCATCTCCTTTTCCAAAGAGGCGATTTTGCCCTCCAGGTTGTCAAGGGAGGTGTAGTCCGAGAGCTTCTCCTCCACCTGCCGGCCGCCCTGCCCGGCAGAACGCTCATAGACGTGTTCAAAGCCGGATCCGAGCTTTTTGTCAACGGTCATCGGCGTAATGGTGTGCTTTTTATTATAGGCGGCCTGAATCTCGCGGCGCCGAGTGGTCTCATCAGCCGCCCGCTGCATGGAATCCGTCACCGTATCGCCGTACATCAGCACCGTTCCCCGCACATTGCGGGCTGCGCGCCCGCAGGTCTGGATAAGGGAGCGGGTGGAACGCAGAAATCCCTCTTTATCGGCATCCAGGATCGCCACGAGCGAGACTTCGGGGATATCGAGTCCCTCGCGCAACAGGTTAATGCCCACCAGCACATCAAACTCCCCCATTCGCAGGTCCTGTATAATATCGATGCGCTCTAAGGTCTTGATGTCCGAATGCAGATACCGCACCCGGATGCCCAGATCCGTGTAATACTCGGTCAGGTCCTCCGCCATGCGCTTGGTCAGTGTGGTCACCAGCACCCGCTCGTTGCGCTCGATTCGCTGGCGGATTTCATCGAGCAGATCATCGACCTGGCTTTTGGCCGGCCGGAACTCGATTGCCGGATCCATCAGGCCGGTAGGCCGCACAATCTGCTCCACCACCGCATCGCCGCTTTTCTCCATTTCGTAATCCGCGGGGGTTGCGGAGACATAGATGGCCTGGGGGACCCTGTCCGCAAACTCGCCAAAACCCAGCGGCCGGTTATCCAGCGCAGAAGGCAGCCGGAAACCGTATTCCACGAGCGTCTGTTTCCGTGAACGGTCACCGTTGAACATCCCCCCGATCTGGGGAATCGTGATATGACTCTCATCAATAAAGACCAGGAAGTCTTCGGGAAAATAGTCCAGCAGCGTGGGGGGCGGCTCCCCGGGGGCACGGCCGGTCAGATGCCGCGAATAATTCTCAATCCCGTTACAGTAGCCGAGCTCATGAATCATCTCGATGTCAAAGTTGGTTCGCTCTTCAATGCGCTGGGCCTCGATGTATTTGCCGGCACTGTAGAAATCGTTGATCCGCATCTTCAACTCCGCCTGAATACTCTGGATCACCCCTTTTCGCGTGCGCTGCTGCGTCACGTAATGGCTGGCCGGATAAACGGTCACCTGCTCCCGGGAGGCGAGGGTATTGCCGGTCAGCGGATCGATTTCCGCAATGTAGTCGATCTCGTCGCCGAAGAACTCGACCCGGAGGGCGGCATCCTCCTCGTAAGCGGGAAAAATTTCCACGCGGTCGCCGCGCACCCGGAACACGCCCCGGGAGAAATCGGTATCGTTTCGCTCATACTGCACCGCGACCAGGTCCGAGAGAAGTTTCTCCCTTGTCATCTCCATGCCCACATGCAGGTGAAGGCGCATGGCCAGGTAGTCCTCGGGCGCACCCAGACCGTAAATGCAGGATACAGAGGCCACCACGATCACGTCGCCCCGCGACAGAACGGAACGCGTCGCTGAATGGCGCATCTTGTCGATCATTTCATTGATGGAGGAGTCTTTCTGGATATAGGTGTCGCTTACCGGGATATAGGCTTCTGGCTGGTAATAATCGTAATAGGAAACAAAATACTCCACCGCGTTTTCCGGGAACAGGGCCCGGAATTCATTGTAGAGCTGGGCGGCCAGTGTCTTGTTAGGGGCAATCACCAGGGTGGGTTTGGCGACCTCGGCAATGACGTTGGCCATGGTAAAGGTCTTTCCCGAACCTGTAACACCCAGCATCACCTGGTGCTGTTTCCCGGCGCAAACTCCCTCGGCCAGGGATGCAATGGCCTGCGGCTGATCGCCCCGCGGAATCATCTCGGTTTGCAGCTTGAAATCCGTCATACAGACACAATATAAATCGGGAAACGGAAATGAAAAGCCACCCGCAAAAAATGCAGCAGTGGAAGGAAACTATTTGGCAAATCGCCAGACAGTGCCGTCAGAACGGTCTTCAAGCTGGATGTTCATTTCCTTGAGCTGATCGCGGATGCGGTCTGCGGTTTGGAAATCCCTGGCCGCACGGGCCTCTTCCCGCTGCTTGACGAGCTGTTCAATGGTTTCCGTATCCAGGGATTTCTCCTGCAGGGCGAGGCTGCGCTGCTTTTCAAAATAGGCGGCCGGCGCATCGGCCAAAAGTCCCAGACCATCGCCGAGCTGCAGAATCTCGGCGCACTCCGAGCGCACCTCTTCCAGGGCCTGTCCGCCTTCTGCCCCCTGATCCAGCATGCGGTTTACACGGCGAACCGCGTCAAACAGCACGCCGATTCCCTGGGCGGTGTTAAAATCATCATCCATTGCGGTACAGAAAGCCTCCCAGGTGCCGTCCCGCTGCGGCTGCTTCTTTGCAACCTTCTCTCTTGCGGCCTCCAGGCCGCCGGGCAGGGATTGCACGCGATCGAGCAGGGTATAGATCTTGTCCAGCGCGCTGGCAGACTCTTTTATTGCCTGGTCGGTAAAATCCACGGGCGAGCGGTAGTGATTGGAGAGCAAAAACAGCCGCACCGCCTCCGGATGGCAGGTCTTGATAATATCCTTGATCATCAGGAAATTGCCCAGGGATTTGGACATCTTTTCGTGGTTGATATTGACAAAACCGTTATGGATCCAGTATTTGACGAACTGCTGTCCGAAAGCCGCCTCAGACTGGGCGATTTCGTTTTCATGATGGGGAAAGATCAGATCCTTTCCGCCGCCATGGATGTCAAAGCTCTCGCCCAGGTAATCCGCGCTCATGGCCGAGCACTCGATGTGCCAGCCCGGCCG
>CAZWNV010000054.1:0-16040 GCA_964635265.1 uncultured Desulfobacteraceae bacterium
GCTTTGGCAGCCGAAGGGATCCCTATCTCCTTCTTGACACATCTCTGCAAATTTATTATGATTTTCTAATCTTTCGGACAACAGGAGAACCCAACGTTTTTGAACCGGGATGGCGATCCGTCGTGAAAACCGTACTAGTCGTCGACAATGACAAAAGCACCCTTCATACCATCTCCCGTCAGCTGCAATCCTATGAAGACGTCTCCGTGTTGACGGCAGAAAACGGCAGAGATGCTGTTGCCATATTGAACGACAACGAGGTGGATTTAATCATCACCGACATCCAGATGCCGGTCATGGACGGCTTCTCCCTGTTGGCCCACCTGAGCCAGCATTATCCCGGCATTCCGGCCTTCATTATCACCGCCCACGGCACTCCGGAAAACATATCCAAAAGCAAAAAGCTGGGCATCAGCCACTTTTTCAAAAAGCCCCTGGATATGAAACATCTCACCCGGAAAATCATTGAACAGCTCGATGCCGGTGCGGACGGCCAGATTCACTGCATGAGCCTGCCCACCTTCCTCCAGCTTGTCGAAATGGAGAGCAAAACCTGCACCCTGACGATCACCCCCCATACGCAGGCGGAGCCCGGAAGGCTCTATTTTGTGGAGGGGGAGCTTTTTGCAGCGGAAACAGGGAACCTGGAAAATGAGGAGGCCGCCCGCGAGATCATCGGCTGGGAGAAGGCCTCCATATTCATCGCCAACAGCTGTAAAAAACGGGTCAAACAGGTTTCGCAGCCCCTGATGCGCATTCTGATGGAAAACCGCGAGGGCCGCGAAAGCAGAACCGCGGAGGGAGCCCGGCCGGAGGCCGAGGATTCGGCTGCGGCCCCGGAGCCGGCAGGAACATGCCCCCCCGATGCGGAGCGGATTATCGAGGCCCTGAATACAGACCCCGGCATTCTGCAATACGGGCTCTATGATGATCAGGACGCCCAAATACCGGTTGCCGGGACCCGGTCCGCTCCCTTCGGTCCCGTGGAACCGTCCCGGTTGTTTGCCCCTCTGCATACCCCCGAACACGCACAGGAAAAAGGTGTCCGCTACCTTCTGTTTTTTGCAAAGACCGGCAGCCAGATCCTGGCATTCGAGTTCGGCAATATCCGTGCAGTGATTGCTCTACAATTCGGCTATCCGCCCAGGGAGCTGATCCGGAAAATGAATACGCTTCTTGCAGCCCCCGAACCGACAAACGCATAGGATCTTATGAGAGAGCTTTTCAACGAACTCCGTTCTGTCGCGGGCTTTCTTGGTGTCTGCCTGTACTACCCGCAAACCGCTGCGGTGGAAGAAGCCATGCCCGAGGGCTATACCGAAGCCCGTCTCGCTGCAATCGGCGGCACCCTGGTCGCGCTGTATCAGTCCGGAAGCACCTGTTTCGGGCCTCTTCACGATACCGTGCTGTATGAAAACGGCAGTATGCTTCTCATGAAAAAAATCACGGACGAAGCATTTGTCTACGTCCTGGCGGAAGCCGGGACCAACATCTTTCTGCTTCGTATTGCCCTGGGCCTGCTCAGCGAAAATCTCCTGGAAAAGTCCGGGGCATCCGCCAAAAGCTGAGCGGGCCGGACCTGCCCGCTTTGCCCCTCCCTATCCCCCTGAATCCGCACCTTGCGATTATCCGGCTTTGGGGGTATACTCGGTGCTGTCTGGGAGAACGCAGCGCAATAGAAACCGCCCGGAGCCTGTCCGCGCGCCTTAACTTGGTCCAATGAAACAAGATTATGCCTATATCGAGGTTGCTGTCCCCCTGCCGGTATATACCAGCTACACCTATGCCGTTCCCGAAGCGCTCGACCCCTTGATCGCCCCCGGCAAACGTGTGCTGGCGGAATTCGGCAGCAGAAAAGTCAGTGGCTATATTCTGGGGCCGGAGAACGTCCCTGCCGATCCCTCCGGCATCAAGAGAATTGATGATGTCCTGGATCCGCACCCCCTGTTTCCGGCAGAGTTAATCCCGTTTTTCCGATGGATTGCCGGCTACTACTTCCACCCCCTGGGAGAAGTCATTGCGGAGGCGCTTCCCGGCGGCATCAACATCAACGAACTGCTGATCAACACCCTTACCGAAACAGGCAGGCAGGCAATTGCCGATAATCTCCCGGCAAAGGAGGAGCGCGAAATCCTCTGCCTTATGGAGTCCCGCTCCATGCACCACAGGGAACTCGAACGAAAACTGGGCCGGAATATCGGCCAGGCAGAAGTTCACCGATTGGCCAAGAAGGGCTGGGTTGAGCGGCAGCGCGAGATCCGGGGCGGCCGCACACGGCCCCGGACCCAACGCCATGCCGCGTGCACAAGCCCTCTTCCGCCGACAGATCGCCTTTCGGAGCCCAAGCAGGCGATCCTGGAATACCTGCAGTCCGCCGGCGAAATCCCCACCCGCAGGCTGCGGCAGGTGGCCAAAAATGCGGCCCGCCACGTAAAAGACCTGCAGGACAAGGGCTATATTACAGTCCTGGAAAAACCGGTTTACAGAGATCCCTTCGGCGATGCGGTAGCCCCGGACACCCCGCCCCCTCTTACCAGCGAGCAGCAGCGCGTGCTCTCCGAGATCTGCCAAAGCCTGGGCTCCGGCTTCTCGGCCCATCTTCTGGCCGGAGTAACCGGAAGCGGCAAAACCGAGGTCTATATGCAGGCGGCCGCACAGGCCCGGGCTCTTGGATACACGGTTCTCATCCTGGTCCCCGAAATCGCGCTGATCTCCCAGATGGAACGGCGTTTCCGGGCCCGGTTCGGCGACTGCATTGCCGTGCTCCACAGCGGCCTCTCCAGCGGCGAGCGCTACGACCAATGGATGCGCATCGCCACCAGGGAGGCCTCCATTGCCATCGGCGCAAGGTCCGCCATATTCGCGCCCCTGGCAAACGCAGGACTGATCGTTGTCGACGAAGAGCACGACGCCTCCTACAAACAGGAATCCAGGTGCCGCTACAACGCCCGCGACCTGGCCGTGGTACGGGCCAGGCAGGCCGGCGGGGTTGTGGTGCTGGGCTCTGCCACGCCCTCGGTACAGTCCGTTCATAACGTGGCTGTCGGCAAATTCCGGGAGTTAAACCTCCGGAACCGCGTCTACCACCAGCCGCCGCCGGAGATCTCGGTGGTCGACCTGCGCGAGCATGAAGGTACCCGGGGCATCCGCCGCCTGCTCACAGCCCCCATGATCCAGGCCGTGGAAGAAACCCTGGCCCGCGGCGAGCAGGTACTTTTGTTTCTGAACCGCCGGGGCTTTGCCTCCTATCCGGTCTGCGCCTCCTGCGGAGAGGCCCTCAAATGCAAAAACTGTGACATCACGCTGACACTGCACAAATCCATCAACGGATACAAGTGCCACCTGTGCGGGCATACCCGGCCGGCCACGGCCCAATGCGACACCTGCGGCGGCGGCAGTATCAAGCAGCTGGGGCTGGGCACCGAAAAAATCGCGGAGGCAGCCGCCAATTTTTTCCCCCAAGCACGCGTGGCCCGCATGGACCGCGATACCACCAGACGGAAGGGAGCGCTTGTCAATATCCTGAAATCGCTTAAAAACAGAGAAATCGACATCCTGGTGGGCACCCAGATGATCGCCAAGGGCCATGATTTTCCCAACATCACCCTGGTGGGGATTATCTGCGCCGATCTTTCCCTGAACTTCCCGGATTACAGGGCCGGCGAGACCACCTTCCAGATTCTGGCCCAGGTGGCCGGCCGGGCCGGAAGGGGCACCCGCCCGGGCAAGGTCCTGCTGCAGAGCTACAACCCGGAGCATTTCAGCATAACAGCGGCCCGCAGCCAGGATTTCATGGCATTTTACAAGCAGGAAATCAAACTCCGGCAGGCCTTCCAATACCCGCCGTTTGCCCGGATGATCCAGCTCCGCATTTCCGGCAGAAATCCGGACAGGACCCGGGAGCAGGCGGAAAGTACAGGCCGTTTGTGCCGGCGTCTGCAGGAAGAAGAACCGCAATGGCGGCAGGCCATCCAGGTGTTCGGCCCCATAGAAGCGCCGCTTTCCAGGATCGCGGGGCGCTACCGCTGGCAGATCCTGTTAAAAGGCAGCCGCGTGCACCCCCTCCACCGCTTCGCCCATGCCCTGCTTTTTGAGAACCGAACGCTTGCCGGCGGCAGGGGAGTCCGGGTAACGGTGGATGTGGATCCCATGCTGATGATGTAGGCGGCCGGATCTGCCTGCGTCTCGAGGGGGTGGGCAGCCTTGCCAACCCCCTCGTCTAAGCCGCCCCCACCAGGTGGCAGATGGAGGTGGAAAAGAACTCTTCATCCCGCTTTTCCATGAGCTCCCAGCCGGCAGCGCGCAAAAAATCGCCCGCTGCCCCCGCATCCGGGACGTGAACCAGAAAGGCCCCCTCATCGCCTTTTTTCAACCGCAGCCGGTGACCCGCCGGAAGCAACTGCGATCCGCGATGCATGGCCGCCAGCACAAAGCGGCGGGAAGGGTAACGGCCAAGCTCCGGGCCGCCGGAAGGAGGGCCCCTGTAGCGCCATTTCTGAAAACAGACCTGCCCCTGCTGCAGCCGGGACGTCCAGAGATCGACATCCACGGGCATGCAGAAAGCCGCCTCGGCGTTTACCTGCTCCAGCATCTCCCCGGTCAGCGAGGTGCTGCCCGATTTCAGCGCGGAATACAGGAATATCGCCTTGACCTCGGCTTTTACCCGCTGGAGAAACAGGTAGTTGACTTCCTCGTTGGCGGTAAGCGCAAGGGCGCCTTTGCGCGTGTCAATCTCGGCGCGGGCCAGGTACCTGGACTGGAGAGCGTTTCCGAATATCACGCGGGTGCAGTCCGCCTCGGCAGCCCGGCAGTGCTCGGCATTGGAGTCAATGCAGACCACTTCCTGGCCGGATTCCTTCAGGATCTTGGCCACGGCCCGGGCCAGTGCATTGGCGCCCATGATCACCCACCCGGAATTGCTGGGCCGCCGCAGCCCCAGAAAGGAAGCCACCGGCCCGCCGGTCAGCCCGGAGGAGACAACGGTTGCCGCAATCACCAGAAAAACAAGCGCCCGCAGCTCATATCCGCCCGCCATCCCACGATCGGCGAGCCCTGCTGCAAAAAACGAAGCTACGGCGGCCGCCACAATGCCCCGCGGGCCGATCCAGGCAATAAAAAGCCGCTCCCGCCAGGAAAGAGCGGAAAAGCTTGTTCCGGCAAACACAGCGGCCGGGCGAACCAGCAGCATCAGGGCAAGCACGGTAAAAAGACCCGGCCAGCCCAGGGCCTTCACATGCTCCAGCCGGACGTCCGCAGCCAGCAGAACAAACAGCATGCCGATCAGCATGACCGTCAGCTCTTCCTTGAATTCCGCCAGGTCCTCTAAAACATGGGTGCTGAAATTGCCCATAATCACGCCGGCCGTGGCCGCGGCGGCGATACCGCTCTCGGAAAGAACGGTATTGGCTCCCTGGAAGAGGGCGAGAACGGCACACAGGGTGAAGACGTTCTCCGTGCCCTCCGGAATCAAGCGCCGCATCCGGAACACGAGGACCAGTCCGATGCCCACCACCGCGCCCCAGAGCATGCCAAAGCCGAGCCGAGCCGCAACATGCCACAGCCAAACCGCGGGACCGCCATGCGCCGGGCTGAGAGCCGCTTCCAGAGCCACAATGGCGACTACCGCGCCGACGGCATCAATCAGCACCCCTTCGGCTTCAAGCACGGTGGCCACGGACCGCTTGACCTTCAGCCGTTTGAGCAGCGGATTGATCACCGTCGGCCCGGTCACCATCACCAGGGTGCCGAACAGAGCCGCAATCTGCCATGGCCAGCCCAGGATAAAACGCGCGGCCGCGGCTCCCCCGGCTGCTGTTACGGCGCCGCCCACCAGGATCAAATGGCGGATGGTGCGCCCCTCGCGCTTTAATCGGCCGAACTTGAGGTTGATGCCGCCCTCGAACAAAATCACCGCCACAGCAAAACCCGTTATCACGTGCAGCGCCGCCCCCAGCTCGGCCGGCCGTATCGCGCCGATCCCGTCCGGGCCGCACATCACGCCCGCGGCCAGCAGCAAAACAATGCCGGGCACCCGGATATGATGGGCCAGGGCCTGGGCAAAAATGCCCACCAGCAGGGCCAGGGCCACGGTCAGGGCGGGATTGGCAAAAATCGGGGCATCCATTGCGTCACCATCGCGGAAGAAATCGATTGTTCATGCCCTACAGACTAATCCGCCCCGCGGGCAATTGCAAAGGCAAAACCGGCACCTCCTGCAGCGCCGCGCCGCACAATCTTCTTGCGATAAAAAGGCTTTGACGCTAAAGTGAATCTGATTTCGAACTCTTCGCCATCGCAGAGGAAAGATTGCCATGAATCCTTACGCCGAGTTTTGCCCCCAGGAGCGCAAGGTCGCCTATTTTTCCATGGAAATCGGGCTGGATCCGGAAATTCCTGTTTACTCCGGCGGCCTGGGAATCCTTGCCGGCGACACCCTGAAATCCTTTGCCGACCAGGGGGTACCCGCAGTGGGGGTCTCCCTGCTTTACAAAAAAGGCTATTTCCACCAGGAAATCGACGAAAACGGCCATCAGCAGGAAATCCCTGTCGAGTGGGAGCCCTCGGAGCTGATGACCCCCCTCTCGGATAAAGTCACAGTGACCATCGAAGGCCGCACGGTCCTCGTGCAGGCCTGGCTTTTTGCCATAGAAGGGATATCCGGCTACCGCGTGCCGGTATTATTTCTGGACACCGATGTGGAAATGAACCATGAAAACGATCGCGGCATCACCGCTTCCCTCTACGGCGGCGACAGCCGCTGCCGGCTGTTGCAGGAGGCTGTCCTGGGCATTGCGGGGGTGCGGATTCTCCAGATCCTCGGTCATGACAACCTGGAGGCCTACCACATGAACGAGGGCCACTCCGCACTGCTCACGCTGGAGCTGATGGACCGCTATCAACAGGAATTGGAAACCGTGCGCGAGATGTGTGTATTTACGACTCACACGCCGGTGCCTGCCGGACACGACCGCTTTGAAACAGAGATGGTGCGCCGGGTCCTGGGCGAAGAAATCGATGTGGACAGCCTTGACCACGACAACATTATCGACGAGCAGGGCCGGCTCAACATGACCTACCTGGCCCTCTATCACGCCGAATACATCAACGGGGTGGCCAAAAAACACGGCGAGACCGCCCAGAAGATGTTTCCCGAATACCGCATCGACGCCATCACAAACGGCGTGCACACCCGCTCCTGGGCCGCGGACTCCATGGCCGCGCTCTTTGACCGCTTCATCCCGAGCTGGCCCAACGACCCGTATGCCCTGCGAAACGCCCTGAACATCCCGCGGGACAAAATCTGGGAGGCGCACATGGAAGCCAAGCAGCAGCTCCTGGATTTTGTCAACTCCCGCTGCGGCTGCCGCATGCAGGCGGATGTCTTAACCCTCGGGTTTGCCCGCCGCGCAGCCACATACAAACGGGGCGATCTTTTGCTCTCCGATACGCAGCGGCTTGCGCGCCTGGCGGAAAAACAGGGCGCCGTCCAGATCATTTACGCGGGCAAGGCCCATCCGCAGGATGAAAAGGGCAAGGCCCTGATCGAGGCCATCCACGAAAAAATCCGGGAGCTGGAGGGCCGGGTCTGCATCTGTTACCTGGAAAACTATGATATTTACCGGGCAAGGCTTTTGGTGGGCGGGGTGGACGTGTGGGTCAACACCCCGCTGCGCCCCATGGAAGCCTCCGGCACCAGCGGCATGAAAGCCGCCCTAAACGGCGTGCTCAACCTCTCGATCCTGGACGGATGGTGGCTGGAGGGCCACATCGAGGATTTCACCGGCTGGCGCATCGGCCGGCGCCAGCGGCTTGCCGAAGAGAATCCGGAGAATTCCGGCAGAAAGGATGCGGATTCGCTCTACAGCCAACTGGAGGAAAAGGTACTGCCCTGTTTCTATGAAAACCGCGAACACTGGCTGGACATGATGGCCTACAACATCGCCCTGAACGGCTCTTTTTTCAACACCCACCGCATGGTGAGCCAGTACGTGATGCAGGCCTATTTTCAATAAGGCTCCTCCTCGGCGCGGGCGCACTCCCCGCATTCCGCGCAAAGTGTTTGATCCCTGCGGGACTGATCCCTGTAGACCGTAACCCCTTTTACCGGAAGACGGGCGGCCTGATCGAAAATCCGCCGGATATCCGCCGCTGTGGCGGAGGCGGGGCAGTTGACCGTCTTGGACACGGCGTTTTCCGTATGCTTTTGAAATGCCGCCTGGATCTGCAGATGCCATTGCGGCGACACGTCCCATGCGCTCTGGAAAATCTCCTTCGGCACGGGCCGGCCGTTTTGCTGGCAGCGCGCAAAAATCGGGTGTACATCCTCGAAAACGCGGTCCATCAGGCGCCGCTTGATACGGTAGGCAAACACCGGTTCAATGCCGCTGCTCACCCCGGCAATCAGGCTGATGCTGCCGGTAGGGGCAATGGTGGTGAGCGCTGCGTTGCGCCGGTGCCGGATCCCGGCATCCGGGTAAATGCTGTGATAAAAACCCGGGAAATTGCCCCGCTGCTCCGCCAGTTTGGCCGATGCCTCCCTGGCGAAATCCGTAATGGCGGCCATGAGTTCCTCTGCCAGATGCAGGGCTGTTTTGCTTTCATAGGGGACGCCCATCAGAATCAGGGCGTCGGCAAACCCCATTATCCCCAGGCCGATCTTGCGGTTGGTGCGGCTCCATTCATCAATTCGGGCAAGGGGGTAGCGATTGATTTCCACGACGTTGTCGAGAAAATGAACCGCCAGCGCCACCTCCTCCCGGAGCCGCTCATAGTTGATGCGGCCGTTGTCCACAAATCGCGTCACATTGATGGAGCCGAGGGTGCAGGCTTCATAGGGCAGCAGGGGCTGCTCGCCGCAGGGATTGGTGGCCTCGATGGAGCCCAGGCCCGGGGTGGGATTGTCCCGGTTGATCCGGTCGGTAAACAGGATCCCCGGATCGCCGCACTGCCAGGCGCAGTCCGCCATCATCTCCCAGAGCGCTTCTGCCGGGACGGTCTCCACCACTGCGCCCGTTCGCGGATGCCGCAGGGGATAGCCGCGTCCCTTTTCCAGGCATTCGAGGAAATACGCATCCACCGCCACCGAAAGGTTAAAGTTCTGCAGCTCCTGCGGACCGGTTTTCATGCGGATAAACGCTTTGATATCCGGATGGCTGGCGCAGAGCACCCCCATGTTGGCCCCGGGCCGGATCTGTTTTCTGTCAATGATATGGGTGGCCGCATCAAAGAGCTGGATAAATGCCGCAGGACCGCCGGATGTGCCGTGGGCCGGGAAGATGGTGTCGCCTCTCGGCCGGATCCGGGAGAAGGAAAAGCCCGTACCGCCGCCGCTTTGATGGATAAGGGCGGTGTCCTTTAATGTCTGGAAAATCGCCTCCAGGTTATCTTCCACGGGCAGCACAAAACAGGCGGCAAGCTGGCCCATGGGACGGCCCGCGTTGATCAGGCAGGGGGTATTGGGAAGAAAGGACAGGCGTGCCATGGCCTGTTCAAAACGGTCCACCAGGTCATGGATGGCGCTGTTGGGAAAAAATATCCGATCCGCCTCGGCAACCGCCCGGGCGACGCGATGGAACATCCCGGAGGGGGTTTCCACGATTTCGCCCTGCTGGTTGCGGGCCAGGTAGCGCATCTCCAGAAGGCTGCGGGCGATCTCCGTGAGCGCAGGTTCCTGTTCTTCGGCCATAAACGGCTACTCTTTCTCTCCTTCCGCGGCCTGAGAGCCATCCGGATTGACGCCGAGTTTGGCAAAAATCTTCTGCTTGATCTGCTCATCAAAGACCTCCCACTTCTGCTCCCGGAACCGGGGGTCGCCGCCGCCGGAGAGAAACCCGATGGGGATGTGAAAGCCCCCGGCGGAGACCTTGCCCCCGCCGAAATAATGGCCCGCGGCGTCTTTTCCAAAAACCTCCTTGATGAATTGATCCGGATCCACGGTGATGCGGTTGGTCCGCAGCGAACCGATCACCGCCTCTTCCCAATCCTCGCCGCTGACAATGCCGTAGACGATGGCCGTGTGCACGTTCTCCTCGGTAATGAGAAAATCCGCAGCCTGGGGAATGGCATCACGGTCCTCCGCCCGAAGATAGCCTATGCCGGCGATGGAATAACTCTCCACCGTCTCGCGGCTGCCCAGTGCCCGGTGGATTACCTTCATGGTCTGCCTGGAGCGCGACTGGTTCATGATCTGCTCCAAAAGATCCGCATCCCGGTACTCCGAGAGGTACGCGGCGGCATGAAAGTCGCAGGGGTAGGCCCGGATCAGCCCTCCGGTATCGGTGATGATGCCGTGGGTGAGCGCGGTGGCCACGAGCGTGTGGGGCTTTTCCGATTTGTCCAGCTCCATGATCCCCGCCTGGATATACTCCGTGTATATGGTGGCGGTCGCGCCGTAGTCCCTGCGTATATCCCGGAATTCGGGCTCCACCCGGTTCTGGGGTTCATGATGGTCGATCACGGCAAGGGCCGGGACAGCGGCTGACTCCAGCGTCTCCAGGACGCCGCCCGCGGCGGTTCCCTGGTTGTCCACGAAAATCGCCCCGTCATACCGGGATAAGTCCACGGAAGAATCCATGCGGGTCAGCTCTATTCCCAGAAGGCGGACCAGTGCCAGGTTCTGCTGATGGCTGATGCGCCCCCGGTAGAGCATGTCGGCTTCAATACCGAAATGGCTGCAGATAAGCTGATGGGCGAAGCCGGCGGCAATGGCGTCCGGGTCCGGAAACTCCTGCAGCACGATCACATGGCGTTCGTTTCTGTGGTTTTCGAAAAACTCCACCAGCTTCGCCGCCGGCTGGTTTTTTGCGCCGGACTTCGCGCCGGCCCTGGAAGGGCTTGAAACATCTCCGGAAGACTGCATGGCCAAAACTCCGGGGCTTTTCGCGGTTCTGGGGGCTGCCGGGCTTGCAACGCCGGACTTCCATGTATATATATAACACCTTAAAATAATATAAAAACAAAAATTTGCAAAAAAAGGAAGAAAGCCATGCGTATTGCCGTAATGAGCGACAGCCACGACCATCTGGACAACCTGGCGACAGCCCTCGAGCGGATCAAACAGGAGGGGGCCGAACAGATCATCCACTGCGGGGACTTTGTGGCACCCTTTGTTATAAAGCACCTCCAGTCCGCATCCATCCCGGTAAGGGGGGTATTCGGCAACAATGACGGCGACCAGTTCCTGCTGACCCAAACGGCACTTGCTTCCGGCGGTCTTGTCCACCTGGACAGCCTGATCGGAGAATTTGCCATAGAGGGCTTCTACGCCGCCTATACCCATCAATGGCAGGTGGCCGAAGGACTCGCAGCCACCGGCAAGTACCACCTGGTCTGCTTCGGGCACTCCCACCGGTTTTTTCAGGCGGAATCCGACGGTACCCTTGTGCTAAACCCCGGGGAAATCATGGGCAAGGAGGGAGATCCCGGCTTCTGCCTGGTGGACACAGAAAGCCGGGAAATCCGCAGGATCCGCATTTCCTGAGAACCTCAGGAGGCAAGTTCGCAGCCGGCATTGATCCAGGCGGTAAGCCCGCCGGCCAGACTGTGCACATGCTGGAACCCGTCCTGTTTCAAGCGGCTGGCCACGATATTGGCCCGGTAGCCGGTGCCGCAGACCAGGATCACCTCCCGGTCCGCAGGCAGGTCCAGACTGCTCTCCAGGATGTCTGTCATGGGAACGTGCACGGAACCGGCAATCCATCCGCCGGCCCGTTCATCCGGCGTCCGCACGTCCACAATGCTGCCGAAGTCCTGCTTGTCGATCTTGGCCCTGAGTTCCTGGGCCGATATGGGCGAGAGCCCGTCAATGGGCATGCCGTGGGAGATCCAGGCCGACATTCCGCCGGCCAGGTAGCCGAAAATGTTGTCGTAGCCGATGCGGTGGAGCTCGGTTGTCATCTGCTGGTATTTTTCCCGGTCATCGACCACCAGCAGGATATTGTCCGTCGGCTCAATAACCATCCCGATCCAGTTGGCCATCTGCTTTTCAAAACCGATGTTGATGGCCCCCGGAATATGAAAGCCGCCGAAAGAAGCGGTATCCCGGGTGTCAATCACCGTTGCACCGCTGGCCCGGAAGCGTTCGAACTGGTCCGGGTTGAGCATCTGCTCCAGCGGACACCGCTCCAGAAGGGGAGCGCCCTGGATGTTGGTATTGATGATATGGCTGAAACTTTTGGGCCGCACCGGAGAGGCCCCGATGATGTGGTCGTGGAACTGCGCAAAATCCGGCATCCGCAGTACTTCCTGCGTTCTTTGTTCATAGCCCAGCGTGGAGCTGGTCTTGGCGCTCATGCCCTTGCCGCAGAGCGAACCCTGGCCATGGGCGGGGTAGACCTCCAGGTGACCGGGAAGGCGGCCGAGCTTTTCATACAGGGAGGTATAGAGATTGCGCACCTGATCCTCCAGGATTTCCTCGCCCGCAAGGTCCGGGCGGCCGATGGCGCCCACAAACAGGAGATCCCCGGTCAGAATCATCCAGGGCTCCTCCGCACGGGCCTTGTCCGTTACCAGCAGCGATAGCGAATTGGGGGTATGACCGGGCGTATACAGCACCTCCAGCTTGACCATACCGAACTCGAGCACGTCGCCTTCCTTGAACTTCTTGTGGGCAAACTCCACCGGCGCGTGTTCGCTGTAGTAAATATCCGCTCCGGTGCGGGAGCGGAGCTCCTGGTTGCCGCTGACATGGTCTGCATGGACATGGGTTTCGATGATATGGGTGATTTTCATCCCCTCATCCCGGGAGATGTCCATGTAGTCCTGCACGTCCCGCTTCGGGTCCACCACCACGGCCTGCCGCGCACCCGGGCAGCCGATGACATAAGAGTTGCATCCAAGTCCGGGAACCGTAATCTGTTTAAAGTACATTCCGTGCCTCCTTGATCTGTTCTCAGGAATCTTTTTGGCCTGATCATTTTGCTGCAGCCGCAAAAGCTGCTATGAATAACTGGTTACTGTATAAGTTATCATTTATGAGCATTCTCTCAAATTTTTTCTGGAATTTTTTTAGGAGGGCCAATGGCACTGAAGCATGAAAGCAGCGTCCACTTCCGCGTATACCCGGTCGGCGTTGTGCGAAACGCAATCGAGAAACCCATGACAAAGGCGGAGGACTCCGGGGTCCGGATCACGGAGCACATGGACACGGTGCGCCGGGAGCAGCAGCGGATCCGGGCCATGGTGTCGGATCTGGAAATCTTTCCGGAAGTAGAGGGGGTGCTGGAGGGCATCGCGGATTTCTCGCATATCATGGTGCTGTACTGGCCCCACCTGATAGCCGAACAACGCCGCGACCTCCGGAAAATCCGTCCCATGGGCAGAGAGGATATGCCGGAGAGGGGCATCTTCGCCACCTGCAGCCCTGCCCGGCCCAACCCGGTGCTGGTCTCCACCGTGCGGCTGCTGTCCCGCGAGGGCAGCATCCTGAAAGTCCAGGGGCTGGAAGCTGTCAACGGCTCGCCCATCATTGATATCAAACCTTTTGTTCAGCGGATCCACGGGGCAGAAGCCCCGGAGATAGCGGACTGGATGCGCAGAATCCACACTGAGCTCGACGGCGGCAGCGAGCCATCTTCCGAAACTCCGCATAACGGGGATTGACGCGGGATGCCCAAACTCCACCCCCGACCCCCGGCGCCTTGACATCGCCCCGGCTTCGTGTCATGGCTGGAACAGTTTCTATAACCCCCGAAAAATGGAGGATCGCCATGGAGTATAAACATTTGCTGATTTCTGAAGAGGCCCGGGTGGCCACGGTGTGTTTAAACCGGCCGGAAAAGGGCAACAGCCTGGCCCCGGAAGTGCTTTCCGAGATCGCGGCCGTGTTTACCGAACTCAGCAGCCGCGAGGATGTGCACGTGGTCGTATTGACCGGCGGGGAGCGCTATTTCTGCGCCGGCTTTGATCTCGATGAAATCCGGAAGCTGAAAAAAGGCGCCAACGAGGAGTTTATCAGCCTTTTCAACCGGGCCTACCGCTCGATTCTGCACTGCAGCCAGCCGGTCATCTGTGCCATCGGCGGTCCTGCCATCGCCGGCGGATTTGATCTGAGCGCAATGTGCGATATCCGCTACGCATCGGAGCGAGCCAAATTCGGCCAGCGCGAAACCGCCCTGTCGCTGATCCCGATCCTGGACCCGCTCTGGCGCATCATCGGCCTGGGCCGGGCCAAGGAAGTGGCCCTTACGGGCCGGATCTACGATGCCTGGGAAGCCGAGCGCATGGGATTTGTGAGCAAGGTCTTCGCCGAAGGCGAGCTTCTGTCCGCAGTAGATCAAATCGCCCGGGATATGGCGGCCTTTGACCGGGCATGCCTGCAGGAGACCAAACAGATGGGCCACATGATACTCGACCGCGATTCCGACGACGCCCTGCGGCTGCACGAATGGCTGTTTCGCTCCTACATAGGCTCCGAGGAGAACCACCGGCGCATTGACGCACTGCAGGCGGAGCTGGCGTCCCGGAAGAAAAAATAGCCTTCCATGACGGCCGACGCCGCCGGGCAAGACTTTTTTTGACATCCCTCCCGCCTTATGCTACTAGAACATTGTTATAATTTTTATGTGCCCGTTTTACAACCATATTCCATAGGACCCAAAAAACAATAGATTGCGGACCGGCACGCAGGAGCCCTGCCTCCCTGGGGGGCCGTCCCTGGTCTATCAACCCGCAAAAAAACAAGGAGATTCCATGGTTGCCACCGAATGGCCCACTGACAAATGGCCCGAGGGGGTCGCAAAGGACGTCGACTTCTCCCTTTACAACCAGCCGCTCTACACTTTGCTGGATAACTCGGCCCGCGACTACCCGGACAATGTTTTCACCATTTTCAACGACGGCACCCGCACATTCCGTCAGGTCAAAGATACCGCTGACCGGGTGGCCGATTTCCTGGCATCGAACGGCATCCGGAAGGGCGACCGGGTAGCGATTTTTCTTCCCAACCTGCCCCATTACCCGGCGATACTTTTCGGCATACTGAAGGCGGGAGGGGTCTGCGTCACCTGCAACCCGCTCTATACTGCCTCCGAGCTCAACTACCAGCTAAACGACGCCGGCGCCAAAGCTGTTTTCTGCATGGACCACCCGCAGTTCTATCCCACGGCGGTCGAAGCGGTCCAGAATTCAGGGGTGGAAACTGTAGTCTACTGCAATATCAAACCCTATCTGCCGAAACTCAAGGGCTTTATCGGCGGGCTCCTGGGAAAAATCCCCAAAGCGGAGAAACATGAACCGGGACACTACAACTTTGACGACATTGTTGCCCGTGCCCAGCCCAACCCCCCGGAAATCTCCATCGAACCCGCCGAGGATCTCGCACTGATCATCTACACGGGCGGCACAACCGGCAAACCCAAGGGCGCGGCCCTTACCCATACCAATTTCACCTATAACGTAAGAGCCCTGGCCGAGTGGGGGATGTTCGTCCACGAGCCCGGCAAACCTGAGGAAAAACTGCGGTGGGGCGGTTTTCACACCTACCTGGGGGTTCTGCCCTGGTATCACAGCTTCGGCCTGACCGTGTGCATGCTCTCCGCCTGTGGAACCGGCAGCAGACTCATCCCGGTTCCGGACCCCCGCGCGGGCAACCCGCCCTTTACCGAGGTGCTCGAGACCGTGCAGAAGCACAGGCCGACCATCATGCCGGCCGTGCCCACGATCTTTGTGGCCTTTACCAACCACTCCAAAATCGACGAGTTTGATCTCTCCTCGCTTATGGGCTGCTTCTCCGGCGGGGCCCCCCTGCCGCCGGAGGTGTGCAAGAAATTTGAAGAAAAGACCGGTGCGGTCATCTTTGAAGGCTACGGCTTAACCGAGACCACGCCGGTGATCTCCGCCAACCCGACCAAAAAGGAGCTGCGCAAAATCGGCAGCATCGGCTTTCCCATGCCCGGAACGGACGTGAAAATCGTCGACCTGGAAACCGGCAACAGGGAACTCGAACTGGGAGAAGACGGCGAGCTGGCGGTTTCCGGTCCCCAGGTCATGCAGAGATCGGAAGAGCACACGTCTGAACTCCAGTCACTCCGGAGAATCTCGTA
>CAZWNV010000055.1:0-4264 GCA_964635265.1 uncultured Desulfobacteraceae bacterium
GAAAAATCCGGAGTGCCCATTCGGACCGGCACGGCCGTCACCGCGGAAATGCTTCAGAGCCACCGGCCGGAAGCCGTTATCCTGGCCACAGGAGGAGAAAAAATCATTCCCGCTCTTCCGGGCATTGAAATGCCCCATGTCTGTGATGCCTGGCAGGTACTCGATGAAACACGGGGTGCGGGCAAAAGTCCGCTGGTAGTGGGCGGCGGCCTGATCGGCATGGAAACCGCCTGCTTTCTCGCCGCAAAAAACAGCGCAGTAACGCTGATCGAGCAGCTCCCGTCCTCGCCTGTATCCAAAATTACGTCCCACGGCTACAGTCTGCACAAGTACCTGCAAAAGGCGGGATGCCGGATGCGGTTCGGCATCTGCCTGCAATCTGTCCATGCGGATTCCGTCACGCTGGAGGTCGACGGCGTGGAGGAGGAGGCAGCCGGTTTTGACCAGGTGGTGCTGGCCATTGGAATGAAACCCAGAAACGGGTTGCAGCAGACGCTTGCGGAATTGGGCATTGCCCACACCGTGGCAGGAGATGCCCGCGAGGTGCGCCGCATCATGGAAGCCACCGAAGAGGGCGCAAAAGCCGCCTGGGAGTTATAGAGCGGAAACGGCGGAAAGGACTGCCGGCCGGCTCCTCAGTCTGCCAGTATGACGGTGGCATCCACTGCTACGGGCTGGCCGGCGCTTACTACCAGCGGGTTGATATCGATCTGCTCGATCTGCGAGTAAGCAGTACCTGCATTGCCAAGATGCACGAGAATGCGGGCTGCCGCCTCTTCATCCAGGGGCGTTTTGCCGCGAAAGCCCTGGAAGAGCCGACGGTTGCGGAGCGAGCGGATCGCCTGCAGCGCCCTGCCGGTATCAAGCGGCGCCAGGGCAAAGGCGACATCCGGCTCCAGTTCGGCCAGGGTGCCGCCCAGCCCGAACATAACACAGGCGCCGAAGTGTTCATCACGCAAAAAGCCCGCGATCAGCTCATAATCAAAAGGAACTTGCTGCTGCACGAGAATCCGGCCCTTTTGCCCGGTCCGCTCCGCCACATCCCGGTACGCGGATTCCAGCGCGGATTCATCCGGGAGGCCCAGCCGGACCAGTCCGGATTCGGTCTTATGCACATCGCCCGGCAGAAGGCCTTTCAAGACCAGCGGAAAGCCCATATGCTCCGCCGCCTGCCGCAGCTGCCCGTTGGAGGCCACCAGTTGCTCGGCAGCCACGGGGATATTCCAATCCGAGAGAAACCGCTTGCTGTCAAATTCATCCCATGTTTTATTTAAAGCCGGCAGAACCCCGGCGGAGGCCGGCTGCTGTTCGGATTGGGAGGCAGTCCGGCTTGCCGGGGGATTATCCCTGCGCGCCGAGAAAACGGCGACAGCCTGCAGGCAGCGGGCCAGGCGGAGGGGATCGTCAAACACCAGGATCCCCGCATCCCGGGCCTGCTTCAGAAATTGCCGGCTGCCCTCTTCCCGGCCCATCAACCAGAAGACCACGAGCTTTCCGTGCTGATCCGCCATCTGCCGCAGCGCAGACAGGTCCGGTGCGGACTCGTCCAGGCCGGCAATAAAGTGAATCACCAGCACATCCAGTTGCGGGTCCTTCAACAGCGCAGAGAAAGCGCCTTCATAGGCCCGCATGCGGCCGTTTAGGGCAACGGCCGGATACAGATCCACCGGGTTGGATACAGGCATCCAGGAGGGAAAAACCTTTGCAGCCTCTTTTCTGCTCTGCTCGGAGAGTTCGGCTATGGCAATTCCGCAGCGCTCCAGGGCATCACAGGCCAGGATTCCCGCACCTCCGCTTATGGTCACAATGGCTGTACGGCAGGCGGGATTGAGGCGGCGGACCAGGGAAAGCGCGTTTGCCATGTCCATCATCTGGTAGACACCTTCCGCCCGAATAACGCCGGAGAGAGCAAGCACACTGTTTAACAGACGGGAGTTGCCGGAGAGGCTGGAGGTATGACTCATGGCAGCCAGCGCCCCGGCCCGGCTTTCCCCGCCCTTCAACAGCACGAGCGGCTTCTCCGACTGCTCGGCCAGCCGCGCGAAAAGCCGTCCCCTGGGGATGGATTCCAGGTACAGCGCGATCACATCTGTATCCGGATCGTCCTGCAGATAGGAAATGATATCACATTCATCCACGTCAGCCCGGTTACCGATGGAGCAGGCTTTACTGACACCGATCCCCCTGCGGCCCAATTCAGCCAGAAATATGGCGGACATCATACCGCTCTGCACGATCAGCGAGACCCTGCCGGGAAGCAGTTCTTCCCGGACAGACGGAGTCATGAAGGTGAAAAAATGGTTTTTCCGGACATCGACAAATCCCATGCAGTTGGGCCCCCAGAGCCGGATGCCGGCTCCCGCGGCAATTGCCTCGCAGCGCTGCTGCAGCGCTATGCCTTCACTGCCGGTTTCGGAAAAACCCGCGCTTTCAATGATAACCCGGCTGATCCCTTTTTCCGCGCATTCCTCCAGCACTGAGGGGACCGCCCGGGCCGGCACCAGAAGTACGGCAAGATCAACAGCCGCCGGAATATCGGTTACCGAGCCGTAGCAGGCAATGCCCTGAATCTCGCTGTAGTTCGGGTTGACCGGGTAGATGCTGCCCGCAAACCCATTGGCCAGGTTTTGCACCACAAACCCGCCTATGTTTTTTTCGCTTGCTCCAACAACCGCTACCGATCCCGGATGAAAAAACCGTTCCATTGCTAATCCCCTGTTTTTTTGCTGCAAGACTCCCAGGCGGGGCCCCTTACTCTCCGGAAGCCTCCCGGCCTCCGACAACAGCCGGATCCCCTTCATAGCCCAGGGCCTTGAAATCCATCACCCCGTCCGTGCCGTGGCAGTCAAGGCAGGAAAGCGCGTCCTCCTGCGGTGCCACTCCGTGGTTTATACGCCAGTGCATGCGGGTTTTGGCAAATGTAATCGCACCGCTGAAATCCAGACCGGCTGCCTTCATTCCAAGCTCTGCGGCCCTCTGCCAGTTATAATTTTTGAAATATCCTTCCCCGTGCAGCTTGGGGACGATCATGTAGCCGTTTTCCGCATCCACCGGCTCCACGCCGACCATTATTTTATACGGGGTGATCCTGGCCTGCGGATCGTTGATGTCTCCCTGGGGCGGGTTCAACTCGGTAACCCCGTCCGTATTGACCGGATCCCCTTTCCGGTATCGCCGGTGTTTGCCGTTATACCATTCATAGGTCGGCTGCACGTGACTTTCTTTTACAAGCAGGCCCTTCTTCTTGCTCAGCTTTCTGGTCTTGTCCGCACTTTTTTCGAGCAGCTTGTCCTTTTTGCCGCTCTCCGACCAGTCCCAGTAAGTGACCGTTTTCACCTTCTCTGCAAACTCCGGGATATGGCAGCTCTGACAGGAAAGCGCATCACAGTGCTGGTTGAGCTGCTGCTGCAGTCCGGAGGCCGGTTTGTGCGGTTTTTCCTCGTGGCAGTCCGTACAGGAGACCTCGCCCTCGCTCACCGCTGTTGTGGTGCTGACACCGGCTATCCGGTGCTCGGTGGTGGTATGGCATTTCTGGCAGGTAAAATCCAGCCCGCCCATGTGCACGTCATGCTCCCTGGACGGCGATGCCATGGCGCTGGAGAGGTCCCCGTGCTTGACGTTGTCGCCGCCGCCGCCGTACCAGTGGCAGGCCCCGCAGTTGGCTCGTGAGGGGGAGCCCACATTCCGGGCCACCTTTAACAGATCAACGTCCGGATTCGCGTAGCCGCACCGGTTTTTCTTTTTGGAATAGGTTCCCGTGGTATCATGGCATACCAGGCAGTCCATTCGCTCCGTATCGCTGAAGTCGAAATTGTTGTGGTCCAGGCCGTAGCCGGCGTGGCATTTGGTGCAACTGCACCAATTGGATTCCACGGAGACTCAGAAATTGTTCATCAGGGTCCTTTTGCCCAGGCGTTCTCCGGGCTCCAGGCCCACGACATGGGGGGACGGTCCCTTCCACAGCCAATGGGCTGTATCCAGAAAATCCTGTGCCTGCTTCTTGTGGCACTTCAGGCAGTCCCGGGTCACGGCCATGCCGTCTTCATAAGGCCCCTGCATAAACTCGGCATGATTTACGGCCATCGCAGATCCCGTCAGTATCAGCACAAAAGCCGCCGCCAGCATCATCCTCTGCATAAACAAACTCCTTTTCCTGCTTTCCGTTTTTTGCTCATTTCCATGGTTTCATCCACAAGCCAGCGCAGAGGAACCTTCCCCCTGCCGTTTTTCCCCAGCAACCATTAGCAAACCTGGTGCCAAATCG
>CAZWNV010000055.1:4364-16010 GCA_964635265.1 uncultured Desulfobacteraceae bacterium
ACCTTCCCCCTGCCGTTTTTCCCCAGCAACCATTAGCAAACCTGGTGCCAAATCGACGTTGGCCGCACGACTGCGCTTAAACCCGGATAGAGGCCGGATAGAGACTGCAGCGCCCCCCCGGCCCCGCGCGTTACGGTGAACTGCATAACAGCATATAACGTTATATGACGCAACGCTATCCCCAGGATCGCCGGACTATTTCTTGTCCGCGTAGTCATACCAGCCTTTGCCGGTCTTCTCGCCGTATTCGCCCTTCACATAATGCTCGGTTACACCGGGAGACGGCAGATCAGCGGGATCGCCCGAGGCCCTGAAGCTTTCCATGGCCATGGTATAGGCAAGGTCGATGCCGGTTAAATCGTTCAGGCGAAACGGCCCCATGGGATGGCCGGCACCATAGACACAGGCTTTATCAATATCCTCGACATTTGCCACCCCCATGTCCAGCAGCCACAACGCCTCGTTATAAATGGAGCGGATAATGCGGTTGAGCAGGAAGCCATCGACTTCCTTTTTCAAATGCACGGCCACCTTGTCCAGACTCTGGCACAGGGCCATGGAAACCTCCACGGTCTCATCCGCGGTGTGCGGGCCCTGTACCACTTCCACGAGCTTCATGACCAGGGCGGGATTGAAAAAATGCAGATTGCAGATCTTCTCCGGCCTGTTGGTGGCATCGGCAATCCGGGAACTCACGATATAGGAGCTGTTGGTGGCAAGGATGGCATGCGCGGGCGCAATGCGGTCCAGATCAGCGAAAATCCGGCGCTTGACATCAAGCACCTCAACAACCGCCTCGATCACATAATCCGCCCCTGCGGCCGCATCCTCGAGGGATCCGGTAAAGCGGATGTTATCCCGGGCCTGCCGGGCCTGTTCTTCCGTCAGCTTGCCCTTTTTCACCCGGCCGGGCAGGTAATTGTCCACAAACTCCTCCGCCTTTTTCAGGATATCCTTTTTTATATCCGTACAAACGGTCTTATAGCCTTTCAGAGCGCAGAGGGTGGCGATTTGGTGGCCCATGTTTCCGGCTCCGACCACGGCAACGGTTTTAACGTCGCTTAGCTGCATATGCCCTCCTTTTGCTTGGTGATGGCAAAACCCGCGGCGGCGGGCTTTGCGGGAATCCAACAGGACGCCGCAAGACGAATTTGCGTGTTTCCGAACGGCTTTAGATATCGAGCGTTCGCTCGTTTTATCTATACCAGTCCCGCAAAAATCCTGTCAAGTTTTTTGTCCAGCCTCTTTACGCCGTGCGTGGAGCCCTAAAGGCAAGAAACGGCGGGCGGTATCAAGCGCCAAAAAAAGCCCGGGGCCGACCGACACCCAGATACGAAAACCCCATATCCGTCAAATCCCGGGCGGCATAGAGGTTGCGGCCGTCAAATATAACCGGGCTTTTCAGGGCATTTTTCACACGCTCAAAATCCGGGTTCCGGAACTGGTTCCAATCAGTGGCCACGGCCAGGGCATCACCGCCGGAGAGGACCGCATATTGTTCGGAGGCGATCTCAACGCCGGGGTTGTCTGCAAAAATTTCCCGCGCCGCTTCTGCGGCAGCCGGATCATAGGCCCGGACATACATCCCCTCTGCTGTCAACTCCCGGATACTCTCTATTGCCGCTGAAGCCCGTACGTCATCCGTGTTTGCTTTAAACGCAAGCCCCCAGACAGCCAGGGTTTTGTCCTGTACACCGCCTTTTTCCGCAAAAAAAGATTTGATTTTTTCCGCAAGCATTCGCTTCTGGCGATTGTTGACCCCCTCCACCGCCTGCAGCAGCTCGGGGTTGTACTGATGGTCCGCGGCAGTGTGGATGAGGGCGTTCACGTCCTTGGGAAAGCAGGAGCCGCCGTATCCCACCCCGGGGTAAATAAAGTGGTAGCCGATCCGGTGATCCGAGCCGATGCCCATGCGCACGTCCTTGATATCCGCGCCCACTTTTTCACAGATGTTGGCGATTTCGTTGATAAAGGAAATTTTTGTGGCCAACATGCAGTTTGCAGCGTACTTGGTGAGTTCTGCACTGGGAATGCTCATCAGAAGGAGTTTTTCCCGGCTTCTGGCAAAGGGGGCATACAGACCGGCCATTTCATCGGCGACCTGCGGGTTGTCCGTTCCGATAATAATGCGGTCCGGCTTCATGAAATCGTTGACCGCATCGCCCTCTTTCAAAAATTCGGGGTTGGAGACCACGTCCACAGCAATCTCCACCCCCCGCTCTCTGAGCTGCCCGGAAATAATGGAGCGGATGCGTTCCGCGGTCCCAACCGGAACCGTGGACTTGGTCACCACGATCTTGGGCGCGTTCATGACGCGGCCGATCTGCTCGGCAACCGTGAACACGTAGCTCAGATCACAGGAACCGTCCGGCTGCGGCGGAGTGCCCACACAGTTGAAGATAAAACGGGAGGAGGCGACACCTTCCCTGAGATCGCCCGTAAAACACAGACGCTGTTCCGCCACGTTACGGGCTACGATATCCTCGAGCCCGGGTTCAAAAATATGAATCCGCCCGCTGTTCAAAGTTTCCAGCACGCGCGGGTTGCTGTCCACGCATACGACATGATTGCCCATCTCCGCAAAGCAGGCGGCAGCCACGAGTCCGACATAACCGGTTCCGACCACGCACAGATGCATTACATTCCCCCAGAGACCACAGTTTTCCCCTCTTTTGGTATCAGCCCCGAAAATCGCGAAAAATCGGGTGCCCGAGTTTCAATAAGGGCGGATACAGACGATTCCAACCTGGATGCTGCAATGCCCCAATATAAAAAATGCCTTTTCCATGGCAAGAAAAAAATTCGGCGGGATCCCGGCAACCCGGCCGGCCTTTCTAAGACCGCGGCACGGCGCCAGGATAATGTCGGCTCAGATAGTCACCCAGGCGCTCAAGCCCCCGGTCAATGTTTTCTATGCTGTTGCAGTAAGAAAAACGCAGGAAGCCGTGCCCTCCCGGTCCGAAATCCCGCCCCGGGGTCACGGCCACGCCTGTCTCCTCCAGAATGTCAAAGGCCAGCCTGTAGTCATCCGGATCCAGATGGGCGCAGCTGGTAAACAGGTAAAAAGCCCCTTTGGGCTCCACCGGAATTGCAAAGCCCAGCCTTTTCAGCCCATCGATAAGCCGCCGCCGCCGGGCATTATAGAGACCGCGCATGCGCTCGACCTCCGGCCAGGCATGCCGGAGGGCGGCCACCCCGGCCCACTGGCTCACCGACGGGGCGCAGATGGCAAAATTCTGGTGCATCTTCTGCAGCGGCCGCACATAGTTGGCCGGGGCGATCAGATAGCCCAGCCGCCAGCCGCACATGGCATAGCGCTTGGAGAAGCCGTCCAGAACGAATGCATTGTCCGTGTATTCCAGAATGGAATGCTCACGGCCCTCATATACCAGGCCGTGGTAGATCTCATCGCTGATCACACAGGCTCCGCCCGGATGGCCCGGGGCCATATCCGCTATGGCCGAGAGGGTTTCCGGGCTCATCACCTGGCCGGTGGGATTGGATGGGCTGTTGAGAAAGACAGCCCTTGTGCGCGGGGTCATCGATGCGCGGATTTCCTCCGGCCGGAACTCGAAGCCCTCCTCTGCACGCACCGGAACCCGCACCGGCACACCGCCCACGAAATTGATGAAGTTATCATAACAGGCATAGTGAGGGTCAGAAATAATCGTCTCCTCACCTTTCTCCAGAAGGGCTGAAAATAGCAGGAGCATGGCCATGCTGGTACCAGCCGTGACAAGCACCCTGGCCGGATCCACATCCACTCCGTAGCGATCAGCGTAATGGGCGGCCACGGCCTCGCGCAGTTCCGTTATCCCCAGAGAATTGGTGTAATGGGTATGGCCCGCGGCCATGGCCTTAAACGCCGCTTCCGTAATCATCTCCGGGGTGGCGAAATCGGGCTCGCCAACCTCCAGGTGGATGATCTCCCGTCCGGAAGCGGCCATTTCCTGAGCCCGCTCCAGCACATCCATCACAATGAAGGGCGGTATATTGCTGGCTCTGTCACTCACACGCATGGCGCTGCCCAGTTGAAAATATCCTCATTGATACGGCAGTCAGCGCGGGGGCTGACACCCGTATTGCCTGCAGAATGTATAACAGGGGGCAGCCCGCCTGTAAAGCCACAATCATCAACCGATCTCGCAGGCGAGGACAATCACACCGCTTCTCCCTATCCGGGTTTTCTATCCGGGTTCTCCAGTTCCCGGGCTACCGCTTCGTACTTCTCATGAATCATTTTCCGGTCGAAATCCCAAAACGCCTCCAGCATGGCCTGCTCTTCGGCATCAGACAAATATTGCCGGGCGGCGGGAAAAAAGATCGCATCCTCTTTTTCGATGTGTTTCGGATAAAATTCGGCCAGCGTATGAAGCCTGGCGGCAATCTCGGATAACGCGCCCGGATCCCCGTGCAGGTATCGGGCGTTGGCGTCCACGAGTTCAGCGGTAATGTTGCGGCCGAATTTATGCTCCTCGATCAACTCCTCCATGATGCGGGAATCGTTATCCAGGAGGGATTTTTCGGAAAGCTTTGCGAAAAAGATGTCTTCTTCTTTCCCATGATGGGTCCGGTCCGCGTAGGTTTTGATAAAATCGACAAATATGTCGATCAGGAAGGGATCTGTCCGGTTGTTGGCTTCGATCTGCCGCAATTCCTTATTTATCCGTCCGATTAATCTTTCGATCAATCGATGCTCAATCATCAGAGGACCGCGGGCCTGCATAACGCCTCCTTATCTTTTCCTATTCGTATGGACATCCTTTCTGCATGCCGCCGCCTGCTCCAGACCGGGGGATGCCCTTCTTTGTTTAAGGATAAGCCGCTTGCAATCAAGCGTCAACCCCCCCTTCCCCGGGATTCGCTGCACCCCGCCGCTATATCCGCATTTTCCGGGGAACCGGAGAATACCCGGTAGAACCTGCCCCGGACGGATTTTCAGATATTTTCTGGATGAACCCGTGTTCATGCTTATGTTTTTTCTCAACGGCCAGCTTTTATCTCCATTTCAGGCAGTTCTCAAAACAAACCCATTAAAAACAGGGGTCGCTTCATGGAAAACAGGCCTGCCCAAAATATCCTTTTCGGGCTCGCCTTGTTCGGCCTGTTGCTTGGCTGCCTATGCCCGACCGCCCGCGGGCAGGCCCGGGGCTGCCTTCCCGTATCCGCTCCCCCGGCTCTTGCCGCTCTCATTGCCGAAGGCCTCAACAACAACCAAGCCATTCAGGCAAGGGCAGCCGAAACCGAAGCAGCCAGAAACCGGGTTGCACCGGCCGGGGCACTTCCTGATCCCAGGATCGGCCTGGCGGTAATGAACCTGCCGACGGACTCCTTCCGGTTCGACGAGGAGCCCATGACGCAGAAGCAGGTCGCGCTCGAACAAAAAGTGCCCTGGCTCTCGAAGCTGGATCTTCAATCAGAAACCATGCAACAGACCGTCCGGCTGAAACAGGCCGAACTGGCATCGGCCAGGCTTTCGCTTGCCCGCGATATTGCGGAGGCCTATTACGAGATGGGCTATGTGGCGAAAAGCCGAAAAATAAACGCCGGGCTCATGGATATGCTGCGCCGCATCCGAAGGGATGCACAGAATCGATACACGGTGGGCAAAGGCCTGCAGCAGGATATCTTTCAAGCTGAGGTGGAGTTGAGCCGGCTTCAGGATGAAGCCATTATGCTTGAAAACCGGAAGCAGACCCTTTTGGACCGAATCCATGCGCTGCTCAACCAAGACACCCGCCGGCCCGTGGATCCGCCTGAAAACCTGCCGTCCCCGCATTTTGCACTCGACCTCAACCGGCTCAAGCAAACCGCCTTATCGGCCAACCCGAAACTGCAGGCGCTCAAGGCAGCCGCCCAACGTGCCCGGACCGGCGTGGAACTGGCTGAAAAAGCCTACTACCCGGACTTCAACTTCCGCCTGGCTTATGGGCAGCGAGACGAGGACTTCAACGACAGGGATCTGCCTGATTTCTTTTCTGCCGCCGTGATGATGGATGTGCCCCTTTGGCACCGAAGCAAGCAGTCAAAAGATCTTGCCGCAGCCAGCAACCAGCTCAGATCGGCCGAAAATCGGTATACGGATTTAAGGCGGCGGCTGCCCCAACAGATCCGTTCCCTGCTCACCGAAGCGGATATTCCTTTTTCGGGCTCTCTTTTGTCTATATTATTTTCGAGGACGGCACCGACCTCTACTGGGCCAGATCCCGGGTGCTGGAATATTTAAACGGGGCCGCAGCCCGGCTGCCCGAAGGGGTCACCCCCCGGCTGGGTCCCGATGCCACGGGCGTGGGCTGGGTATACGAATACGTGCTCCAGGATCGAACCGGAACGCATGATCTTGCCGAACTGCGAAGCATCCAGGACTGGTATCTGCGGTACGAGCTGATGGCTGTTGAAGGTGTGGCCGAAGTCGCCAGCCTGGGCGGATTTGTCAAGCAGTACCAGGTGGAGGTGGATCCCAATAAACTGCTGGCCTATGACTTGTCCATCCGGAATGTGCGCCGGGCCATCCGGCGGTCCAACGACGATGCGGGCGGCAGGGTCATCGAAATGGGCGAGACCGAGTTCATGGTTCGCGGCCTCGGCTACATCGAATCTGTTTCCGATATCAGGCAAATTGCCGTGGGCGTGGACGATAAAGGCACGCCGATCCTGATGAAAACCATCGCAAGTGTCCACGAAGGCCCGGAACTGAGGCGGGGCCTTTTGGACTGGAACGGCAGGGGCGAGACTGCGGGGGGCATCGTAGTGATGCGCTACGGGGAAAACGCCCTGGAAACCATCCACCGGGTCAAGAACAAGCTGAATGCCCTCAAGCAGGGGCTGCCGGAAGGGGTTACCATTGAAACCGGCTACGATCGCTCCGGCCTGATCGAGCGCTCCATCGATACGCTCAAGAAGAAGCTCCTCGAGGAGATGGCCGTTGTGGCCATCATCTGCATAATTTTCCTGCTCCATTTCCGCTCCGCTTTTGTGGCGCTCTTTACCCTGCCGGTGGGGGTGCTGATCGCCTTTCTTGTCATGTATCCCCTGGGTATCAACGCCAATATCATGAGCTTAGGCGGAATCGCCATCGCCATCGGCGTCATGGTGGACGCCTCTGTGGTGATGGTGGAAAACGCCCACAAGCACTTGGAGCGTGACCGCGGGAAAAAACCGCTATCCCGGATTATCGCGGATGCGGCCGGGGAGGTGGGTCCGGCCCTGTTCTACAGCCTGCTCATTATCACCGTGTCCTTTCTGCCCGTGTTCTCGCTCACCGGCCAGTCCGGCCGCATGTTCAAGCCCCTGGCTTTTACCAAGACCTTTGCCATGGGGGCTTCCTCGCTTTTGGCTATTACGGTTATCCCCGTGCTGATGACCTTTTTTATAACGGAAAAACCCCTGGCACTTGTCCCCTCCCGGAAACGACGGTTTGGCATCCGGCTGGCGGCAGTCTTCGGACCGGTTCTGCTGGTTGTGGCAGGCGGCATGGCAGGCCTTGATCTTCCGCGATGGAGCCTGGCAGCGGCTTTTGCGCTTACTGTCTTTGCGGTGATTTGCCTGCTTCCCCAGCCAATTGCCGCCGAAACGCGAAATCCTGTGAGCCGGTTTGTCGTATTGCTTTACAGGCCGGTGATCCGAACAGTTCTGAACTGGCGCAAAACCACCTTGCTCGTTGCCGTACTGATACTGGCCGGAACCTATTATCCGGCCAAACAGCTGGGCAGCGAATTCATGCCGCCCTTAAACGAGGGAGATCTCCTATACATGCCCACCACCCTGCCCGGGATTTCGATTACAAAGGCACGGGAGCTGCTGCAGCAGACCGACAGGATCATTGCCGGATTTCCGGAGGTCAAAAGCGTTCACGGAAAAATCGGCCGCGCGGACACCGCCACCGACCCCGCCCCGCTGACCATGATCGAGACCACCATCATGCTGCGGCCCCGGGTGGAATATGAGACGCACCGGGTGGAGCGCTTTTATTCGGACTGGCCGAAGTGGGTCCATTTCCCCTTTTACCGGATCTGGCCCGAGACCGTTCAGGGCGAAATAGCCCACGAGTGGCGGAAAACCCCGGTCGACCGGTTTTTCTCCGATTGGCCGGGGTGGCTGAAAGCTCCGCTGGCGCTTGTCTGGCCGGAAAAACGCCATATCACCATAGAAGAACTTTCAAACGACCTGGATGCGGCGATTCAGTTCCCCGGGCTGACCAATTCCTGGACAATGCCCATCAAGACCCGCATCGACATGCTCTCCACCGGGATCAAGACCCCGGTGGGCATCAAGCTGATGGGGCCGGATCTGTCGGTCCTAAACGAAATCGGCACCGAGATCGAGGCCGTGGTCAGAGACATCCCCGGGACCCTCTCGGTCTATTCCGAGCGCGTTACCGCCGGCAATTACCTGGATTTTGCCATTCGCCGCCGCGAGATCGCCCGCTACGGACTCACGGTCGACGACGTACAGGACGTGATCATGAGCGCTGTGGGCGGCATGAATGTCACCTATACGGTGGAGGGGCTTGAGCGATACCCTGTTAATCTCCGCTACAAGCGCGAGCTTCGCGACGATATCGCACGTCTGAAGCGGGTGCTGGTAAAGGCGCCCACCGGCGCTCACGTGCCGCTTGCCCAGCTCGCAGATCTTTGCCTCAAAAAGGGACCGGCCATGATCAAAAGTGAAAACGCCCGGAAAACCGCCTGGATATATGTGGATTTAAAGGGCGTGGATGTCGGCACATACGTCGAAAACGCCAAAGCCGTGGTCCGCGGCCAGATTGATCTCCCCACCGGCTATTCCCTGGCCTGGTCGGGACAGTTCGCGCATATGCAGGAGGCCCGGCGAACCCTGAACATCATCGTCCCGGTGACCCTTCTGCTGATCTTTATCCTGCTCTACGCCCATTTCAAACGGGCCGCCGAGGTGGCGATCGTGATGGCAAGCCTTCCGTTCTCCCTGGTGGGCGGCATATGGCTGCTCTATATCCTCCAGTATAACCTCTCCGTTGCCGTGGTCGTGGGCTTTATCGCCCTTGCCGGGCTGGCCGTGGAAACCGGCGTGGTCATGCTGGTCTATCTCGACGAGGCCTACGCCCGCTACAGGGAAGCCGGCCGCATGAACAGCTTTGCCCACATCCACGGCGCCGTCATCGAAGGGGCCGTGGAACGGGTGCGCCCCAAGCTGATGACCGTTGCGACCACCTTGATCGGACTCCTGCCCGTAATGATCGGTACGGAAACCGGGGTCCGCATCATGAAACGGATTGCGGCGCCCATGGTGGGCGGGCTGATTTCCTCGGCCGTACTCACCCTGATCCTCATCCCGGCAGTTTATGATTTGTGGAAACGATGGGAGATGCGCAGCAAAACATTTGGGCCTGAGGAGAAAGAAAATAAAAACAAATAGGTGGGATCATTTAGGTTGTTCCTACCATACATTGTAGGATAAAAATGGGTAGATTTTGGCAGAGTCTTTTGGTATTGGAATAACATAATTTCCATCTTACAACCTGTTCTGTACAGGCCTTAGTATTTCCGGGGTTCCGGGGTCCTCCCGGAACCCCGAGTTTTCGCGCAGCTTTTCAACCCATAAAAAAAGAAAAGGGGGAGGTTTTGCGTTTACCAAAGGCTAAGATGATGGCGGCATTGTTTCTGGGAATTGGTCTGATTTTCGCCGGAAATGCGGGGGCACAATTCGATCAATCGGATCTGTCCGGCAAGTGGTATGGCCATGCCCTGTATTCGGGCGATTTTGATGCCTGGGAGCATTCTACAATCACCTTCGATTCTTCGGGAAACGGCGAGTTCTCAGTGATGCAATCCAACGGAGCTTCCAAAAGCGGAACGATCAGCGGCCTGCAGATTTCCGAGAAGGGCATCATCACGTCCTCGGAAAGAAGCTCCTATCACGGCGCTTTGAGCACGGACAAGAATCTTTTCACGCTTAACGGAACCTACCCGGAAGACGACAGCGGCAACTATGCCTTGAAGGTTTTTGTCAAAGCCGGCGACAGCTTCGCCCAATCCGATCTTGAAGGCACATGGTACGGCCATTCCCTGACCGCCGGCAATGATCCGGAATGGGAGCATTCAACCCTGGAGATCGATGCCACGGGAAACGCCACCTACTCCTCGGTGGATTCCGACGGGCATCAACGGACTAACGAAGATACGGGGAGCATAAGCATTTCGGAGAAGGGAATTATCACGATACCGGATACGCCTTCCTTCCACGGCGCCATGAGCCCGGACAAAAACCTCTTTGTGGCTGTGGAAACCGGTGAGGAACAGGAATACATCCTGCACGTGTTCGTCAAGGGCGGAGCCGCATTTGATGATTTCGAATGGGCTGACACCAAATGGTATGGCCATATGCTGACAACAGGCGACTGGGAAGCCTGGATGTATGAAACGCTGGTGCATGACACCTTTGGCAATTGCTCCGGCACCGGGTATATGCCCGGCGGCAACCCCTTTGCCTATGTCTGCGATCCGGACAACTTCACCGAAGAAGGCATCATGACGGATCCGAAGACTCCCGGCCACGGGGTTGTCAGCGCGGACAAAAACCTCATGGTGTATACGGATACGGGCGAATTCGGGGAAAACAGCGAATACTATATGCTCGCGGTATACACCTTGGCCGAGCAGGACTCCGAAGGCCAGGCCGAGGCTCCCCTGTATTTTCCGCATGTAGCAACCAACGGCAACTGGGATACGGAAATCGCCGTTGTGAATTCCGGCAGCGAGTCAGTCTCAGGCACCCTGTGGGCATACAACGCCCAGGGGGAGTGTGTGGCAATCAAGACCCTGGATTTAAATGCCAACGGGCGCTCGGAATTAAACGTGGCCGAGGAATTCGAAAAACCCGCAGAGATCACCCATATCGCCTTCATCTCGGAGTCCGCCGACCTCTGCGGATACACGAAATTTTACAAGGAAGGCCTCTACCGGGTAGCCGTCCCCGCTGTGCGGGAAATCAATCAAGACACCATTTATGTGCCCCATATCGCGTCCACTGCCGACTGGTGGACGGGGCTCGCCCTTGTAAACACGACCAACAGCGCAAAAACCCTGCAGATCAATTTCAATACAATCCAGAGCGCCCAGGTGGAGCTGGGACCAGGCGAGCATAAAAGCAAAACCATTAAAGAATTGCTCGACGGCACGCCCCAGCCGGATATAGAATCGGCCACCATAAGCGGCGGAGAAGGCGTGATCGGTCTGGAGTTGTTCAGCAAAAACAATCAGCTAAGCGGCGTTTTGTTAAAGGATCAAAAGGCAGACACCCTGTATTTCCCGCACGTGGCCAGCGACCAAACCTGGTGGACCGGAATCGCGGCGCATAACCCCAACCGGGCCAATGCAAAGCTCACGGTAACCCCATACCAGGAAAATGGGGAAGCGCTGGATGCCATAACTGAGGATATCGATCCCAGAAAAAAGTATCTCAGCAATGCAAAGAAGTTAAGCCTGCCGGAGAAAACCGCATGGTTCCAGGCTGCCTCCTCCGAGAGCCTGAACGGCTTCGAGCTCTTCGGCAACAAAAACGGCAAAACCCTTGCCGGCTACTCGACGGTCAACATCAACCGCAAGCAGGGGATCTTTCCCAAGCTGGAAAAGCAGGGCTGGACCGGGATCGCGTTTGTCAATACGACGG
>CAZWNV010000056.1:0-15966 GCA_964635265.1 uncultured Desulfobacteraceae bacterium
CCGCATCCATGACCCGGGCGGTTCGGGAGGCCCGGAAATACAGCGAATTCCGTGAGGCCTTCGGCATGCCCATCGGGCAATTCCCGCTGGTAGCCGGCCAGCTCCGCGACATGGAGAAAGCCGCGCGCCGGACCACGGCCGGGGCCTTCAGGATCTACCAGGATTTTCTCAGTCTGGAAGACGGCCTCAAGGGCGGTTTTGCGGCGGATGAACCCGAAGAGATCAGGCGCAGGCGATTTGACATCCGGGAGTTGATCATGCTGCAGAAAATCACGGGATCCTGGGATGCAGTGGATGTGCTGCGATCCGCCATGTCCATCTTCGGCGGCCACGGAGTGATGGAGGACTTCTCCTGCCTGCCCCGCCTATACAGGGATGCCGCAGTCAATGAACTCTGGGAGGGCCCCAGAAACGTGATGCTGACACAAATCTATCGCGACATCAAGCGGGCCGAGCCATGGTACCGGCCGGCCGATTTCGTGGCCTCCATTCTGGACGGCTGCGATAATGCCGTGGTCGACGGCCTCTGCCGGGAAGTCACCGATCTTGCCAATTTTGGCGATCCCATGAGCCTCAACCGGGACTCCCTTGCTTTCTGGCAGCAGTGGGATAATTTCTGCCACCGTCTCTTTCATGCCTACCAGGAAATGGCCGTTCAGGAAGTGGAGGCTGCAGAATGAGCCGGGAAAAATCCTTTGCGGGAATCCGGCAGCGGGAATGGGAGCAGCGGCGGGAGGCCATTGTTGACGCAGCCGAACGGGTCTTCAGTATCAAAGCCTTCAACAAAACCAGTATCCGCGACATTGCAGCAGAAGCCGGCATCAGTCATGCCACCATCTACAGGTATTTCCCGGACCGCCAGGCGCTTTTTCTGGAGGCATTTTTGCGCGGCGTCGATCGGATTCTGCCTCCCATAGATGCCGTCATTGCCGAAAAGCAGGGCAGGCAGGCCCTGGAGGCCATTGCAGAAACCCTTATCCGTTTTTTGAGCGAAAACGATCAGTATTTCCGCATGATGACCCACTTCATGCTCGACGGCGACCTGGAGCCCGCCCTTCTGGAGAAACTCAACAGCGCGGAGCGCCTGCTGCTCGACAAAATCGAAGCCGTCTTCGCTGCAGGCGGGGAGAAGCAAAACAGCCGGGCCCTCGCCCACGCCTTTTTCGCCGCGCAAAACGGGCTTCTCATCTCCTTCCGCAACTACCCGGGAAGGGATAAAGCGGCAGTAATGCGCCACATGCAGGAACTGGCCCGACTGACAGCCCAACGTTTTGCCCCTGCCGGATAGACACCCTTCCATTTTTTCGAAAAATTCATATCCTTGTCACCCGTCCGTCAAGAAGCGCTCCTATGGTGCAGCCAGATCGGTCCGGACGGTTCCGGAAACACGGGCCCGGGAGCCCGCTGGCAGCCCGGGCCGGTTGCGATAACCCCCTTGAAAAAACAGGAGACAGCAATGGCGGCACAAGAAATGAAAGTGGACCTGCACGTTCACTCCAAAATGTCGGATCGTCCCTCGCAATGGGTACTGCAGAAGCTCGGGTGTCCGGAGAGCTTTACCTCCCCGCTTGCCATCTATCATCTGGCCAAAAAGCAGGGGATGGACCTTGTCACCATAAGCGACCACAACACGATCACGGGGAGCCTCGAAATCGCTCATCTCGAGGACACTTTCATCAGCGAGGAGGTGACCACCTATTTTCCGGAAGACGGCTGCAAGATCCACGTGCTGGCTCCGGACATCACCGAGGCCCAGCATGAAGACATCCGCCGGGCTCGCAAAAATGTTTACACGCTGCTCGCCTACATGCACCAGGAAGGCATCCTTCCCATTCTGGCGCACCCCCTCTTTGACATCAACCACAAGCTCACGCTTGCGCACTTTGAAAAAATGCTGCTGCTCTTCACGCATTTCGAGATCAACGGGGCGCGGGACCCCTATCAGAATCAGATTTTGGAATCGATTTTGAAAAATCTGCGCCCGGCGGACATCGAAAGGCTCGCGGACAAGCACGGAATCGTCCCTGCAGGCGAGCAGCCCTGGATCAAAAGCCTTACAGGCGGCTCCGATGATCACTCCTCTTTAAACATTGCCCGGATGTATACCGCGGTAGCCGGTGCCCGGGGAAAAGAAGAATTCCTGCAAGGCCTTCGCCAAGGCAGCAGCCGGGCATGCGGCACTCCGGCAGCACCCGTTACCATGGCCCACAACCTCTACGGTATCGCCTACCAGTATTACAAGTCCACACTCAGGCTCGGACGCTGGGTGCACTCGGATGCACTGCTCCGTTTTGCAGACCGGGCTCTTACCAACATCCCGCGCGAAGACAGGAGCAAAGGGCTGCTGCACCGGGTACAGGATTTTTTTGCCGCCAAACGCTCCGCAGCCTCCCTGTTTACCGGCAAATCCGCCGCCCCGGAAATAACAGGACTGATCCAGGAGAAGGGCAGGGCCTTTCTGGCCGGGCATGCACGGATGCAGAAAAAACTGGCGGAGCCGGATGCCAGCGGCCGGGACAAGGAAACCATCTGGTTCCGGTTCGTAACCGAAGTATCCGACAGCATTATCCGGAACCTGGGCGATAACACCCTGGCAAGCCTGTCCCGGGCCAGGCTCTTGAATATTTTCCAGACAATCGGCTCTGCGGGCTCCGTCTATACCCTGCTCGCCCCCTACTTTATGGCCTACCGGCTCTTCTCCCGGGACCGGCGGTTTGCAGAGAACTGCCACACCCAAATAACGGGCCGGACGCCCAAATGCAAAACGGAGACATGCAGGGTCGCCCTCTTTACGGACACCTACAGCGAAACCAACGGGGTGGCCCTCACCCTCCGGATGCAGCTTGCCGCCGCGCGCAAAAACGGCAAGGATCTCAGCATCTTCACCTGCTACCCGGACACCCCGGAGGGCGGCCCGGTTAACTTCCGGCCCGTCGGCTTCTATGAGCTGCCCGAATATCCGGAAGTCAAGCTCTACTACCCGCCCTTTTTAAAAATCCTGGACTACTGCTTCCGGAACCGGCCAAGCCAGATCCAGGCCTCCACCCCGGGTCCCATGGGACTTTGTGCTCTGGCCGTTGCCCGCACCCTCGATATTCCGGTATACGGCACCTATCATACAGCGTTTCCCCAGTATGCCGCAGAATTAACGGGAGACAACGATATCGGGCAAGTGATGTGGAAAGCCATGGCCTGGTTTTACAATCAGATGAACCTGGTCTATGTCCCCTCTGCAGCCACGGGCAAGGAGCTTGTGGAAAGAGGCGTGGACGAGGCAAAAATCCGTGTCTACCCGCGCGGCGTGGACACGGAGCGATTCCATCCGGAGCGCCGAAACGGCATATGGAGCTCCGGCTACGGTCTTTCCGGAAATTCCATGAAGCTTCTCTATGTGGGGCGGCTGTCCAGGGAAAAAAACCTGGATGTGCTGGCCCGGGCCTTTCGCCAATTAAGCGAGGCCGGCAGGGACATGGATCTCATCGTTGTCGGCGACGGCCCCTACAAACAGGAAATGGCGGCCATGCTCAAGGGGACCAGGACGCTGTTTACCGGGGTTTTGACCGGCCGGCGGCTGGCAGAGGCCTACGCCTCCAGCGACCTGTTTGTCTTTCCCTCCACCACAGACACCTTCGGCAACGTGGTTTTGGAGGCCCAGGCCTCCGGCCTGCCGGTTATCGTCACGGACCGGGGAGGCCCCCGGGAGAACCTGATCGCCGGCAAGACCGGATGCATTGTCCCCCCTCTGGATGCAGCCGCCATTGCCCGTGAAATCAGGCGCTTATCCGAAGACCCGGCGGGGCTTTCGCGGATGAAAAAAGCGGCCCGCCGCTACATGCGCAGCCGCTCCTTTGAAGAGAACTTTCTGAGAAGCTGGGAGCTTGCCCAACGGGCAGCGGAATCCACGGAAAGCCCGGGCCTTACAGAAACGGTCTGGCCGCTGGCCTCCTAGCTCCTTTTTATTGGAGTAGCGCCGGCTGCGGCTTACCGGGGGAGCCCGGTTTGAACAAAACCCGAAAAAATGATATTATTATAATTTATGAATCATGCAGCAGAACCGGCGGGAGATACCAGCAGCAAATGAGAAAAGCATGGAGATCATTGGGTATCCTTATTGCCGTGGCACTCATGGCCCTGGTGGGATCCCCGGTATACGGCCAGACAGGGGCAGATCCCGCCCGGCCGCAGGAATTGTCGGGCAAAGAAAAAGAACGGATTTCCGGCGTCGATCTCTTTGATATGCACCCGCAAAAAGACCGCTTCCGGATCATCCACGGAAAAGGCAAGGGAGAAGCCATTGCCATGCGCCTTGAGCCGTATGCAGAACCCGGTAATAAATGGCGGCTTGTCTTTGCGGATCTCTACCGGCTGATGCTGGTAAAGGCCCCTGATGGCGCGGTCAACATAGAACAACTGGAAATCTGCCGCAAGGACCGGAAAATCACGTTTTCTCCGTCATTTCCGCTTCTGCCGGCCCAACTGGTGGCAGGAAAAAAAATCCGCACCTCGGGAACTATGAAGCTTAAAGGGCTGGGCGACAACAAAGAAGCAAAGTCCGGCCGATATACGCATGTGGTCAAGTCCCTGAGCCGCACCGAACTGGACACCCCGGCCGGAACGCGGGCCGGGTATCTCCTGGAATACACATGCCGCATCGAATTGCCCTATTCCCGGATCCGGATTGATCTGGAGACCGGCTTTGACGGCAGGAAACGGCTCGTGTACTGGCGGGAACAGACGACTGTGGAAAAATTCGGCCTGTTCAGCGAGACCAGCTTTCGCACCCTTGCTGCAGCCCCGAAAAAACCGGCGGAAAAACCGGGGCCGCCCTCTGCCCCGGATGGAGGCGAAGAGCTTAATCCAGAATGAGCCGCTTGAGTTTGCGGGTAATCCAGCGTGCGGGGATGCGGGTGATGGTATAGCCGATTGCTGCCAGCATCACAAATATCAGAATGCTTTTCAGCGGCCCCATATCCGGACTGGTAGCGTAGGGGCGCAGGAGCAGCGCAAAGACCAGGCCCATGGCTGCCTGCCAGGAATCAGGCAGAAACAGAATATAGAAGGCGATATAGGTGGGTGTTACAGGCCGTTTTCCCAACAGTTGTGCTCCTGACTTCTGCGGTCGCTTCCGCCGGCAGGGCCGGGGCCCGGCTCTGCCGGCGTCATAAATACTACAGCCACGGCACAGTGCCTGCCGCCGGGCTATCTACAGCAGGTTTTCGCTGCGCAGCCGATCAATAATCGCACACGTACTCTTGCTGCGGTTCATGGTATAGAAATGCAGGCCGGCCACGTTGTTCTGCAGCAGATCCCGGCACTGTTCCACAGCAAAATCAATACCCGTCTGCAGGACAGTATCCTTGTCCGCGCCGTTGAGTGCATCGAGCTTCTGCTGCAGCTCGGGCGTTATGGTGGCTCCGCAGACCCGGGATAAAATGTTGATGAGCTTTACGGTATAGACGGGCATGATTCCGGGGATGATGGGAATCGTGATCCCCGCCTGGCGGCATTTCTGCTCATAATCATAGAAAAACTGGTTGTCGTAGCAGAACTGGGCGACCACGTATTCCGCCCCGGCGTCCTGTTTTTTTTTCAGGGCTTCAATGTCTTTTTCCAGGCTCTCCGCCTCGATATGGCCTTCGGGATAACCGGCGCATCCCAGGGTGAAATCATAGCGGTCCCTGATAAAAGCGATCAGATCGCAGGCATAGGAAAAACTTTCCGGATGCGGGACAAAGTTCTCATCCCTCGGCTGATCGCCGCGAATGACAAACACGGTCTTTACCCCGAGATCCTTGTACTTATCAAGAACGTCCGTAATTTCTTCCGGACCCAGCCCGTATCCGGCAATATAGGCAACAGTCGGGTGCTGCTTTTCATTCATCAGTTTTTTTACTGTCTGGTAAGACCCGTCCCTGTTGGAGCCGCCAGCTCCGAAGGTGACCGCCTTATAATCCGGTTTGCGCTCTGCGAGCGTATCCACTACACCCTCAAATTTTTCCGCTGCCGATTCATCTCTCGGCGGGAAAAACTCCATGGAAACAACCGGGGCCTTTTTTGCATACAGATCGGTAACACGCATACACCACTTTCCTCCTCTTTGCATATTTCGGGATCAACTCACCCTTTTTCAGAAAGCGCTCAGTATTTTAAAAAGCTCTCCGCCTGTCAAGACATTCCTTGCCCGGATTTTGCAATTTCGCCGAAAAAGGACTATGTTAAATTATAATATACCTCCCATGCCTGTTTACTTCAGCCTCCCACGCACCTCTAAGGCCGGGATCACAATCCAGCAGCCTGTCAATCGGTCCGGAAACAAATTATTGCAGGCGGAAAGGAAATTCTCATGCTCCAGCGTTACGAAATCAGGCGGGACCCTGCCGAGCAGCAGTTTCGAATCAGGGAATACGCGGTTATTGATAAATGGCTGCGGGATGCAGATCCTTCCCTGCTGCGCCGGGAAGATTACGTGCTGCTCCATGAAGCCGCATATGATCAGAATACGATCCTCGAGGCGGCGGCAGACGACATCAAGACCCTGATTACAGCACTTCGGACCCCCTTTTTCTTCCCCAATGCAGAGACCGCTGCAGGTATCGCCCAAGCGCTGCTCGGGTTGTCCAATGGCCGGGAGCCCAGTGAAGTGGCCCTGTTCGTCAATGACAAGGACGGCCATTTAGCCGCGCCGTTTGCATCCGCCCCGCTGTAAGCCTATATTATACTTCCAAAAGGAGTTTTCGAACGTGCCACCGCTCTGCAGGAGGAGAACCCCATGAAGCTGCATATCGGCACCTCCGGCTGGAATTACAAACACTGGCGGGGCCCCTTTTATCCCGAGGAGCTGCCGGCAAACAAATGGCGGGAATACTACATGGAGCGCTTCCATACGGTGGAAGTAAACAACACGTTCTATCAACTGCCGGACAAAAAGACTTTTGAAAAATGGAAACACGAGGCGGAGAGAGGCTTTATTTATGCCCTAAAAGCCAGCCGCTACATCACGCATATGAAAAAACTCAAGGATCCGCACGAGCCTGTGAACAATTTTCTCTCCCATGCCGCAGTTTTGGAGGAAAAACTCGGGCCTGTGCTCTTTCAGCTCCCCCCGCGCTGGCGGTGCAATCCCGAACGGCTTGGGGCTTTTCTGGAAGCCCTTCCCGGCGACTTTCGCTATGTATTGGAATTCCGCGATGATTCCTGGTGGAAACCGGAAATCCGGGACATGCTGCGCCGCTACAATGCCGCTTGCTGTGTCTTCGACCTGGAAGGCGTCCAGTCGCCGCCGGAGGTCACGGCGGATTTTGCCTACATCCGCCTGCACGGCCCGGAAGCCGCTTATCAGGGCCAATACCCGGACAGCGCTCTCAATCATTGGGCGAAGCGCATCCGCTCCTGGCTGGCACAGGGCATCGAGGTCTTCTGCTACTTTGACAACGACGAAAACGGCTATGCCGCCCAGGATGCCCTGCGTCTTGCGGCGAAAACGGAAGCGGAAGCTGGCTGAAGTGCGGCCTGGCCGGCTGCAACCAGAGGGCTCCTTATTGAAAAAATACGCTCCACCCCCCCTTGACGAAGTGCTCCAAGGTATTACATTAAAGATGAAAAAAGGATATAGAAAACCGAAATTTCACATAATATAAAAAAGGGGGTGAGACTATGGCACTGGTGAGATGGGATCCCTGGACAACACTGCCGACACTTCAGGACCGGATTAACCGCCTTTTTGAGGATACATTCCCCACCCGACAGACGGGCGCGGAAGAAGAGATGAGCCTGATGGATTGGCGACCGACGGTAGATACCTATGAAGAAGGCGACAACATCGTGATCAAGGCCGAATTACCGGGAGTCAAAAAAGAGGATGTCTCCATCGATGTCAAAAACAACGTGCTAACGCTCAAGGGAGAGCGCAAACACGAGGATAACGTGGAAGACGAAAACTACTACCGCAGGGAATGTGCGTACGGAAAATTCCAGCGGGCATTTACACTGCCCGATTCGGTAAATCCGGACAAAATCGAGGCTTCTTATAAGGATGGAATCCTGAAGGTCACGGTTCCCAAGACAGAAGAGAGCAAAGCCAAAAAAATCGAGATCAAATAAAAACTCTGCGTAAAAGCCCGGACCCCCGGCGGGGTCCGGGCTTTTGTTTGTCCGTGCCTCATTTTTTTTCCAGCGGCAGCACCCAGCCTTCCGGATCTTCGGCGCGGCCGTACTGAATATCGGTGATGGCGTTAAAAAAACGCTGTGCCCACGGCCCCACCGTGCCATCGCCCACTTTGACGACTTTGTCCTTGTAGCGGATCTCTCCCACAGGGGAAATCACGGCCGCCGTACCGGAACCGAAAACCTCCTGCAGACGGCCGGCCTCGTAGAGATCCACCAGTTCGTCAATGCTGATCCGGCGCTCGGTTACGGCAAGCCCCCATTTCTGGGCAAGCCGGATTACCGTATCCCGGGTAATGCCCGCCAGGATACTGCCGCTCAAAGAGGGAGTGACCAGCTCATTGTCTATTACGAAAAAAATATTCATGGAGCCGACTTCCTCGACATACTTGAGCTCCACTCCGTCAAGCCAGAGCACCTGCGTGTAGCCTTTGCTATGTGCCTCTTCTCCGGCATAAAGGCTGGCGGCGTAGTTTCCCGCCGTCTTCACCTCGCCCATGCCGCCGCGCACGGCGCGCACGTGTTTATCCGTCACCCAGATTTTTACCGGGTTGAAGCCCTCCTTGTAATAGGCACCGACCGGGGAAAGGATGATAAAGAACCGGTAGGTGTAGGAGGCGCGGACTCCCAGAAAGGGGTCGGTGGCAATAATCGTGGGGCGGATATAAAGAGAAGTGCCGGGCGCTTTCGGCACCCATCGCTTCTCCAGCTGCAGCAGCTCGGCCAGCGCTTCAAGAGCGAATTCCTCGTCAAACGCAGGAATACAGAGCTTATGCGCCGACCGGTTAAACCGTCTGAAATTCTCCCGCGGGCGAAACAGATTGATGCCGCCGGCAGGGGTGGTAAAGGCTTTGAGACCCTCGAAAATGGACTGGCCGTAGTGCAGTACCATCGTAGAAGGATCCATGCGGAATTCGTGATAGGGTTCAATGCGCGGATTATGCCAGCCTTTCTCCGGATTGTAATCCATATTGAACATATGGTCGGTAAAAACCGTGCCAAAGCTAAGTTCGGAATCATTCGGCAAATCCTTTAACCGATCAGCAGTGGTGATGCTAAGTGTCATGATTATCTCCAAAATCTGTCAGGTTAGGGTGGATTCCTGTAAAGCTGTATTTTGTATCACGTACGCCTGCATGATCAAGGAAATTTAACGCTGACGGAAAAATTCTCCGCTCAAAACAACCCCGGGGACCATCAGTTCCCGGCCGGATGGAAGCTATTTAGCATTTTTTTCCCCTTGAAGGCAATGGCCGGAGTGGTGTAAAAGGCTTGACAAAAAAGAGATTTTTCTTAATTTTGATACTTTTGGAAAAAATCGGCAAACCTGCCTGCTAGCAACCTTCAAGATCCTGAAAAGAGCAGCTCATGCGAGACGATATCATCCAGATCCGATGGCACGGCCGCGGCGGACAGGGCGCAATCACCGCTGCCAAAATTGTCGCCAACGCCGCATTTGCATCAGGCTACACCGGCGTTGTCATGACGCCGACTTTTGGTACGGAACGGCGCGGGGCGCCGGTGCTTACTTCCCTGAAAATCGCAAGGGAAAAAATCTACGATCTCTCCCCCATCAGCGAACCCGACATGGTGATGGTATTTGACCCGCTGCTGCTGACCGAAGTGGGTGTTACCAACGGTCTGCGCGCAGACGGCCTTATGATGCTCAATTCCCCGCGGTCGCCTGCAGAGTACGCCAGCGAAAAATTGACCGTTGCAACAGCCGATGTCACCTCCCTTTCCGCAGGGGCAGGTCTGCCCAGGGGTATTATCAACACCGGAATGATCGGCCTTTTCGCCAAAGCCGCCGGACTTCTCGAGCTGGATCACCTGCTTGAGGCCGTGGGCGAAGAATTTGCGGGACGCAATCCGGAGAAAAACATAGAAGCCGCCCGGGCGGTGTATGCGAATACGATGATTGGAGCGTTTTCATGACAAAAAAACCTTATGCCTGCCATATATCCCGCAGCGAACCCGGTCCGGGAGACGGCGGCCGTACCGGATCCTGGCGTGTGCTTCGCCCTGTAATCGATCTGGAAAAGTGTATCCCCGCCAAGCGCGGCAAGCCTGCCTGCTTTACCTGCTGGCTCTACTGCCCGGACGGGGTTATCTCGCGCACCATTCCGCCGGAAATCGACTACGAATACTGCAAGGGATGTGAGATCTGCGCGGAGGAATGCCCGGTGGACGCCATTACCATGGTAGAGGAAACCGCTTTGATGAAAGAGGAGAAATAGCCCTATGCATGTCATTGAATCCGGCAATGTAGCGGCTGCAAACGGTGTAAAACTGGCCCGTGCACAGGTTGTGGCCGCATATCCCATAACCCCGCAGACGCCTCTTACGGAGAAGCTCTCCGAATTTGTCGACGCCGGGGAAATGGAGGCCGAATATATTCCCGTGGAAAGCGAGCATAGCGCTCTCTCCGTCTGTATCGCCGCTTCCAGCGCCGGCTGCAGGGCCTTTACCGCAACCAGCGCAAACGGCCTGTTGTACATGAACGAACAGCTCCACTGGGCGGCCGGGGCCCGCCTGCCGATTGTCATGTGTGTGGTAAACCGCGGCATCGGGGCGCCCTGGACCGTGTGGAATGACCATCAGGATGCCTTCTCCCAGCGCGATACCGGCTGGATACAGATATATGCCTGCGATCATCAACAAATCATTGATACAGTCCTCCAGGCCTATGCCATCGCAGAAACCGTCAACATTCCTGTTATGGTCTGCTACGACGGCTATATTCTCTCGCACACCTACATGCCCTTTGAACTGACAGACAGGGAAACCGCAGATAGCTTTCTCCCCTCCTTTTCCCCGGCGTTCTGCCTTGACCCGGAGCAGCCCTGCAACTTCAACACGGTCACGCTTCCCGATATCCGGCCGAATGTGCGCGGTGAAACAGCGCCGGGATACATGGAAATCCGGCACAACCTGTATACAGACATGCGGGAAGCTTTAGGCGTGATAGAAGAGGTGGACCAAAAATTCGCCAAAGCCTTCGGCAGAGGGGGCAACGCCTTTCTGGAGCCTTACAAATGCGGGGATGCCGAATACATTGCCGTATGCATGGGCTCTTTGTCCTATCATTTAAGGGATGTGGTCAACGCCCTGCGCGAGGAAGGCTTGCCTGTAGGCGTCTGCGGGGTTCGGGTCTACCGCCCCTTTCCGGATCAGGCTGTACGCGAGGCCTTTCAAGGGGCCAAAGGGCTGATCGTTTTTGAAAAAGCCCTGAGCTACGGCTACGAGGGCGCCCTGTTTTCGGATATCAAAGCAGCACTGTATAACCTGGAAAAGCGCCCTTTTATTCACAACTACATTCTGGGACTGGGCGGCCGCGAGATTCAGACGACACAGCTCAAGCAAGCCCTTTCCGATTCCTGCACCCGGGAAATGGATCCGGGCTCCATGCCCCGCTGGCTCGGTCTTAAGCTATAGGACTGCAGACCAGCCTGAAAAAAAAGACGAAATTTACGGGATATCGAAATGGCTGACAAAACAAGCATCCTCAATCTGCCGGAAGAAGAACTCGTGCACCCGGGCAATCGTGCCTGCGCAGGCTGCGGCCTGAGCATCATTTACCGCATCGGGCTAAAAGCCCTGGGGCGCGATACCATTCTTGTGGTGCCGCCGAGCTGCCTGACCGTACTGCAGGGACTCTACCCGATTGCCGCCACCCAGTTGCCCTGTTTAAACGTCACCTTTGCATCCACCGCGGCGGCAGCCACCGGTATCCTGGGGGCCCTGCGGTCGCAGAAAAAACACGGCACAACCGTTGCCGCCTGGGCAGGCGACGGCGGCACCAGCGACATCGGTCTGCAGGCGCTCTCCGGGGCATGTGAGCGCGGAGAAAACTTTATTTTTATCTGCTACGACAACGAGGCTTATATGAATACCGGAATTCAGCGCTCCGGCACCACGCCGCAGGGCGTGCTGACCACCACAACGCCGATTTCCGGCAAAAAACAGAAAAAAAAGGATGTTCCCGCGGTGATCGCCGCCCACGGCATCCCCTATGTGGCCACAGCCTCCGCCGCATACCCGCTGGACTTCTATGACAAGCTCTGTAAAGCCAAGGCCATCGAAGGGCCCAAGTACATCCATGTCCATACCCCCTGCCCCTCGGGCTGGGGGTTTAACCCGCGCCACAGTGTCAAAATCGGGCGCCTTGCGGTAGAGTGCGGCCTGTTCGACCTCTACGAGATCGAAAACGGGCGCCTTACGTTAAACGATCCGTCAAAACGCCTGCTCTCCAAAAAACGGCGGCCTGTAGGGGAATATTTTGAAATCCAGTCGCGTTTCCGCGGCCTCTCAGCGGAGCAAACCGCCGCCGCCCAGCAGGAAGTTGACGAGAAGTGGGCAGCCTACCAAAAACAGGCGGAGTGCGGTGAGCTATAGCGCCCCCCGCACGGCTATCCTTCGTATAACACGGCCAATATTTCGGCTTTGCCGCTTTTGGCAGCTACCATGTGCGGCGTGGTGGATAAATAATAGACGCTGTCACCCGGCTCCAGTTCATGGCGGTCCCGGTCAATTCTCACAATTACGGTACCCTCGAGGACATAAATAAACTCCTCGCCCTCATGAACAGAGGTTTCTTCCTCCGGGTTCTCCTCCAGGGTTACCATCAGGGCCTCCATGTGACGGCCCTTGACTTCCGGGGCCAGACTTCTGTAAGTATAGAGGTTTTTTCCCTTGGCGGAAGTAGATCGCGAAGCGATCCTTCGCTCGTCTTTTCGGGTAATGGAATACAGTTTGTCTCCCACACCCGACACCAGGCGGCTGAAGGCGCTCTCCAGGGCCTTGGAAAGCTTGACCAGCGTGCCGAGTTGGGGCTGGATTTCATTTCTTTCGATTTTCTGCAGCGTTTCCATGGCAAAACCGGTCACATTGGCCATTTCCTCATAGGACAGCCCTTTTTCTTCCCGGATCCCCCGAATCCGGTCGCCGACAGCCTCCACAGTGACCTGTTCATGAGCGGAAATATCCCCTGTCAAAACGTCATAGCGATCCTGATCTGTCTCGCGCTCCATGCTTATCTCCCGTTTTCCTTGTATTGAGCCGGGTCATGGCACGTCAGGCCCTGCATCCGGCCATAGAGGTTTTTGATTTAGTCTGCAGATCCGGATAAAAAAATACCAAACCCCGCTTCGCAGGTCAACATCTGCGGAAAAAAGCTCCGCCCGTCACTGCAGGCAGCCTGGTGAAGAAATCCAGTGCCATTTTTTTGAATGATTGCCATTGGCGAATGCTTGCTGTATAGTACACGGACAGCGACGGCAGCAATGCGAAAACCCCTCGGATAACACAAGCACCAGCCAGCAGGCAGCAAACACAGAATGAAATACCAGAAATTCTTTCATTTCCTGCAGAATGCCGGCAAAGATCCTGCAGCCCTCTATTTTGAGGATGAACTGACCCAATTGAAAAACCGGCGTTTTCTGCTGGATTATTTTCAGCACAACATCCACTGGAGCCGACTCCAGCGCTGTCCCGTATCCCTCTTGATGATCGACGCCGACTACCTGCGCCACATCAATGACCAGTACGGACACGAAGCCGGAGACCAGGCTCTCATCCACATAAGCGGGCTCGTAAAAGAGGCTGCCCCCGACCATGCTCTGGCGATACGATATGCAGGCGACGAGTTCATTATCCTGCTTGCCGGCACGGACAAAAAGGGGGCGCTCGCCGTGGCGGAAAACCTGCTGGAACAAAGCCACTACAACCTCTTTTTTGCGGCGGAGGCGGACACACCCATTCCGCTTACCGTGAGCATCGGCTGCGCCACGGCACCGGATGATGCGGAGACGGCAAAAGGCCTTCTCCATCAGGCCGATCTGGCGGTGTATGGCGCCAAGCAGGCCGGGAAAAACCGCCTTGTGGATGCCGCAGAAGTGATTCCGGAGACTGTCTCCTACAAGAATGCCATTCACCATCTCGATAATGCCGGCATAGTCGGCCGCAAATCCCAGTTTGAAGTGGTCGCCACAGCGCTGAAACAACTGGGTCGCAAAAAGAGCAGCTTTTTGATCATTGACGGCGCACCGGGGATGGGCAAAACAAGCTTTCTGGAACTGGTGCAGCGCAACCTGAAAACGAAAAATATCAAACTTGCCCATGTAGCCGGTGTTCTGCAGGAATCCTACCGGCCTTATTACCTGATCTCCTATATCGCCATGGCCTTGATGCGGCAGCTGCCCGACAACGGGCAATCCGTGCTCGACGATATGGATGAGCCGGGCATTGCCCGGCTGGCCCATATCATGCCGCAGCTGATCGGGGCGGAGGATCCCAGGCCGGAAGACAACGCCGCTCAGCGGGAGGCCATTTTCAGTACTTTCACCGGCTTTTTTACCGCGCTGCTGGATCAAAGCCCCCTTGTCCTGCTTATCGATGATATGGACTACAGCGATCCCGCCTCCCTGCAGCTCCTGGAAGTACTGTTTCAAAAGCGGCCTTCTGCCATGATGATCTGCGGCACAGCATCCGCAGAGGTATCCACCAGGCCCCAGGCAGTGCCCCTGGGGCTGTTCCGCAGTGCCTACGGAAAGCAGCTCGGCATCCGGGACCTCACGCTTACCGGCCTCACGGCCGAAGGCATTGACAAACACATCCGGATGATTTTTCCGGGCATTGAGGTGCCGCGCAAAATGACCGGCGAACTTGCGGCGGTCACCGAGGGCAACCCCCTCTTTATTGTTGCGGTGCTCCGAAAAATGGTGGATGACGGCAGAATCTTCCACGAAAACGGCAAATGGCGGATTTCCCGGCTGGAGAAAAACTATCTCCCCCGGTCCCTGGAGGAAATCATCCAGCAGAAAAAAGAACTGCTGGATGAGGAGAGCCGCCGCTTTATCGATCAGGCCTCCGCCTTCGGAGAGTCCATGTCGCTCAGCATGCTGGCCGGATTCTCCAAGGAACGCTCTGCCCGGATCTATGACTATATCAATGAAGCTGTATCCAAGGGCCTTGTCCGATCCGAATTCAGTGAATCCGACGAGAACATCCGCTTTTCCGGGAAAATGGTCCGTCAGGCCATTTACAAGGATATCCCGGAAGAGATAAAAGAGGACCTGCAGGCCCGCATCGGCTACTATAAAGAAGATCTCTACAACCGAAACCTCCTGCCTTCAACCGCTATCGTGGCGCATCATTTTCATCACAGCGCCGACGCCGAAAAGAAAAAATTCTATCAGGAATTTCAGGCGGATTACAACGAACGCCTTTTCAACACGGAGGAGGCCTGCGCCTATACAAAACCCAGCGAGACCGGGGAGGCGGAAAAAGAGCCGATCGCCAGCCGCCCCTTGAGCGGGGAGTCCGCCCGCCGGGTACCGGAATTGCTGCGGGCGCTGATAGTTGCGGTTCGCAACACCCGTCTCTATCCTCCCCGGAGCAAATCCGTATGTGAAGCCCTCGATCAGCTGCTCTCCCTCCTGCAGACAATCCACGCCTCTGATCCGCGCATCTCCATCATAAACGACAAAAACGCGCTCTATATCAATCAGCAGCCTCTGCACACCACCGCTTATCCCAAAGTCTCCGAAAACATTCTGGCCTTATGGGATCAACTGGAGCTGCACCATGTCACATTTATCCACGGCATCACCGGCGAGGAGCTTGCCGAGCTGATCCGCATCCTGGGACAGACCCGGAGCAAATCCGTCGGGCCCGGATTCTGGCAAAATCTCCAGCAGAATCAGCCCATGCCCCACATCATTGCCGGCCAGATTCGCTACGAAAGAATTGCCTCCCCGGAGGATGCGGAGCAGCAGGCCGCCACTGCATCTGCCGCCCAGGCGG
>CAZWNV010000057.1:0-15910 GCA_964635265.1 uncultured Desulfobacteraceae bacterium
CGACAAAATCATCTCCGCTGCCAAAACCACCGGGGCCGGCGCCATTCACCCCGGGTATGGCTTTCTTTCCGAAAACGCGGAATTTGCCAGGCGATGCCAGCAGGAAGGCATCATCTTTATCGGCCCCCCGGCTGAAGTGATCAGCCAGCTGGGAGATAAAACCGCCGCGCGCCAGATCATGATCGAGAGCGGCGTCCCCGTTATCCCCGGCTCCGGAGGGGCGGTGGCCGACCCCGAGGAAATGGCTGATGAGGCTGACCGCATTGGATACCCGGTATTGATCAAGGCTGCAGGCGGGGGCGGCGGCAAGGGCATGCGGGTGGTCAACTCCCGAAAGGAGATCAAGGACGCCTTTAAACGAGCGTCCAGCGAGGCTACCGCCGCATTCGGCAACGGGACGGTGTATCTGGAAAAATACCTCACTGCCCCCAGGCATGTCGAATTTCAGGTGCTTGCCGACAAACACGGCAATACGATCCATCTGCTGGAGCGGGAATGCTCCATCCAGCGGCGGCACCAGAAAATGATCGAGGAAACCCCTTCTCCCGCCATGACCCCGGAGCTGCGGGAAAAAATGGGCGCGGCTGCCGTAGCCGCCGCGCGGGCCTCGGGATACGAAAACGCCGGCACAGTGGAATTTTTGCTGGATGCGGACGGCTCCTTCTATTTCCTGGAAGTCAACACCCGTCTTCAGGTGGAGCATCCGATCACCGAACTGGTTACCGGCATTGATCTCGTGCGCCGCCAGATTGCTATTGCCTACGGCGAAGTCCTGGACATCACCCAGGAGGAGGTCAGGGGACGCGGCCACGCCATCGAATGCCGGATTTATGCGGAAGACCCGGAAAACCAGTTCTTTCCCTCCCCCGGCAAAATCCTCTACCTCCATGAGCCCAGGGGACCGGGAATCCGCATCGACTCCGGCGTATACCCCACCTATACGGTCCCCGCGGCCTATGATCCCATCCTCTGCAAGCTGATCATATGGGACGAAGACCGGGAACATGCGCTGAGCCGCATGATCAGCGCCCTATGCGACTTTGTGCTGCTGGGGATCAAGACCTCGATCCCATTCCTGCTCAAAATCCTCCAATCCCAGCGCTTTATTGAGGGCAAGACAGACACGCGCTTTATCGAAACCGAGTTGATTCACACCCTGCCCAACAGTCGGTATACGGAAGATGCAGGCCTGGCCTTTGTTGCGGATGAAATTACCCGCAATCCCCGGACCCGCTCGCTTACCCCTGCGGAAAGCCGGCCGCCCACACCCTGGCAGTCGCTCGGCGATTGGCGGATGACCAAATAGAGGGCCCTGGCAGCCAATGTATACATGGAACCTGGAAAAAGAGAGGCTGGAGGCGGAGGCATATCTCAGCGACCGCCGGACGGACTTTACTGCAACCTATATGCAGGTGGCCAACCTGCAGTTTATCATCGCCCAGCAGCCGGATATCATCCGGGCAACAACGGCATCAGCCCTCATCCGGGTACTGGAGGGAAGAGAACACGCCGGCCAGCGGCAGGTGTTTTTCCTCCTGAAAAAGGCCGGCGAGGCTCTGGCCGACCTGATCTGCCGGGCTCCGGAGAAAAGGGCGGGAGAACAGGCGCGGGAAGGGCTTGTGCGGATCCTTTGCACCCGCACCGGCCCCGCCTTCCGTGCAGCAGCAGAAGCCATGGGATCACTTCCGCTCCACCTGCAGGGCCGTGCCCCTGCATCCCGCGCACCCAGGGTGGTATCCGTGAACAGACTGGAAGAAACACTCGGCGGACCGCCCCGCCGCGCCAGGTGGGTGGGGCGGAGCCTGGTTCTGGAAACACTCCGGGAGCCCGGCCGCCTCCTGGTTCTCAAGTTTGCCCGGCACGGCCAGGACCTCTCCGATCTGGCCGCAGAAATCGGATGGATGCAGCATATATCCATGCTCGGACTTACCGGCAGGAACCGTTTCGTAGTGCCCGAGCCGCTCCGGCAGGACGATCCGGTGATTTTCCGCGTGCAGGATCCTGACCTGGAAATTCCGCCTTCGGTGGCAATCGATCCGGCCCGGCTTGCCATCGGATTTTGGGCATGCCGGGGATACTTTGCCTATCCCAACCACCGCAGCAACGGGAAAATGCCCGGCAAAAGGGCCTGCCGTGTCATTCTCGGCAGAACCGCCGGGCTGCTCGGCCGGCTGAGCGCCCTGGGCATGATTCACACCGCCCCGATTCCGCTATTCCACAACCGCGTACAGCGGCACCGCAGAAATGACGGCGGCCTCTATGAGTGGCGGCGCGGAGGCCGGCTGGACCAATGGCTTGCATCCTGCCGGTATCCGAACATCAGCAGAAGCGGCATCCGGGACTTTGAACACTTCGTGGCTTTCAGCGGACCGCCCGCCCGGCTCTACGAACACATCGGCGCCCAGATCCTGAGCCTGGTCCTGCTGGCCGGCAGTTACTGCCGCAACCAGGAAAAAGACAAGGTGGGCCTTGATGATAAGGGCCGGCCGGTGGATGCACGGGGACTCTTTGACCGCAAATGGCTGGCCCGGCTGCTGGCGGAGCTTTTTTCCAGTTATTACCAGGGCTTTACCGGAATTTCCGACAAAGCCCCCTGTCCCGTGGATCTGGACCATACAAGCGGCCGGCTTATCGAAGAAATGGGGGTGGACCGCCACATGGAGGAATTTTTGCGCATAGCCGAACAGGAAGCCATGAGCCAGGCGGAATTTCGCGATTTTCTGATCGGGCGCGGATTCTCCACGGAGGCCGCCTGCCGGATGGAGAAAGGCAAAGCAGACATCCGGATCCTGACCGGCCCCCATCTGGGGGGATTTAACCAGCGTATCTCCGTGCCCGAGCTCACGCAATACACGGCCGCCCTTGCCGCCCTGTGTATCATGGACCGCTACTGGCTGGAAAAAGGAGGCGATTTTGCGGCTTGAATCCGCTCCAGAAGCCTCTCCCGCTGATCCTCCAGCTCGATCAGCTCCGACATCATTCCCGGCTTGGCGGAATGAGCGGGCATGCGTGCCCTGGCCTCGGCGATCCGCTCTTCTACAGCCTTGAGCTGCCTGTTGAGTTCCTCCAGATCCGGCATAAAACCCTCTTTCCCTGCTTGTGGGGCCGGCCCGTTTTTGCCTATTCCGCAAACTTCTCCCGCAGCTCGAACTTCATGACCTTGCCCGTTGGGGTGCGCGGCATATCGGCCACCCTGATAAATTCCCGCGGGATCTTGAATTTTGCCAGCCGGTCCGCCAGAAAATGCTTCATGTCTTCCGGCGAAGGGTCCTTGCCCGCAGCCGGGGTATAGAAAGCCACCACGGTCTCCCCCCACTCCGGGTTGGGCTTGCCGACCACCGCCACCTCGGCAACATCCGCAAACTTGGTCATCTCGTCTTCGACTTCCTTGGAATAGACATTCTCCCCGCCGGTTACAATCATATCCTTGGTACGATCCACGATAAACATATACCCGTCCCCGTCAAGACGGGCCAGATCGCCGGTCTTGTACCAGTCCCCGTGGAATGCCTCCCGGGTGGCCTCCGCGTTGTCCAGATAGCCTTCCATCATGGATGCCGCTTTGAGCCAGATTTCGCCCGTCTCTCCGCGCCGGGCCTCTTCCTCCCCGTTTTTCATCACCACCAGGTCCGCTCCCGGCAATGCGGTTCTTCCGATCGAGCCCGCCTTCTCGACCTGTTCATCCGGGAAGAGCGTGGTGCCCGTGGGGCCGCCTTCCGTCATGCCGTAAACCTGGTAGAAATTGCTGGACCTGTACTTGGCCATCAGCGTCCTTGCGTGTTCCGCACTGATCGGGCCGCCGCCGTAGATCCAGCAGCGCATCGAGGAGAGATCATAATCATCAAAATCGGGTACAAGCTGCAGAGGGGCCAGATAGGAGATGGGGGCGCCGAAATACACCGTTGTCTTCTCATCCTGGACCGTCTGGAGGAAGTGCTGCGGATGGTATTCCCGTAACAGCACGGTGGTCGCCCCCACATACATCGCTCCCATGAACCAGTTGTTCAGCGGGGAGGAGTGCCATATGGGCATTGCCGTCAGCAGCCGGTCGCCGCCGTCCATCTTCATGGCCAAGGCCCCGGTTATGCCGGCCATAATGACATTTTTATGACTGTGCACGCAGCCCTTGGGCTTGCCGGTGGTACCGGAAGTATAGAGAATCTCCGCAGTATCCGCCTCTGCTGCAGGCACCTCCTGCAAAGCCGGCGCATCGCCGAGCAGGGGCTCGAGCTGCTCCAGTCCTTCCACCGGCGAGTCCAGCGTGAGGCGGGCCACATTGCTGCCGACCGCAGCAGCAACATCGGCAAGCGCCCCGTCAAACAAAAACAGCTTCGACTTGCTGTGATCCAGGAGGTATGTCACCTCGGGGGCCATGAGCTTGTGATTGACCGGCACCACGGCGGCCCCGGCCTTGAGAGCGCCGAAAAACGCATACACGAATCCCGGCGTGTTCAAACTCATCACCGCCACGCGATCGCCCTTTGCCACCCCTTTGGACTGGAAAACAGCGGCGGTCTGCTCCACACGGGTTTTTAGTTCCTCAAAACAGATGCTCTGCCCCTTGTATCGCAGGGCATCCTTACTGCCGTATTTTCTTGCGTTTAAATCCAGTAGTTCCGTAAGGATCATGGTCTTTCCCCCGCTTTGCTTGACGTTTTTTCAAAGTTGGCACAATCGAAACCGCCCGGTTTCCGTGCTGATCCCTTTATAGGCAGAAAAAGCCCGGATTGCAAGCATCGTCGGCCCGGATTCCCGGATGGATCACGCGGAGCTCAGCAGCAGATGAAAAAAACTCTGGACAAATTTTCCGGAAACCACGTCGTATACATGAAATTCCGGGGCCGGATGCCGGGTCTTCTCCCCCAAAAAAACCTCCAGGAGATCCACGGAAACGGCCTGGAGGTCCTTGGCCACATCTGCAGGGATCTGCCGGCGCAAACCGTCGAATGCGCGGCACTGGGCCGGCCTGAAATCATAGAGCAGGCAGGTCCCGTCTTTTAGAAGCGGGCAGGCATCCGCCTCCGCCCGGGCCCGATCAATGCATTCCTGCCGCAACGCACTGCTGAACTCCGTGTTGACTGCGAACTGGAGATAAACCGCTTCTGCAAGCGTCATGCGCAGCGGCGCAAAACAGCATTTGCTGTGATCCCTTCCGCAGCGCGGAGTCCCTTCCGCGACCCCCGCCTCCGCCCTGTCCAGAATCGCCCTTGTCTGATCAAAAAAGGGCCGCAGTTCCACTTTGAATTCCGGGATTAAGGAGGGTTCGGAGATGCTCAGCGGTGCCTCCTTTTTGCCGTACTGGTGCAGAAAGCGCTTCTGGGAGTGTTCCGTGGGCTGGGAACGCAGGCCCCGCATCTTTTTACCGGCAGCCTTTTTGTCCAGCCCTTTTCGCAGCAGATAAGAATAGACAACCGTACCGGTTCTTCCTATGCCATGACGGCAGTGGATCAGCACTTTCTTGCCCAGATAAATGGACTCGTCAAGCCAATCCAGTGCCTTTTCCAGCTCTTCAAGATCCGGCATTCCCTCGTCCATAATCGGCAGGTAATACACCTCAAAGCCCTGCTCCTCCTCAAACCGGGCCAGTTCCGCGATTTCCAGGCACAGGTTCATAATCGCCTTGATCCCATGATTTTTTATACTGTCCAGTTCCGCATAGGACATGGGAGCGTGGCCGACGGCCAGCCGGGGTGTCACCCAGGTCAAGGGGTAGACGGGATCATGGGTTTTTTTGAACAGGGAAAAAATCATGGACCTCCAAAATGATGCTTTCCGCCAGGGACCGGACTTCCTGCTCGCTGCTCAGCCGCATGTCCAGCAGCACGGTTTTGCCGAGAACAATGCCCAGTCTGGCCAGATTGGCTCCCGTATCTGCCTGGGAGCGGCGGTCAAAAAAGGCTTCCAGAAAATCCGCATGGATATCCACGACAAACTGAAAATGCTCCAGAACGATACGGATGAGTTCAATCCGGTAAACCCGCTGCTCTGTATTGCCGCCGCCGCCCTTGAAGCTGAAATGGATATAATTCTGCTCCGCCACGGGCCCCTGCACCGCATCCAGAACCGCAAAATGGTAGCCGAAACGAAGCAGGGCATGAACATATTCGGTATCCAGTATAGCATAACTGGAAAACATCGTGGATTTTTCCACGTTTACAAAAGAGGCGGTGCTTTTGGCGTAGGCATCCCAGTCATAGTGCAGGATGCTGTCGTCCCATTGGACAGCGGGGGAGGCGAGGCCGGCAAAAAGCTCCTGCATGGGCCGGCTCCGGACATGGTCCAGCCCTATCGTTTTTCCCGATTCGGCGGCAGCGGATATCCCCTCATGCACGTCCAGCACGTGCATGACCAGTGGCAGGCCGGAAACCAGGCGCTTGGCACCGTAGCTGTCCAGCCCCCGCCTGCCGACGAGGGCAAACATCTCCCGCACGGCAGCTTCGTGGACGTAGCGCACAATGTCATGCAGGCTCTTGCAGGACTGGATGGAAAAATCGGGATCCCCCGGGTCCTGGAGGCTGAGCGGGGAAATAAAGCGCAGGGCCTCTGAGAGCCTTGCAAAAACAGGCGAATCCGCTTCCCGGGAGCCGGGCTGCGGGGCTTGTGATGCAAACAACGCACCCGAGAGAACAAGACCCTGGTCGCCGTCGATACTGACGGTTCTGCCGTCCTCCAGAAATTGGGCGCCTTCGACATTGCAGATTACGGGGATGCCGTACTCCCTGGCAACGGATGCAAAATGGCAGGCCGGACTCCCGTATTCCGCAATGACCGCCCGGACTCTGGGCAGGATTAGGGTGAGTTCCGGCGGCAGTTCCGCGGTCACGAGTATGGCCTGCTCCGGTATCTCGGAAACAGGAGGGATTCTGCCGGGCTTGTAGATCCGGCCCGAGTTCTGCCCGGAGCTGACCCACTGGCCCCGGGCCAGGACAGCTTGCCCGGGATAGCTCTGCCCCGCCCGGGGTCTTGCGGCAGACATTCGCAGGGGCCTGGATTGTACAATATGGATGCGCTCCCGGTCATCGACAAGCCATTCCACGTCCTGGGGGGTCTGGGCGCCGGCTTCCAGCTTCTGCCCGAGATGGAACAACCTGCTTGCGGTTTCAGCGGATAGGAGCCGGGAATCATCCAAATCCGCCAGCTCCTGGCGGTGGAGGTCGAAACCGGCCCGTCCCTGGCTGGCTCCCCCGCCCGCCAGCTTTTGCCCGCTTCCGGCTACCATGTAGATCCGGGCCCTGGCCGGTTCATTCTGGTCCCGGGTATAGAGCACGCCGCTGACCCGGGCCTGGATGGTGGGCATCATGATAACGGCCATCGGCGTCATCTGGTCGCTGAACCCCTGACTCATCCTGTAATGGAGTGCATGCGGACTGTATTTGCTGGCCAGTATCTGCTTGTAGACCGGGAACCAATCCTCCGGGGCTACGTCGAGATGGCTTTCAAACTGTCCGGCAAAAGAGGCCTGCAGATCCTCGCCCACGGCACTGCTGCGAAGAGCCAGGGCGCTTTGCAGCAGGCCCCGCTCCTGCAGAGCCTGCCAGACCGCGTTTTCCAGCTCAGCCGGCTTTTCCGCCTGCAGCAGGCTTGCCTGGATCCTGCGGCTGACCTGCTGCAGTACCTCGCTGTTGTCCGGGCCGAGCCGGCTCAATTCCTGCTCAATAAAGGGGAAAAGCCCGTTTCGCTCAAGCAGCAGGGAAAAGGCCCGGGTTGTCACAACCAGGCCGGGGGGAACCGCAAACTCCTGCTCGCTGCCCATAGCAGAAAGGGCGGCGGCCTTTCCCCCGACCAGCGCTTCGGGCTGCGGGGCATTCATCGGCAGCACATAGGGCGGCTCTCTGTCGGGCGGCTCTTCGGACATGGCCAGCGCGGCATAAAATGCGTATTTCCGGCAATAGTTGCGCAACAAACCGTATTTCAGCGGGTTGAAGGCGATGATGGCATCGACAAGCTCTTCTGCTGTCTGCTCGAGAAGCCGGCAGAGGTACCGGATATGTTCGGGATCACAGACAAGCTGTTTCTGGCGGATCTCCTCCAGCCGGGATATCAGCTCCAATGCGCTTCTGTCACCCTGCCGGAGGCGTTGGAAGAGCGCGTATTTCTTCCGGATCAGGAAACCGGGAAGGCAGATTTTGAGAAACCAGTTCTCCACAACATGCCGGCATTGCGAAAAAATTGCCTGCCCCCGGGTGATGGGAGCCTGCCCTGCTGCAGATTCGCTGAGGTTCCTGCGCATCAAGCGGAGCTCCGGTCCTGCAGAATGGTCTGGATCTTCTCCTCGAGCTCGTTTTTGTCGATCGGCTTGACCAGATATTCACGGGCACCGTATCCCTTTGCCTCCTTGGCGGTCTCCAGGGTAGGATAGCCGGTGAGCATCAGCACGTCCACATCGGGACGCTCATCCTTGATCTGCCGCAGCACCTCAACGCCACTGATCTTCTTTAACTTGATGTCCAGTATGGCAATGTCGACGTTTTGCGAGCGCACGTAATCCAGGGCCTCCTGCTCTTCCGTAAAAACGGCCACAAAATGGCCCTTGCGTTCCAGAATCCGTTTGATCATGGTGCCAGCATCCGCGACATCGTCTAAGACCAGAATATTGCTCATATTTTACCTCCTGACAAAGTCCTGCTGTTCCTGGGGGGCCAGACCCAGCTCTTCGCATTCCTCCTCCGGCAGCTTCATGTACCAGAGCGGAAGCTCCACCAGAAACACGGTCCCCGGCCCATGGGAAGGACTCTGTTCCGGCAGGCCCTGCAGGTATTCCTTGGGAGCCGGGCTCAAAACATTGATCCTGCCGCCGTGGTCCTTGATAATCCCGAATGTCACGGACAACCCCAGTCCTGTGCCCTTGCCCACGGGCTTTGTGGAAAAGAAGGGATCAAAAATTTTGTTCAGAATCTCCTGCTTGATACCGGCTCCGGTATCTGTCACCGTAATCGCCACGCGCCTTCTATGGGCGCACAGCTTGGTGGTAATGCGGATAAAACCGTCCTGCTCCACCGCGTCAAAGGCGTTGTTCAAAAGGTTCATCCAGACCTGCTTTAATTTGTCCCTGTCGCCGTCAATCTCCGGAATGTTGGCATCAAAATCGCGCAGAATCTGAACCCGGCTCAAGCCGAACGTGTGCTCGACCACCGATATCACCTCCTGAACGGAGGCATTGATATCGACTTCCGTGCGGGTGGTGTGGCCCTGCCTGGAAAAGCCCAGAAGATCGGAGACGATGTTGCTGCAGATTTTTGTCTGTTTCTCAATAACACGCAAATCCTCCGCCATCTGGCTTCCCGGCTCCACGTCCTCAAGCAGCATCTGGGCATATCCCAGAATGATACCCAGCGGCGTGTTGATCTCGTGCGCCACGCCGCCTGCCACCCGGCCAAGGTCCTCCATCTTCTGGGACTGTACCAGGCGCTCCTGGTACTGCTTGATTACGCTTATATCCCGTGCTGTGAGCAGGAGCCCGGATATACGGCCCTCCGCATATACGGGAACCTTGAGCACATGAAACCAGATCGTCGTATCGCCCTGATTGACGCTTATCTCCTTGGACAAGGGCCTGCCTGTATGCAGGATCTGCATATCCTCATGATAGTTCTGGTCCGCCTGGGATTCAGTAAAAATGTCAAAATCCGTCTTGCCCAGGACATCGCCCTCGGTTGTTTGAAAATAGGAGCAAAAGGCCTTGTTGGCCGCCTGATAGACCAGGTTCTCATCCTGGAGCGTCACCAGGTCCGGGGTGACATCCAGGGTGGTGCGCAGCACCTCCTTCTGCCTGGAGAGCTCCTTTTCCGTCTGCTGGAGTTGATTAATCCGCTCGTCCAGCGTCATGGCCATGTAATCAAAGGCCTCGGCCAGTTCCTGGATCTCGTCGCCGGCGTTTTCCTGGTATACCGGGCAATTCAGGCAGCTGAAATCGCCTTTTTCATCCTGTTCCAAATGATAGAAGGGACACAGCGTCCCCGTTATATACCAGCACCTGCGGCGGCTATCACCGTACGCCGGACAGGTTACGGCCTCGCAGTTGTTGATTTCCCAGCAGTGCCGCTTGGGCTCCGGCGCTGAATGAACGCTTAAATTGCCTTTGACCATCTCGTTGGCGGATTCCGTCAACGACTTGATCCGATTGATGAATTTGGAAGAAAACAGGGAAACGAGAAGCAGGGCCACAATCGTGGTGCCGGCCGTGAGCCCGAAAATCCAGAAGCTCAATTGCCGTATCATGGTCTCCAGCCGCTTCCGGTGCATGCCAATGCGCACCGTACCAAGCTGGTCGTTTTTGATCTTGACGGGCTTGGCAAAATCATGGATTTCGCCCTTGCCTGTCAGCAGGAGCATATCCCTGGAGCCTGAGGCCGGAGGGCTCCCGCCATATACCTCCAAAAGCGCAACAGGGAAGCCCTGCTCAAAACTGTGGACGAGAACCCTTCCGGCCCGGTCCAGGATGAAGGCATAGGCAAGGTCCGAATTGGCCTGCTGGATTTCATCTAGGAGATATTTCAGACGCAAAAAATCCATGGCCAGCAGCGGCTCTTCCGAGCGGTAGGCCAGGTTGGAAGCCAAAACCCGCCCCCGCTCCTTGTTTTCCTTGATCAGCTCCGTGGAGGCGATGTGGGTGCCGATAATGCCCAGGACCGCGCCAAGACAAATAATTATGGCGGAAAGACCCAGAATGAGTTTGGTCTTGATCTTCAACCGCCGTATGGAGAAAAGCCGTTTATTCACCGGATTGCACCCGAACCTGGCTGGTCAGTTCCCTGATGGGATCAAAGTCCTGATCCGTTGCATCGATAATACTCCGGAAATGGGCCAGTTCCAATATCTGCCGGTGTTCCGGTTTTGCAGGATCCAGATCCAACAGTGCCGTCCTGATCTTTTCCACGACATCCGGAGACAGACCCTTTCCTGCTGCGTACACCCAGCTGGGAAAGCGCCGGGTCCGGTCCAGAATGCGAATTGCCGAGAGATCCACCCGGTCTTCCACCAGGTCCAGGGTTCCTTCCCGAATGGAGCCGATATCGGCCTCCCCCAGGTAGACGGCCTGCACCACTTTTTCCTGCTTGGCCCCGGGCCCCGGGGCAAAAGAGATACTGCGGAAGTCCTCTTTGGAGATGCCGTGGCGCAGGAAATGATCCAGAACAAAGAGGTATCCCGCGGCAGACGTGGGGGCTACGGCCATCCAGCGCTTGTTTCGGCAGTCCTGCAGGTTCTGTATGGCCTTATTGTCCGCCCGGCATATAATCTGGCCCCTGAAGGCGGGCTTGCCGTTTTTTTCCACAATGCGGGCAAATGCCCGGGCCTGATAGCGATCCGCAATCCGGGTGTAGACCAGCGGGTTGGAGAAGGAAATGTCGATTTTGCCCGCTCCCACCATTTGAACATGCGCTTCAAAGGTGTCCGGAAAGATCTGGCGGATGGGCAGACCTGTCTGTTCCGCAATATACTCCACCAGCCGATGGTGTCTGGAGAAGGAAACCCGGTGGGAATACTGCGGCAGGCAGGCATAAGTCAGCGATTCCAGCTCTTTTCTGGCCTGGATCTGTTTGCGGCGGCTCAAATCGACCTTTTTCGTCGATTCCTCCTGATTGCAGCCAGACAGGAAAAGGGCCGTTCCCAAAAGAAACAGAATGCATGCCCTGAAAGGCGATCCATGGATTAGCTTCATTTTATTGAAGTAACAACGCGGAGCCGGAAAGTCAAGCAGGGGGCGCAGCAGCCAACAGCATGGAAGGCACGGCCGGCAACACGTCTGCGGGAAGCGGCTTACAGATCGAAGGGGGTGAGGCTCTCAAAGCCTTCTTCCGTGATGACGAAACTCTGCTCAAACTGGGCGGAGAGTTTGCGGTCCGCGGTAATCGCGGTCCACTGGTCATCGGCAATAAACAGCTCCGGCCCGCCCAGGTTGATCATGGGCTCCACGGTAAAGACCATATTCGGCACCAGCATGATGCCGGTGCCCTTTTTGCCGTAATGCGGCACCTGCGGAGGTTCATGGAACTCAAAACCAACGCCGTGGCCCACGAATTCGCGCACCACGGAACAGTTCTCGCCCTCGGCATAGCGCTGAATCGCCCAGCCGATATCGCCGATATAGTTGCCGGGAGCCAGCATTTCCATGGCGGCCTTCAGGCTTTGGGCGGCCACGCTCACGATTTTTTTGGCCTCGGGCGATGGATCGCCCACAAAAAAGGTTTTGTTGCAGTCCGCGTAAAACCCGTTGAGGCAATGGGTGACGTCCACGTTGACGATATCCCCGTTTTTCAGGGCGTAATTACCGGGAATGCCGTGGCAGATCACCTCGTTGACCGAGGTGCAGATGCTTTTGGGAAATCCGCGGTAGTTCAGCGGCGCGGGCACAGCCCCGTTCTGCACCGCATGCTCATGGGCGATGGTGTTTAGCTGGTCTGTCGTCACGCCCGGCGCTATGGCCGCCTCCACCAGATCCAGGCTCTCCAGGACCAGCCTGCCGCAGGTCCGTATCTGCTCGATATCGTTTTGGCTTTTGAGCCGGATGTTGTATTTGTCTGCATAGAGTTTCTTATAATTGACCGGTTTCGGCGTTTTGGCATTCATGCAGCATTTCTTGTATTTTTTGCCGCTGCCGCAGGGGCAGGGGTCATTACGGCCGATCTTCCTTCCCTCGTGTTTCACTGCTCAATCCCCCGTTTTCAGGGTTTTTCATGCTTTTCCAAAAGAAAAACCAGTATATAAATCCCTTCGAACGCTGTCAAGGAATGCATTGCCCGGGGCGGACGGTTCTGGTATGCTCCATGTTTTCAGAAATCTGCGGGGAAAGCCGCGATACCGGGAAAATCAAGCTGCTGCGAGGGAACTATGGCATATAAGCGCGAGGAAATGGTATTAAAGACAGCCAAGGAAATTGTGGTCAAGTTTATCGAGGTGGGCAATATCACGCCGTCGAGCTTTCATGACCATTTCCGCAACATCTATCAGACGGTGGAAGCCTCGGTGAAATCCTCCGAGCAGGACGGGCCGTCTGGAAAAAACGCCGGCGGCTAGTGGGCCTCTGCCCAATCCCTGCCCACGGCTGTATTGACCTTGAGCGGCACCTGAAAGGACCAGATGGTCTCCATGATTTCCTTGATCCCGGTCTGCACGGCGGCGATCTCGTCTTCGGGCACCTCGAACACCAGTTCGTCATGAACCGTGAGCAGCATGACGGACCGCAGACCGGCGTCCCGGAGATAGCGGTCCGCGCGGATCATGGCCAGCTTGATCAGATCCGCCGCCGTTCCCTGTATGCGGGTATTGACCGCAGTTCTCTCGGCAAAGGCCCGCACATTGTTGTTCTGGCTCTCGATGTCGGGAAGGAGCCGAATCCGCCCCAGTTCCGTTTCCACCTGCCTGGTCCGCCGGGCCTGTTCGATGGTCTCGTCAATAAAGCGCCGGACGCCGCTATAGCGCGTAAAGTACTGGTCAATAACGGTTTTGGCCATTTTCGGGGTGATGCCGAGTTCCTTGGACAGGCTGTAGGCACCCATGCCGTAAATGATGCCGAAATTGATGGCCTTGGCCTGCCGCCTGAGCTCAGGGGTTACCGAAACCGGGTCCGCATGGAACACCTCCGCGGCGGTCCGGGTGTGCACGTCCTCGTCAGCCTGAAAGGACGCGATCAGGATGCTGTCCCCGGAATAATGGGCCAGCAGCCGCAGCTCCACCTGGGAGTAATCCAGGGCGACGAAATACCAGCCGTCCCGGGGAATAAAGGCGCGGCGCACATCCCTGCCCGTTTCCGTGCGAATGGGAATGTTCTGCAGGTTGGGATTCGAGCTCGAGAGCCGGCCGGTCGCGGTGACGGTCTGGTTGTATGAGGTGTGCACCCGGCCGGTCTCCGGATGGATCAGATCGAACAGGGCATCCACGTAGGTGGATTTGATCTTTGCCAGGGAGCGATAGTGCAGGATCAAGCCGGGCAGTTCATGGCGCTCGGATAGAGCGGTCAGCACATCCACATCTGTTGAATACCCCGTTTTTTTCTTCGTCTTCTTCTGCACCGGCAGCTTGAGCTTGTCAAACAGGATCCGGCCGAGCTGCTGGGAGGAGTTGATGTTGAAGCTCTCGCCCGCCTCGGCGTATATCTTCTCCTCGGTCTGCTCCAGCTGCACGGCGAGATCCCGGGAAAACTCGCGCAGCCGCTCCTTGTCCACCCGGATGCCGGCCGCCTCCATCCTCAAAAGCACCGGAATCAGGGGCATCTCCACGGTGTCAAAAAGCGGCAGAAGCCCCGCAGACGCGAGCAGAGGGGACAATTTCCCGTAGGCCTGCAGCGTGATATCGGCATCCTCACAGGCATATTCCGTCGCCTTCTCCACATCCACCTGGTCAAAACAGTCCAGACTGTTCTCGCCCTCGCGGACCGCTTCCTTGTAGGAAATCATTTTATGGCCCAGATAATCCAGCGCAATCTGATCCAGGCCGTGGGCGCGTTTTTCCGGGCTGATCAGGTAGGAGGCCACCATGGTGTCGAAGACAACGCCGGAGAGCTCCACGCCATAGCGTTTCAACACCATCCCGTCGTACTTGATATTCTGCCCGATTTTCCGGACCTGCGGATCTTCCAGAACAGGGGCGAGCCGCTCCAGCACTGTCCGGCGCTCCAATTGGCGCTCCGCACCAGGGCCCACATGGCCGCAGGGGATATAGAAGGCCTCGTTTTCCCGGACCGCCACCGAAATGCCCACGAGCTCGGCCCGAACTGGATCCAGGGAGGTGGTCTCGGTATCGACGGCAAATATGCCGGCCCGGCAAAGTTCGTCAACAACCCCGGAAAGCGTCTCCGCATCCAGGACCGCCTTGTAGCTGTGGGGCTTTTTCTCCGACTGCGCGGGATAGTCCTTCTGCAGCTGGCGAAATTCGAGCTCCTGGAAAAGCCTGCCCAGTTTCTGCGGATCTTCCGCCTGGCGCTTGAGGGCCTCCAGATCCCAGGGCACCGCAGCCCGGGTGTCAATGGCGGCCAGGTCCCGGCTCAAAAAGGCCTGGTCCCTGTAGGCGCGGAGCTTCTCCCGCTGCTTTGCGGATTTCAGGGTATCGAGCTGCTCATAGAGGGCTGCCATATCCGGGTATGTCCGAAGAAGGGAAACGGCGGTCTTCTGCCCGATGCCGGGGACTCCCGGTATGTTGTCGGCCGGATCGCCGGCAAGCCCCAGAACATCGATCATCTGCTGCGGCTCGATACCGTAGTCGTTTATCACGCTCTCCCGGTCGATATAGATATCCTTCATGGGATCCCAGATAACGGCGCTGTCTGTGACGAGCTGCACAAAATCCTTGTCCCCTGTCACCATGATGACAAAAAAGCCCGCCTCCTGGCCGAGCCTGGCGTAGGTGCCGATCAGGTCATCGGCCTCATAGCCTTCCTGCTCGATAACCGGGATCCGGAAGCCTTCGGTGACAGCCTTGATATAAGGGATCTGGACCGCCATTTCCTCGGGCATCGGCGGCCGGTTGGCCTTGTAATCGGCATACATCTCGTGGCGGAAGGTGGGCCCCTTGGAATCAAAGAACATGGCTGCATAAACCGGCGCCCGCTCGCCGATCAGCTTTATCAGCATGCGGGCAAAACCATAGGTGGCATTGGTGGGAAGCCCGCTGGATGTGGAAAGCCCCCGGATTGCGTGAAAGGCCCGGTGGATGTATGCGGTGCCGTCGATCAGGTAGAGGGTTCGGGGGTTGGTCATAAGGCAGAACCGTCCGCAACTGCGGCAACAATGGGTACTAGTTCCGACAGGCGCTCAATATGGAAGTCCCCCGGGATTGCCGGATTTCTGCAGGCAGCAAACCATACGCCGGCAGCCTCTGCGGCCCGGGCATCCAGGGAGGAGTCGCCCACATACAGCATCTCCCCGGGCAGAACCCGGAAATGTTCGGACTGCACAACCCCGGGATCATTGAACAG
>CAZWNV010000058.1:0-15856 GCA_964635265.1 uncultured Desulfobacteraceae bacterium
ATTCAAATTCATATAACTCGTATTCATCTTCCGGATCTTTGACGTAAAATTTTTCCCGCCCGCAGACGGGGCATTTGGATTTTGTCACGGTTTGCCTCCTTGGTATCATCCGCCGCAGCCCAGGCTCGGATCCGCGGAAGCAGCGCCTTTGCGGATCCGTTTTTTCTTTTTGACCTGGCAGAGCAGCGTTTTATAGACCGGAAATCCGGATATGGGATCAAACTGCCGGTCGTCGGTGACTTCATTAATATTGGCCTGCTGCCATTCCGGCGTGCCGAGCGGGCCGCCGCCGCCTACAGGCGCATAAACAAATCCGGGCATAATGCGGTCGGTGACATTGGCCCGCATGGTCACCTGCCCCCGCGGGGTCTTGATGCTTACCCCGTCGCCGCTTTTGATATGCCGGGGGGCCGCATCATCCGGGTGAATCTGGATTGCGGGGTAGGGATATTTCTTGATAAAGCTTGGGACAGCGCGCAGGCATGATTTCATGTCCGGTTTAAAGGGGCCGGTGCCCAGGATCAGGGGATAGCGCCTGGTTAGTTCCGGGCTGCTCACGGGGGTTTCATCGGATTCCTCGTATTTGGGCAGCCCGTCGAATCCGAAGCGGTCCAGTTCGGTGGAGAATATTTCAAATCTGCCCGAAGGGGTCTCAAATCCGGGCCGGCCGTCTTTTCGCAGGAGCCCCTGCTCCCACTTGCGGTAACGCATGGGCGCGTGGGGGAGGCTGAGCGCCTTTCGGTCCGCGGCCATCAGCTCCGCCATGCTGTAGCCGGATTCCGTGAGGATTTTCTCCAGCACCTCGTCTGGGTGCCGGGCAAACCGATCTCCGTACCCCATCCGTTCGGCCAGTTCCGTCATGATCCGAAAACCCGGCTTGGACTGGCCCACGGGCTCGATGAGCTGCTCGCGGTAGCGGATGGTGTTGCCGTAATAGCAATAAGAGGCATGCTCGAAACCGGTGGCCGCAGGCAGCACCAGGTCGGCATAGGCGGCATCCTTTGTGAGTTGGAGATCCATCGTTACCAGGAATTCGAGGTTTTCCAGGGCCTGCTGCCAAAGCCCGGCATTGGGCCAGGACGTGATCAGCGAAGCCCCCAGCACCAGCAGGGCCCGAATGGGATAGGGTTCGCCGTGGATGATGGCGCGCGGCAGAAGGCTCGCATGGGGCTCTCCGCCGCAGTAATGGGCATAGAGGGCGAAGCGGTCCCTGCCGATGGATTTTTCCCATCCGGGTGTTGCCAGTTGATGATGGTCGGGTATCGGAAAGGTTCTCCCCGCCCCGAGGAAGCAGCGGCCGCCTTCCACGTCGAGCTGGCCGGCAATGGCCCACAGCACCATCACGGCACGGATGTTCTGCACGCCGCTTTTGGTGTATTCCAGTCCCGTGTACATGATGTAGGTGGCGCCTTCGGCATCCGCAATGCGTTCGGCCAGGTCTTCGATGCTGTCCCCGGATATGCCGGTGAGGCGTGCCACGCGCTCCGGCGGAAACTCCCGGACGTATTCGGCAAAATCATCAAATCCCCGGGTCCAGTGCTCGACAAACTCCCTGTCGTAGAGACCGTCCCGGATCAGCACATGGGAGAGCCCCAGGGCCAGGGCGCCGTCGGAGCCGGGGCGGATCGGGATCCATTGGCTGCCCTCGATTTCGGCACACCGGGTTTTTCTCGGATCGATGACAACGATATCAGCCCCTTCCGCAGCAGCGGTTTGCAGACGCTTATACATGGACGGCGGCGTGGATGTAGACGGGTCGGTGCCCCATACAAAGATGAGGTCTGCGTTGTCCACGTCCGAGTACATGTCGATGTGCCGGCATCCCATGGTGACCTTGGGAGCCAGGACCCCCAGGGAGGTATAGCAGGGGGCGCCCACGCCGAAGGTGTTGGGCGATCCGTAGGGAAACAGGATGCTGGAGGCGAGATAGATTTCCGAGCCCTTCAGCTGGAAGGCATCCTTAAAGCTGCGTTCATAGGAACCCGTGCCCGCGTAGAACCCGGCGGCCTCGGGCCCGTACCGGGCCTTGATTTCCCCGAGCTTCCCGGCAATCAGGTCATAGGCCGCATCCCAGGAGATGGGGGCAAATTCGTAGGTTCCCTTGGCCCCCGTGCGTTTCAAGGGCTGGGTGAGCCGTTTTTCCGAGTATACGATTTCTTCCACGCTCCCGGCCATGGGGCACAGCACGTCCCCGGCGGGAGCGCCGGGATCAGGCTCCAGGCCGACGATCCGTTCATTCTCGTCAAGATGGGCAATCACCCCGCATCCGGGGCTGTGGAAACATAAACCGCAGATGCCGTGCCGCAATTTCAAAGCAGTTCTTCCTTTATTATTCCAATCCGGGTGTTGGAAATTCGGTTTCGCCTGCATCGGAATCAGATGTTCTGCAGCCGAGGAGAAACTGGGAGGTGATGTGTTCCCACAGGTTTTCCGTCTTGCGGATTTTCCAGGAGACATCGCCCTGGTCGGCAATCTGCAGGGGCGGATCAAACACCCCGAACTCCCCGGCAAAAAGCCGGCGCATGGTATCAATGCCCCGGCGGCTGTAAGGGGTTCCGTTGTTGCTGCCGCCCAGCCACCGCTCCGGTGCGGAAAATGCCGCATCCCAGGAGAAAGGGTCGGAGAAGAGAAAGCGGGATGCGCCCAGGCGCAGGACCCGGTTGACTTCCGCGAGGTGCTGTAAGGGGGCCGGCACTTTTTCCAGGATATTGACGGCCGCCACGCTTGCAAAATCGTGCCGGCGAAAGGGCAGGGCCAGGGCATCGGCCACGACAAACTCGGTGTTCGCAAAACGCCATTGATCTTGCAGCGGCAGATGCTGCCTGCTGGTGATATGGCCCTCGATGACCATTTCGAAATCAAGCTGCCTGCGAGCGGCAATCTCCCGCGCCTTGGCGATAAAGGCCGTGGACGTGTCCACCCCGATGACCCGGTCATGGGTGCCGGAGAGCTCAAAGCAAAGGCGGCCCACCGCGCAGCCCACATCCAGGGCGTCTCCGCTGCCTGCGGGGAAGCTTCCGGCCCAGATCCTGTAAGCCTCGGTTGCCCGGGCATCTGCCAGGAGATCCCCGAAATGGCTCCACATGTAGGCGGACAACATCAATGGAGCGTTGTATCCGTTATTGCCGCTCGCCGGCGGAACCCATTTCTGCGGCCGGAGCACGGCAATGCCGTCCCGGATCGGGTAACTGCGGCCGCACGCCGGGCAGCGCAGATCCCCCTCCAGGATATCGCCTTCTGCCTGCCGCCGGCTGGCAAGTTCCAGCGGGTTTTCTGCCGGCAGGCAGTCCGGGCATACCAGTTTTTCCGCAACCCAGTGTTTCATCCCATCTCCTTGTCTGCTGCTCATTGTTTGTGGAAACAAATAATAAATCTGTTTGGGCCCTTCTGCAAAAAAAAGGTGCCCCCGGAATGCGCATCAGGATTTCCCATCCGCCGCTTTTTTGATTTAGGTCAAGGCAATATTACATTATGAAGGTTAGCCTCCCGGCCGAGGCGCAACGGAAAAACAGGAGGACGTGCTGATGCCGATTCCCGGAAATCTTTTGACAACAGCCATGGCCGTGATGCCGCATACCGACGCGCAACGCGCGTTGGAAGTAGCGCTTTCCGTGGACATCCCGTTCTGGCCGCAGCTGCCCCGCCTTTCCTACTACGAGGATATGTACGTGCAGGCAGCCGAGCACTTTCCCGGTATTGTTCTGGATGCAGGGGCGCAGAAGCTCTCATTCTCCACGGATAAGTTCATGGATGAGCTGGAATCGGTGATGGCAGGCTTTGATGATCCGGCCCTCTTTGATGTAAGCCCGGATTATTCGGCGGTCTATCACCGGTTCCTGAAGACGGAGCTTGCCGATCGCCCGGCGATCCGGGGCCAGCTTGAGGGGCCGATAAGCTTCGGGTTTAACATCAACGACGAAAACGACCGGCCCATTCTCTTTAATGACACGGTGCGGCCCTTTATGTTCGAGTTTATGGCGCGCCGCGTCAATGTGCAGCTGGAGCGTCTCAAGCGGAAAAATGCAAACGCCTTCATGTTTATCGATGAACCCGGGCTGCAGTTTCTGTTTTCCGCCCTCTCCGGCTACGGCGATATCCAGGCAAAAGCGGATATGGAATCCTTTTTTGCAATGATCGATCGGCCCAGGGGGGTTCATCTCTGCGGCAATCCGGACTGGGATTTCCTGTTGGGGATGGACATCGATATTCTGTCCATGGACATCTATACCAACCGGGACGTGTTTGCCGCATACAGAGCATCCATCAAGCGTTTCCTGGAAAGGGGCGGGGTCCTGGCCTGGGGGATCGTGCCGACCAATATCGAGCCTTTCGAGAAGGAATCCCTGCAAAGCCTTCGCGATCAGCTGGAATCTGTGTGGAGCATCTTATGCGGCAAAGGCATCGATTGGCAGCAGCTTATCTCCCAGAGCCTGATCTCTCCGGCAACCTGTTGTCTGATCAATCCGGATCTGGAAAAAACGGTGGAAAAAGGGTTCCAGACAGTCAGGCATCTCTCCGCGACGCTTCGGCAAGACTATGGATTGCCCGGGGACTGAAGTGTTCCGTAACAGGGTATTTTGGCAGGGATAAGCGTTACGACAACCCCTTGGCAACGTTTCGGTAACGCTTATCGTTACGGTCTGCATCAACCGGTCCGCTGCCGGCCGGGGCCCCAAAAGCCATGTTTCGCCCGTCTGGCGCCTGTGGATAAACCGGCCCTGCGTTACCGTCGCATCGCAAAATTCAAGGCATGAATTTTGCAAAAAATTCCTGTAAAGGCGGCAGGTTATTGCTAGCGCAAGCAGTTGTTTCCTTTCTCCTTTCTGCTGTTACCTCATGTAGCCTCCACCCCGCGCTTCTTGTGCATTCCTGCGCCCTTGCTTCAGAGGGAAAATCCAAAGGGGTGCGTATATGACAATGGATCCAGGCCGAAGGCAGTTCATGAAGCACGGGGTCTTTGCCCGTGCCTTAAATCTTATTGCGCAGGCGGTGCGTTCTTTTCAAGAGGGCACGCAAGAGCGGCGCAGTCCGGACTATTTTGATTCATTTGATTCCTGTTATCCCTTGCTGGCGGAAGCGGGAGATATGCTTTTGGAAGAAGCTGCCAAGCAGGGTGTCGCCACAGAGGGGAAAAGCAAGGCCGAGATCGCACGGGAGCTATTTCGGCCGAAAGCCGGGACAGTCCGGCAGACGAAGTAAGGCTTTGTTCCAATCTCAGCCTGCCATTTCGGGCGGGTGGAAGGAAAGGAGGACGGCTATGGAAGAAACAGCAGAGGAGCGCTTCGGGCAGGGATACCTGCAGGAGCGCAAGCTTGTGAAAAGATGGCCCGGGCCCGTGCCGGCGATTGCCTCCCTGTTGCTGACCCTGATCATCTTTTATGCAAGCTGGTGGATTTTTCAGGACCCGCGGGGGGTGTTTCGCAATTATACGCCTTATGTGGGGTTCAGTCATACGACCTGGTGGCTGATTGCCCTTGTGTGGATGACATATGTCTTCAATTACTGGCCCTTCAAGAGAGGGTGGCTGGAAAAGGCGCATCCCCTGGCAAAAGGAGCGGTCCTGACCTTTACATCGTTCGTGATTGTCTATGTGTTTATTGCGCTGGTTTTTGAAGGCATTCTCGGAAATCTGGGCCTTGCCTATTTCAGCGAGAGCAGCCTTATGAAGCTCGAAGGCGTGACAGATTTTTTCGCCAATGAATATGCGGCCTTTTCCTGCCTCATGTTCGCCACCATTGCCGCATGGTTGAGTCCCGCCTGGATCGTTGCCTGTGAAGAGGCCCCGTGGCGGGATCTGCAGCAGCCCACGAAGGGGTTCAGCATCTGGGTAATGACCTTTTTTTTGACCACCATTATCTATTTCCTGACGGTGCATTCGCACATGAGCATTCTCTATTACCCGTGGCAGGAGTTTGCCGCCATTACGCCGCCCTGGTGGCAGTCCTTTGCCAATACCGTTTCGGGTGCCTTCCATCTGGGCTGGATCGTGTGCTGCATCGTAAGCCTGTGGATGGTGGAGACGATCTGGGGGCGTTTTCCGTTTATTTTGATCCGGCGTGCGGGACTGCGGCGGCTCGCCACCTTCTTTGGCATCATTGCCATCGCTTTTTGCATGTATTTTTTCTTTCATTTCATTCAGGAGCTGGCATGGGGAGAGGCGATCCGGGGGACCCGCAGGCTCATGGCCACCGACTGGCGGTGGCTGCACTCGGCCGAGATAGCGGTTTTCTTTCTGGTCCCGGCGCTGTTCATCTATTTCTATTGCGGCAACTGGCCCAATAAATACAGCCTTGCCGTAAATGCCTTGATCCGCACAATCATCGCTGCCGCCGCGGCAATCGCTTTCTATATCCTCTATTACAAGACCTCCCATTTGTTTCTCGGAACCCAGAAGGGGTTCTCCCATCCGCAGCAGTTTCCCATGATCCCCATGATTTGGCTGGTCAATATCTGGCTGGTGCACCACTGGTTCATGGATAATTGGCCCGGCTGGAAGATGGTGCCCAAGACTGCCGGGGAGATCGCGGCTGACCGCGAGGCCGAGAAGGCAAAAATCGAAGAGTTCGGGTGGAGCCCGGGCATGGGCGTTGGACTCGGTGTCGGCGCGGTGGCCGGGGTTTTGCTGTTTTTCGTTGCAGTATGGGCAACTCCCCTGATTGCGAGTGCGGTAAACACCATTCCGGAGTAAGCGGGGAGAAGGAGAAAGGAGGGATTGATCATGTCCGATGAGAACAAGGGGCAGATGAGCCGCCGAAACTTCGTCAAGGGGGCCTCCATGGGGCTGTTGGCGGGCGCCATCGGCAGCATGGGGGTTTACTCCTATGCTCCGTGGCGAAAAGCGCATTTTGCCGAGACGAAAAGGAAACAAACGGATATCGGTGCGTGCAAACGGATCAAGATCACCAATATCAGTGAAACAAGCTGGTTCGATAATGCGACACTCATGCATGACATCAAGGAAGCGGGCGGTCTTCTGGTGAATCAGTATGATTATAACTGGCCGCCCTTTGGTGACGGCAAGGGCCTGGGAAAGGGTTCCTATGACAAGGGCATCAAGACAATCAGGCATCTTCTGCCGCAAAAGCTCGGAGAAGCCTGGGCGATTCAACGGGATTTGGCGGTAAATCCGGATAACTCCGGGGGCTATTCCTGCCTCATCGAAATCGAGGAGACAAGCGGCAGAAAACGCAGGATACTCCTGGATACCGGGTGGTCCTACGCGTGGACGGATGAGAGCTTCAAGCGCGAAGGGATCGATAAGATGCTTGCCAACAAAGAGATCGAGGGCCTTTTTATCTCCCATGAGCATTTCGATCACTTCTGGGGCCTGCCCGTTACCTGTAAGTATCATCCGACCATCGACCTTTTTGTGCCCGAGACTTTCTACGAGGAAGGGATGCGCTATATCAAGGATTCAGGCCACAAGGGCAGAGTGCACAAGGTAAAAAAGGGGCTGCACGTCAACCCCCTGGGCATCCCGGGCTTTGCCACCTTTGTGTTTGATGTGCCCATTATCTGCCGCGTCTACGGCGAGCAGTCCATGTTTTTTAACGTCAAAGACAAGGGGATGGTCAGCGTGACAGGGTGCTGCCACCAGAGCATCATTCAGTTTGCCGAGACGGCCTATCGCGAAATCAAGTATGATAATGACAATCTGCATGGTATCTACGGCGGTCTCCACATCTCGCCCTTCGAAAATTGGGATCCGAAATACGACGACCTGGTGATCGCGCTCGGCAGGTACGGCTTTGATAAGATCGGGTGCAACCATTGCACGGGGGTGATTACCGCAAAAAAATTTATAGACGCCGGCTATCCTGTTGTGCAGGGAACGGCGCGCTACCGGTCCAAGGATACGGCATACCTGGGAAACGGCGACGTGATCACCTTCGGCGCCTGATGCACAGCCCCGAAGCGTGCGGGAAAAAGCAATATCCCGGAGTGTTCCGGGCGCAGGGAGGCGGTCCCATGGATTTGAAGGAATGCCGGCCGGATGGCGTGGTGTTTTTTTCCGTTCAGGGGATACAGGATTTTTTGCGAATGATCCTGATGCGGGTGAATTTTATTCCCGAGGCAAGCAAAGCCGTGGGTTGGCGCGGTTCCGCGGATGCCAGCGGGGAACATTTCGCGTGGTCCGCCCGCATCGCACAGCACCGGGGAGTGTTCGGCCTGGCCTTTGACGGCGGGAATCCATCATCCGACTGGGTCGGCGCCTTTTTCCGGCTTTACTATTTCCCCTGGCCGGGCGAGGCTTTAATCGAGCATTATTCCGTTAAGGCGGCGCTTGTGACCGAAGAAGAGGGCTATACGGAGCGGATGCGGGAGTTTCTGCACCATCCGGAGTTTGCCGCCCTCTTCCATATTGCTGGTGTGGCAGTGGCCCTCGACCGCCGGGAAGAGGCCCTGCTCCTGGGTGTTGAGGGCTATTCCGAGCACCGCGTTGTCGCGGATGACGGCGTGGAGATACGAAAGGACGGACGGGCGGTGCCCATCGTTTTGCCCGGCGCATGCGATCAGCGCTTTCCCTCCTTCTCGGTGGCCGGGGATTTTTTTCGCGTTTTTGCCGCCTCGGTCACTTTCAACACAAGAGAGCCTCCCGGTTTTCTTCTTACGGGATCATATCCGGGATCCGAGTTCCACTATGACGCAGAAGGCAACTGGGAGTCCCGGGGGTGCAGCGATATTGCGGCCTCTTATCTCTGTCTGGGTTACGGCTGCGGCGATTTTCCCGCTGCATTGGAAAGGGTTCTGCCTGAGCGGCAGGGCAGGGCGCACCACGAGTTTGTCTGGCGCAGCGGGGACACAGGCAAAAGCGGCTATGAGGATGCTCCCTGGTGGACGGCCCACCGCCTGTCGCAAAAAGGGGGCGGCGGCGGTATTCATCCCGGGTGATGGATTGGGTAATGGTCAGTTTCGATCGGCAAAATTTACCGAGGTGCCCCTTGCGACAGAACGGCGCGCAGAATCTGCTTTTCTGCCTGTATCCAGTCGGTGCGGGCATCCCCGTGGGTTCCCTGCTCGTAGAAAGTGTAAGCCAGCCGGCCAATCGCCTCCCGGTACCTGTCAGCCAGGTCCCTGCGGCAGCCTTCGAAGGCCTCCCATGGGGGCGCGGCCTCAGGCCTGCCGGCCCGGATGCGCCGGAGTGCTGCCTCCGGAGCGATACCCTCCACAAGGGCCAGGTAGCCCAATACCGTGAGGGGCGCCCGTCCGATACCCGCCGTGCAGTGGACATAGACCCGGAAATCTTGCTGGATCATGGCTGTCAGAAACTGGATCGCATCGGGCAGATGCCGGCGCATGTCGGGCACATCAAAATCTCGGATAGGGCAGCGTTCCATCCACAAACCCAGTTCGCCTCCCATGTGCTGGATGGCTGCATGGTCTATATCCCAGTAGGCCAGACAGTCTCCGTGCTGCAGGGAGAGCACGCCGCTGACCCCGGCTTCGGAGTGAATCCGCTGCAGGTCGGAGGGATTCATGGGGCATGTGCCGATAACGATGGAGTCGGTAATTTCTCCCCAGTTCAATGACCAGCGCCACATAGGAAAATTGTCTCATACGGGGGTTTCGGCGGAAGCCGCCGCCTCGGCAGCCAGTTCCACCCTGTTTCTTCCGAGCTGTTTCGCCCTGTACATGGCGCGGTCCACCCGGCTTAGAAGCTGATTCTCCCCTTCTCCCTGACGGTATTCAGCAACCCCGAAGCTGCAGGTGATTGTGCCGGCCGCGGTCGGCTTCTGTTCCGCGATGACCTGCCGGAGATGTTCGGCCAGGACAACCGCCCCCCGCTCCGAGGTGTTCGGACACAGGATCAGAAACTCTTCCCCGCCCCAGCGGCCGAGGCTGTCCGCCTGCCGGATATTGGCCTGCAAAAGGCCTGCGATTTCGCGGAGCGCGTCGTCTCCGGCCTGGTGCCCCAGGGAATCGTTGATTTCCTTGAAATAGTCCACATCCAGCATGATCAGGGCGAAAGGCCCTCCTGTGCGGTGCACCCGCCTGATTTCATGCTGCAGGATTTCCTCGAACTTCAAGCGGTTGAAAATGCCGGTCAGGGGATCTGTTGCCGAGAGCCGCTCCAGCTCCCGGCTCTTAATGGCCAGGGATTCGTGGGCTGTCCCGAGCTTTCGGTTTAAACCGGCAAGCTTTCGGTTCCAGAAAATAAAGAGGGTCATGAGAAATGCCCCGGCCGCCAGGATCTCGAGCAAAAGGATGGTGTCGGTTCCCTTTTCATACCGGATGGACAGCCATTTCCTGGTGATCCGGCTCACCTCCCGCTCGGAGAGCGACTCCAGGGCTTTGTTTATGATGGAGTTCAGGATCGGTTCGTCATTTCGGATTCCCAGGCCCAAAGAGTCCTTGTACGGTGTCTGCCCCGCGATTTTGAGATCATAAAGCCCGCGTTCATGGATCGCGTGACTGACAAGGTGCAGGCTGCCCAGGGCAACATCGGTTTCTCCCTTGGCCACACTGCTCAGGGCCCGGTCCAGGTCCGGATAAAAATGCAGGCGGATTTGCGGGAAGCGCTTCTGCAGATAGTTCCCCACCGGATTGCCGCGGGCGATGCCGATCTTTTTGCCCTCCAGGGCGTGCAGATCCGGAATATAAGGCTGGCCGTTTCTGGCCACCATCACGGTGACGGAATCGATATAGGGCTTGGAAACAACAAAGCCGCGCTCCTGCTGGCTGCTTTTGGATACACCGGAGAGAAGATCGCACTGTCCCTTTTCCATGGCATCAAGGCTTTGCTGCCAGCTTTTTGTGGGCATGACCCGGATGGGAACCCCGATTCTGTTCTCCAGCAGCTCCATGATGTCGGCTGTAATTCCCCTGTAATCCTTGTTTTCATCGATTTCCTCAAAGGGCAGCCAGGAGGGATGGACACAGATGCGGATGGCTTTTTTTCCTTCGAGCCATTTGCGCTCCTGCTGGGAGAGCATGATCCGGGGGCTGCCCGGTCCGGGCTTTTCCTGTTGCAGCCAGCGCCTGTGCAGAGCGGCCAGTTCCTCCTGGCGGATTTTCTCCATGGCCTTCTCCAGGATGCCTGCCAGGATTTTTCTCTCCTTGCGCACGCCTATGGCCACGGGGGTGTTCTCGAAATGCGGGCTGTCCATGATCGGGACGCTTTTCAGGCCCGTGAGGAAATGCTGGTTGATCAGGTGGTCAAAGACCGGCTTCTCAGACAAAGCCGCCTCCACCTTTCCCGAGGAAACCGCCTTGAGGCAGCTCAGGGAGTCTTTTTGGGTCACCACCTGTAGTTCCGGGTAATGGGTCTCGAGGATCTCCTGATAGTAAAAATCTTTCGGAACAGCCACTTTTCTGCCGGACAGGTCCGCCAGCCGGGTAAATCTGTCGTTTCCTTTCCGCACCACAATACCCGAAAAAATGTTCAGGTAGGTTTCGGTAAAAGTAATGGTTTTCTGTCGGTGGGGGGTGTTTACCACGTCACAGAGGCAGTCAATATCCCCGGTCTGCAGCATATTCATGAATTCCCCCCAGCTCGGCCCGCTTACCCATTCGATCCCGATTCCCAGTTTTTCTGCAATAAGCCTCATATAATCGATGCAGAAACCTTTGGGCCTGCCTCTTTCGTTGAAATTAAAGGGTGCCCAGTTCTGCAGGTTGTCCACCTTGAGCACCGGGTGCCTGCGCAGAAAAACTTTTTCCGCAGTGGTAAGCTCCGGGCCCTCGCTTTTCTCCACGGCTATCCACTTCTGGGCCAGCTCCACCTTCTGCCTGTCGGTGACAAGATCCATGGCTTTCTGCAGGATGTCCCGCAGCAGGTGAAGCTCCTGGCGCACGGCGATGTAGAGGCCCTGCGGGCCCAGTTCAGGCGTTTTGCATTCCCCGCAGATCCGGAGGTTGCCCAGAAAGCGTGTGGCCATAAGATAGGCCACCGTTCCCTGGTAGCCGATATAGGCATCGGCCTCGCCGTATACGACAGCCTCCAGCCCCTGCAGGGAATTCTGGACTTCAAAGATGGTGATCTCCGGATAGGAGGAGCGCAGTACCTCTTCCTGCTTGTAGCCCTTGGCTGCCGCAACAGTTCTGCCCTTGAGGTCTTGAAATGTCTGAATGGCGGTATCCCCCTTGCGGGCGACGATCACATAGGGCAGCTCCAGGAAGGGTTCGGTAAAACACATGAACTGCTCCCGCCTCTCGGACTTCCACAAGCAGGGCAGGAGGTCGATTTCCTGGTCCCGGAAAAGTCCCAGCAGCTCGAACCAGGTATAGCCGTTCACGTATTCGAAGGAGATGCCCAGGTGCTGCCCCAGCAGCTCCAGGTGATCAATGGCGTATCCTTTGGGACGCCCGTGTTCACTGAAGTCAAACGGCGGCCAGTCATCTTCGTTGCCGACCCGCACAACCGGGTGCTTCTCCAGAAACGCCTGCTCCTCGGCGGTCAGCCGGATTCTGCGGACAGCAGGCGTGGCAGGGGACAAGTGCTGGTTTTGGCTCTGCCCGATGCCTGAGGGACTGTCCTGGGCACAGACCGGCGCAACGGGCGGGAAGCCGGCAGCAAGCACTGCAGAAAGGAGAAAAAAAAGCGGAAAGCCTGAAAATCGGTTCATATATGGTCCACTACAGGACAGGGCCCTGCCCGTATGATTGTCATCCCCCAGGGGAATGGTCACAGCTTTTGGGAGCCGCCGGCAACGGGAACTTTTAAACAATTTTTAACAAAACGGGAGTGATATGTAAAGCGGGAATGCCGTATGGGATCGCCGGTGAAAAGGCCGGTAGCCGGCATCCCGGAAGCGGAAAAAGCTGTCTCCAGGCTGTGGCCCGTGGTTGTATGCGGGGTGCCTGCGGTGAAACCGGAATGCCATCTGAATTTGATGCAATTGTCATTTTCCCGCTGTGCTGCTCTATGCTACAGAGGGATTTTATGGGGTAAGGGTTTTCCCGTGCAGGCCCGGATTTTTGCGCAAAACAGGGACCGCCTAATGCGTGTTCCCCGGCACGAGCTTGTGCAGCTTTAGAAAAGGGTTGGATGGCAATGCCGCATTTTATGAAGAATCTTTGGATCAGCTACCAGACATTTTTCCGCCTGTTCTGGCGCACCTTTTTCAGGAGCCGGGGCACGCAGGCCCGGCTCACGGGGAGGCGGTTTGTCATAATGGCCGGCCTTTTTCCGGTGCTGTTTATCGCCCAGAGCATGCACTGGCTGGGGTTTATGCTCGATGAGGTGTTTTTCCGGGGATACCGGTCCGTGGAGGTGCGCGCCCCGGTTTTTATCGTGGGCGTCCCGCGCAGCGGAACCACGTTTCTGCATCGGCTGCTCGCCCGGGACAAGGATCGCTTTACCACCTGTTGCCTCTGGGAGCTGATCCTTGCGCCCTCGGTTTGCGAGCGCAAATTCTGGCTGGGGCTCGGCCGGCTGGATCAATTTTTCGGCGCCCCGTTTTCCCGATTGCTCGGGTGGCTGGAGCAGCGGGTTTTCGGCAGCCTGGACAACATCCACCGGATTTCGCTCTCCGCGGAAGAGGAGGATTATTTTTTGCTGGTCCCGGTATTTGCCTGCTTTCTCCTGATCCTTCCCTTTCCCTTTTTCGATGAGCTGGGCGGCCTGGCGTTTTTTGACGACCACTATTGCGATGCGGAGAAGGACCGGATCATGGGGTTCTACAAATCCTGTCTGAAAAAACACCTCTACGTCCGGGGGACGCAGAAAACGTTTTTATCCAAGAACGTGGCTTTTTCGCCCATGATCCATGCCCTCTCCCGGACTTTTCCGGACAGCCGGATCATCGGGACGGTGCGCAACCCTGTCAACGCGGTGGCTTCCCATATCAGCTCCATGATGGCAGGCGCCGCGGTTTTTGACAATGACATCCGGGGGCACGAATTCCGGGACCAGATGATTGCGGTGCAGCGCTACGCGTATACCCATATCCTGGACACCCTGCCGGCTGCCGGCGGTCAGAGCCCGGCGGTCGTGCGCATGGAGGATCTCCAGAATGCGCTGGCCCCGACCGTCAGCGCTGTTTATGAGCAGCTGGGTTTTTCCATGACGCGGGATTTTGCGGCATATATCCGGGAGCAGGACAACCGGCAGAAGAGCTACAAGAGCGGCCATCACTATGATCTGTGGGCATACGGGCTCTCGGAGGCGGCCATATACCAACAGTTTTCCGATATATGGGAAAAGTTCGGCTACTGCCCGCCCCCCGGCGCCGGAAACAAGGAACCCGGGGACAGGGCCGCGGCAGGAAAAAAGATCCATAGCGAGGTTTTATGAACGGTTTTTCCCCGGAGAACGGGAAAAGGAGCCACAGGACCGGCGGCGGCTGCCCTCCCTGCCCCCCCGGCCGGCTGCGGGTGCTGTTTTTATCGGATGCCATTGCCAGCAGAAACGGCGTTGGATCCTACTATGCCGACCTTGTCGGGCACTTAAAGGACTTTCTCGCCCACGCGGAGCTTGTCAGTCCCGGGACTGACGCAGCCGATCCCGCGCCTGCGATCTCTTTTCCCCTGCCGGGGGATGCAACCCAGCGGCTGTATTGGCCCCGGGCTTCCTGGATATGGGGAAAGATCAAAACCGCTGCCCCCCATGTCGTTGTGGTCCCAACCCCCGGCCCGTACGGGCTGCTGGGTTTCTTCATTGCGCGGTATCTGGGCATTCCCCTGTGTGCCGCCTATCATACCCGCTACGAGAAACTGACCGAGGTGTACTGGACTTCTGTTTTCTCCGGTCTGAGCCGTCTTTCCATGAAAGGGCTCAACCGGCTCCTGTTCCGTTTAAGCCAGCAGGTGGTGGGCACCAGCGAGGAGATGATCGCGGAGGCGGAGCGGGACGGCGCTGAGAGGGTGCGGGTGATCGGGACCCCGATTGCCGGATCATTTCTGATGCCGCCCTTTGCGCCACTGTCCCGGCAATTGGCATCCGTCTGTTATGCGGGGCGGCTGGCAGGTGAGAAAAATATCGGGGATATCCTTGCCGCGGCCCGCGAGCTCTCCCATATCCGGTTTGTTATTGCCGGCGACGGGCCGATGCGGGAGGAGGTGGCGGCGCAGGCAAAAAGATGCGCCAATATCGAATATGTGGGCTGGGTCTCCAGGGAAAGGGTCAGGACGATAATTGACGATGTGGACATGCTGCTGCTGCCTTCTGAGGAGGAGTCCTTCGGTACCATAGCGCTCGAGGCCATGGCGCGGCGCCGGCTGGTCCTGGTTTCCGGAAACTGCGGCATATTGAACTGGCCTGAGCTGGCGGCCGGGGTCTATGCCATAGCCCCCCGGGAGCCCTTGGCGGAGGCCATTGCCCGGGTATCGGCCGCGGCGTATCCGGACCGGCTCCAAAAGGCGGATACCGCCCACAGGGCGGCAAAAGCCTTTAACGAGCGTACCGTCACCCAGTGGCTGGAGCTGTTCGGCGATATCCTGTCGCGGCGCGGGAGGGCAGGGGAGAATGCGAAAAGAAAGGCCTGATCGGTTCCGGCAAGCCGCGGTGGTCTCCATTCATGATGTCATGCCCGAGACCCTGCCCCGGGTAAAGGAAATCCTGCGGCTGCTGGAGCGCATGGCGGTGCATCCGGCAACCCTTCTGATCGTCCCGGGCCGGTCTTGGTCCCGCACCGATATTGCCTGCGTAAAATCGCTGAAGCGCTCGGGCTGCGAACTGGCCGGTCATGGCTGGCGGCACAGGGCCGGGAAAAAGACCTCCATCCGGCACAGGCTGCACGGAGTTCTGCTGTCGCGAAACGAGGCCGAGCACCTCTGCCTCTCCACGCAGGAAATTGCCGGGAAAATCCGCGCCTGCTACAATTGGTTTGCTGACACCGGATTGACGCCGCCTTCGCTTTATGTGCCGCCCGCCTGGGCAATGGGATCAGTTCGACGCCACCAGCTCTCAGACCTG
>CAZWNV010000059.1:0-15746 GCA_964635265.1 uncultured Desulfobacteraceae bacterium
GTATAGGCCTTTTTAACGGGATGAGCCGGGCTGTTCATCCCGGTGCCCTCGGCCGGATCCTGTCCCAGATTCATTTCGGATCCACTCTGCATATCGCCGGCTCTCTGGCCAATCCCGCCCTGCCGAGCGTTGGTTTGCGGGGTGTTTATTGCCGGGAGATGATTCTGCCCGTTATCCGGGTGATGCGGGCCATCGGCTACCGGAGGGCAGTCGTTGTCCACGGTACCGTCAAGGGCGTAAAACCCCAACGGGCGGGCATGGACGAGGCCTCAGCCGCCGGTCCCAGTGTTTGTGCCAGGCTTACCGAATCCGGAGCAATCGAGACCTTTACCCTTCTGCCGGAGCGTCACGGGCTGGGAAAAGGCGATCCCGCGGATCTGGCACCTTCCCGATCCGTAGACGCCGAGGCCCGCCGCTTTGTTCGCCTGATGCGTAACAGGGAAGCCGGCATCCGGAAGGAGGCGGTCATGCTCAATGCCGCCCTGATTTTTTATGCCGCGGATATGGTTCCCACCATTGATCAGGGCCTGGAAACCGCGGCCGATGCGCTGGAGAGCGGGGATGCCTTTGCCACCCTGAGGGCCTGGGTCGCCGCCCAGAACCGGGAGCCGGACAAGGGAGTGCGGAGGCTGGAGGCGTGGCTTGTATGAATGGGCCTGCAAAAAGAGTCTTACCGCAGAGGAGGGGATATGAAGATGGTGCTGACCGGCCGCAGGTGCCTGGAAATCCGGGAGAACAACAAAATGACGGAGATCCGTGAAGGCGAGCTGCGCCTTCGCGTGCTTTTTTGCGCCATCTGCCGCACCGACGCGAAAATGTGGGACCAGGGACATCGGGATCTGGTTCTGCCCCGGGTTCCCGGCCATGAAATGGCGGTTGTCGACAACCGGGGAGACCGATATGTCGTATGGCCGGGCATCTGCTGCGGAACATGCGGGCACTGCCTGGCCGGACGGGAAAACCGGTGTGAGCGCATACGGATTCTGGGATTTCATAGAGACGGCGGCTTTGCCAGCGAGATAGACGTACCGGAGGGCAGCCTGATCCCTGTTCCAAAATCCCTCGACGCGGCCATTGCCTGTTTTGCCGAGCCGGCGGGATGCATTGTTCATGCCCTGGAAGGCTGTCCCGTGGAGCAAAACGCCCGGTTTTTGATTTACGGCGGAGGGACCATGGGACTTCTGGCCGCCCTCCGGATTCAGGCAGCCGGCGCGAAACCAACGGTCATCGAAAAAAGCGGGGAGAAAATCCGGGCCGCGCGTTTTTTTCTGAATGCAACCGGGATCTCCTGCGTCACGGATACGCGGGAGAGCGCCTTTGACGCTGTCATCAACGCCTGCCCGGACACGGAAGCCTTTGCCGGCGGCCTGCAGAAACTCAAAAAGGGCGGGCGCTTCGTTTTTTTCAGCGGCCTCACCAAAAACACGATCCTGGACGCCGCCCTGGTTGACCTGATCCACTATCATGAAATCACGATTGCAGGGAGCTACGGCCTGGCACCGGCGGATATGCAGCGGGCCGTCGGTTTTCTGGATGCATGGCAGCCTGTGCTGCAAACCCTGATCCAGGATATCGTCAGGCCGGAAGCAGCCCCCGGCTTGATGCCGCGCGTACTCTGCGGGGAGGGTTTTAAATACATCCTGGATTTTCGCGGGTAGACAGGCCCCCTATCGCCGCAGAAAAAGATGCTGCCCGGCAAATTTGACATTCTGCTCATGAAACCGCTATTTTGGATACCGGCCGTGTGTGCGAAGGCTTGAACCAATGACGGAATCGGAGGGTTTTATGGCGCAATCCCGTTTGAGCAGAAAGCCCGGTTTGCACGGCGGTTTTTTGCTGCTTGCACTGGTCCTGGCCGCTGCCCCGCTCCATGCCGCGCTGCAGCCGCACGTGTTTTCCGGATCGGTGAGTGTGGTGGATGCAGAAGAGAATCGGATCCGGATTCAGACCGAAGAGGGCGCCTTCGGCAAAAAAGCGCCCAATGAACACGCATTGGAAGGCTTGTCCGAGAAAGATGCGGTGGTTGCCGTCAGCCTGGGAAGCAATGCAGAGCGCTGGGTTTTTATCGGCAGGCGCATTAAGGGGAGCGATACCGTATCCGACGGCTACGGGGACATCGCCTTTCTCGCATCCAGCGGGGTGCATTTGCGGGGCGGATATGCCCTGCAGTACAGCAACACCCCGGATTGCTCCTGCTGCAGCGGATGCAACTGCGCTGCCGCAAAAGCCCGGCTGAGACTGCAGGTGCCGGACAGCCGGGAAATCAGCGCTATCCTGCGGCCCGGCGAACAATTCGTGCATGAGGGGCGGACATACAGGATCACGGTAGGTTTTATATCCGGGCAGGCTCCCGCCTATCCGGAATGTGAGCAGCAGATGTGTGCCGGCCCGCAGCCGGTGTCCAATTTTGTCGTCAGCACCGAGCCGGTGGGCGGCAAAGACGGCGGCTCCGGCGGTACCTGCTTTATCTCCCGCTTGTTTTGACCCGGTCCCGTACTATCTGTCGTCAGCAGCCACCGCAAATGCATTCGGGTATCCGGTCAAGACAAGGCGCGCCTCAGCCTGCTCCGCTTTTGCAAGCGAGCGAAACCGGCCGACGCGTACCCGGTAGAACAGTTGCTCGTGCCTTCTTACCGTGGTGATAAAGACGTGCTCATAGCGGGACCGCAGCTTTGTGCACAGTTTTTCCGCCAGGCTTTTGTGGACAAAGGCGCCGACCTGCACAGCGAAATCGCCGGTGTAGAAATCCTCATGCTCCTTATCCCCCCGGCTGCTGCCCGCTATCCCCTTTTCCATGGCAGCGATTTCCACCGGGGCGGTTCCCGGGCCGATCATGTCAATATCCCGTGCGGCCCGCCGGGAGAGGTCAATGACCCGTCCCCGCACAAAGGGCCCGCGGTCGTTGATGCGTACAATGGTTTCTTTGCCGTTGTCCAGGCGGCGCACCAGGACGAAAGTCCCCAGGGGCAGGGTCTTGTGAGCCGCGGTCCGGGCATGCATGTTATAGGTTTCGCCGTTGGCGGTCTTTTTGCCGTGAAAGGCGGCGCCGTACCAGGAAGCGGTTCCGGATTGGTGAAACCCGTCAGAATCGGTTATCGGGTGATACCACTTGCCGTTTACCCGGTAGCTGTCGCGGGTTTTGGCTGGTATGCCCGTATCCGGCCGCTTTGTTCCGCATCCCGACAAGGCGATCAAAACGGCCAGTGCCATAAGCGCTGCGGTGATCAATGCAAGCTTTCGGCGCATGGATAAACTGTTCCTGTTTTTTCGGTGTCTGCCAAACCCCTTCATTTATTTTCCCTTCGTTTTTATATCTTTTCTGCATTCCGGATAGCAAGGAGGTTTTTTCAGCAGTCAAAAACCCGACAAGGGCCCGGCGGATTTGACAGGCCCGGGCGTGCATTCCGGGGAGGCAGCAGGAGAGGCAGAAGGGGATTTTTTGAGCGCTCCGCGCGCGCTTTGTGCTTTAACATTTCGATATTATGGAAAAATTTTGCCATGATGCTGCTCTGCCGCAAGAGAAAAGCGAATTTTTGCTGTTTTGGTATTGAATTTGCTTGGCCTGCAAGTGGATTTTTGCACCTCATGCGTGGCGTGCAAGGCGCGCCCATGAACCGATATCCATTAAATTCTTCATTATTATAGGATTTTATGTATCGTATCCGATTTGTCATGGCCATTGTATTCGGTTTGGCTGCTCTTGCAGCAGCCCCGGCCCTTCAAGCGCAGCAGCACACGGAAAAGGCGGGCCCTCAGCTGAAAAGGCAGCAGCAGCTTCCTTCTGCCGGCAGTGATCTGCAGCTTAGCCCGGCCGAGCAGGAATTTATCAACCGGCACCAGAGCGTTACCGTTGCAATGTTGAACAATTTCCCCCCGTTTTCCTATTCCGGCGGCAGAGAAGCGGGGAAGTACAAAGGGTTTACCGTGGATCTGCTGGAGAAGCTGGAAAAAGCGATCGGGCTCGATATCGAGCCGCGTTTCGGTCCCTGGAGCAAAAACCTGCAGGATTTCCGGTCAGGTGCGGTCGATATGATTACGGCCATCTCCTACACGGAGGAGAGAACCGATTTCACCCTGTATACGGAGCCCTATTACACCATTCCCACGGTGGTCTATACCAGAAACGACTTTGGCGCCTATTCCGGCATCGAGAGCCTGTTCGGCAGGAAGGTGGCCATTGAAGAGGACATCTATTACGAGGACATCCTGCGGGCTTATGACCAGGTTGAGATCGTGGAGATCCAGGATACCCGGGAGATGATGAAGGCGCTCTCCTTCAAGGAAGTCGATGCCGTGATTACCAACATGAATATCGGCAACTTCCAGGTCAGGAAGCTTTTGCTGGATAATGTCAAGCTTGCCGGGGAAATCAACGCCGAGGGCATCAAAAGCGAGGACCTGCGGATCGGTGTCCGCAAAGAGCTGCCCCTGCTGCATGCGATCATGAAAAAGGCCATGGATCAGGTCAGCGATGAAACCATGCTCGCCCTGCAGAACAAGTGGGTAGGCGCCGGGCCCGAAGAAAGCCGGAAGGCCGTTTCCCTGAGTCCCCGGGAAAAAAACTATCTGGCCCGGCTAAACGCCAATTTCAAGCACATCAGGATTGCCGTGCATTCCGACTGGCACCCCATGGAGCGCTTAAGCGGCGAGGGAACGCCCGAGGGGATCCTCGTGGATCTTTTGGACCGGGCGGCGGACAATCTGGGGCTGCCGGTCATTTATACCCCGGCCGACTCCTTTCAGAAGAGCCTGGACCACCTGGAGCAGGGCAGTGCCGATGTCGTGTCCGCCCTGCCCAAAACAGCGGGGAAAAGGAAGGATCTGCGCTTTACCGATCCGCTCGTCTCCCTTCCCCTGGTGATTGCAACCAGGTCGGAGCAGCTTTTTATCAAAAGTCTGGCCGAGCTCGGGGATAAGAGGATAGGCGTCCTCAAAGGGCTTGCGGTTGGTGAACGGATCGGCGGGAAGTATCCGCAGCTCCGGATCAGGGTGTACGACTCGGTGGAAGAGGGGCTTTCCGCCGTCCGTGAAGGCAGAATATTCGGGTTCGTGGATACGCTAGCGGTGATTGGAACCTGCATGCAGAAACACAATTTTTTCAACCTGAAAATCGCGGGCAAGACGGATCTGAAACTGGACCTGCGAATGGCCGGCCTCAAGGATGAGCCGGTGCTGCTCTCACTGCTCAACAAGGCCCTGTCCACCCTGTCCCGGCAGCGCAAGGAGCAGACGATAACCAACTGGAAGTCGATCAAGCTGGAGAAGGGCTTTGACTACATGCTGCTCTGGAAGGTGCTGGCAGGGGTGGCGGTCGTGGTTTTGGCCGTTCTGTACTGGAACCGCAGGCTGAACCTGTTAAACAGCCGGTTGACCAGCGAGGTGGAGGCCCGCACGACCGCGGAACAGCGTCTGCAGGACACGCTGGACCAGGTGCGCAAGACCTCTGAGCAGATATCGCTGCTGCTCAACAACTCCGGCCAGGCTTTCATGCTCATCGGGGAGGAGCTTTTGGTGGATCCCAACTACAGCCGGGAGTGCATCAATATCTTCCGCAAGGATGTGGCCGGAGAGAAGCTTCCGGATCTGCTTTTTTCCGAAGACGGGTTCTCGAAGACCCATTTTGCTGAAACCCTGAGCAAGGTGCTGCGGGAGGAGGACGACTTTAAGCAGGAAACCATTATTTCTCTGCTGCCGAAGCGGTTTTATATCAACAACCGGCACCTGGAGGCGGAATACAGGCTTCTCGCCGACCGTCAGATGATGGTGGTCATAACCGATATCACGGAAAAAATTCGGCTGGAGCAGGAGGTGGAGAAGGAACACAAGAGGCTTTCCTATATTGTATCCGCCCTGGAAAACAAGAATGATCTGCTCAGTTGTGTTGCCGCCTATGAGCACTTTATGCAGCAGGAATTCTTCGAGCTGACAGAGGAGGCCGGCCCTGTCTCCCGTAAGGTAAACGAGGTGTTTCGCCGGGTCCATACCTTCAAGGGGCTGTTCAACCAGTACGAAATGCCCCGTTCGCCGGAACTGCTGCATGCGATAGAAAGCGAGCTCGCCGATATTATCAACAACAGCCGGGAGGTCGGGGATGCCGGACTCCGGGATCTGATGCCCCTGGAAGATATGCGGGAGAGCCTGGAAGCCGACAAGGCCGTCCTGGAAGAGTCCCTGGGCCCTCATTTTTTTACGGGCACCCGGGACGTGGCCGTTCCGGTAAACAGCCTGCTCGGGATTCAAGATCAATTGGAAGCCGTCTGCAGCCGGCCGGACCTGGAGCCGGAGATGCAAACCAGTCTGGACAAGCTGTTGAGAAAGATCCTGGAGCTGCGCTATGTTAATTTCAAGACCCTGCTGGACAAGTACCCGAAGTATCTCCAGCAATTGGCTGACAGGCTTGAAAAAGAAATTCATCCGGTGCAGATTTCCGGTGCGGACCTGTTTGTCGATCCCGACCGGTTTGAGCCGTTCATCCAGTCCCTGGTCCATGTGTTCCGCAACTGCCTGGTCCATGGGATCGAGGACCCCGACAGCCGTGTGGAGGCCGGCAAGGACGAGCAGGGCACGGTCTACTGCCGGCTGGAGAACGAGGGCAGCGAACTGCGCCTGGTAATCGGCGATGACGGCCGCGGCATAGACCCGGATCAGCTAAGACAGAAGGCGCTGCAGTCCGAGGCCTATACCGCTGCGCAGGTGCAGGCCATGACCGAAGAAGAGATCCGGCGGTTGATTTTCTCCGAAAATCTTTCTACAAGAGGCGAGGCAGATCATTACGCAGGCAGGGGAATGGGGCTGAGTGCCGTTTTGGCCGAGGTCCGGGCGCTGGGCGGAACCGTTGCGGTCAGCACAACACCGGGGCAGGGGACCGAATTTTTCTTTGTCCTGCCCATGGAAACACATTGTCTTTTGTAATGCCAAGGGAAACATAAGAGGGTGCCATGCAGGAACAGGGTATTGCCATGAATCAATTGATGCGGGCGCTGGCGGACCAGACGAAGTCTTTTCTGGAGTCCGAGATCGCCATTTCCGTCCATGACATGAACTTTGACCAACACCCCATAACCAACCTGGAGCTGTCTTTTCTGACTTCCGTGATCAGCGTCAACAGCAGCATTAACATGTTTTTCGCGTTTTCCTTTGAAAAAGACCTGATCTATTCCATTCTGGAGGTGTTTACAGAAGGCCTGGATTATACGGCGGATGAAGAGGATCTCTACCTGGAGGAAACCGCCAGCGAGATGCTCAATATCGTGGTCGGCAATTCCACGCCGGAGTTCTCCGCCGACGGCTCCGCCGTATCGATTTCCGCCCCGATCGTGATCACGGAGGCAAAAAGCATCATAAAGCACAATCAGGCCACGTTCTACGCCGCCAAAATCCGGACCGACAAGGGGGTTCTCCACATTTATCTGATCGGTCCGAAGCACTTGTTTGACGATGCATTAAACTACCTGGAGGGGGAACAGATGAGCCAACTCTCAGTAATGGTTGTCGACGATTCGCTGATAGCCATTCGCAAGCTTTCCCAAATGCTGGAAAATTTGGGCTTCCATGTCGTCGCTACCTGCAAGACCGGCCAGGAGGCCTGCCAGAAATATGAGGAAGCCAAGCCCGACCTGGTGACGATGGATATCGCCATGCCGGATATGGACGGGATCCAGGCAACCAAGCAGATCCTCTCCGCTGATCCGGAGGCACTGATTGTCATGGTGACCTCCCACGGCCAGGAGCAGATGGTCATCAATTCCGTGGAAGCAGGTGCCAAGGGCTATATCCTCAAGCCGTTCAACCAGCAGAAGATCTCGGAAACCATTGAAAACGTACGGAACAAATACCAGAAATAATGCCGGATTTATCGAAAAACGCCCTGTTCGAGGAACTCTTTGATATCGTGCCCTTTGCCGTCTATATCGTGGATGTGCGCAACTACCGCATTGTCTACGCGAACCGGCAGATGCGGAGCATTGCAGGGGAGGATTCCCTGGAGGGCCGGGTCTGCTACGAGCATATTTTTAAGCTGGACCGGCCCTGTGTGCACTGCAAGATCAACGAACTGGTTGAGGGCGGCAGGCCCAATCAGCAAACCGTCATGTTCGAGCTGTTTAACGAGACCAACGACAAATGGTACCAGATGCAGGAAAAGGCCATCTCCTGGTCTGATGGCAGGACGGTCAAGTACGCCCTGGCGGTGGAGATCAACCAGTTGAAAATGATTCAGAACAACCTGGCCGAGGCTCATGCGGAGCTGGCCCTCAAAAACAAGGAACTGGAGAGGCTCTCTGTTCTGGATAACCTGACGGGCCTTTACAACCGGGCAAAGCTTGAAGAGGTGATGGATTATGAGCTCAAGCGGGCGCATCGCACCCAAAGGCCTTTTTCCGTTATCCTTATCGATATCGATGATTTCAAACAAGTCAACGACGAGCTGGGTCACCTGGCCGGCGACAATGTTTTAAAGGAGCTGGCCGAGATTCTGCAAAACAGCATCCGGGAGACCGATCTGGTGTTTCGGTGGGGGGGAGAAGAGCTGCTTGTCTTTGCTCCGGAAACAGACAGTTCGGGCATCCGGAAGCTATCCCGCAACCTGCTGCACCTGGTGGCGGGACATGGTTTCTCGTGCCAGAGACGCATTACCATCAGCCTGGGGGCCACAACAATGGCCGCCGAGGACTGCCATGCAGACATCATTGCCCGGGCGGACAAAGCCCTGTATACCTCCAAGGCGGAAGGAAAAAACACCTGCAATTTTTTGTAACCCCTGCCCGGCGGCGGCTTTTTTGGCCTCGCCCGGATTCCATTGCTTCTGCTCGTTTTTTGGGGCCTGTTTTTCCGGAATTTGGGCACACGGGGACAAAAGGGAGGCGAGCCTCCCCGGATAGGCAAATCGGTAATCTAGGCCAAACCCATCCGAGTGGCAGCCACGCCGGAATCGATCGTTATTATCCGGAATTTCAATTGAAATTTGTTCGACAGAGGGTTAATTTAGGCATATGGAAATTTTCCGGTGGCCAGAGGCTTCTCCGAATATCCGCCATCTGTCCGCGTCATCAATGGTTGTCATTGAAAGGAGCCGGTTATGACCAAATTGAGCGAGAGGGTGGAGGTCCTGGAAGACAAAATCGAGGAAATCAAAAAGGAGATTCACCGGCTGGAGCAGATGCTCAGAAAATTACAGAATGAGATCAGCCATCTGAAATCCGATAACTGGCCCTTGTTGTAGCGCGTTTTATTGTAAGCCGCGGCGGTATTTTTGGATGTTTTTATCAATCTGTCTGTTTGTCAGGTACCATTTGGAGAAGAAATAACCGCCGAAAACGGGCAGCAATTGCAGCAGCACAACGTATGCAAAGCCCATGTTGCTTATGTTTCCAGAGATAGTGGTATTTTTTTTCAACAGAACCACGATAGACAGGTACAAAAGGATGCCTAGTCCAATTGACACGAGCCTTATAACAGCGTCCTCCTTTTTCGTTAAAAACCGCTTTCGGCCTTCTTTTTGAGAAGAATCCGGTGAAGCTTCATCTCCCATGATCCACCCCTCTCTTTGTGCTCATTGATAACTAGATTGCTATGGTATCTAAAAGGGATTGTCAACAGGAAAGATACCATGGAAAACCGGGCGATTATCGAATTCGGGACTGCAACACCGGTATTTCCCTGGCAGCCATGTGCGGTAAACTACCCCCGGGGGTTCCAGGGTGTGGTGGATAAGCTGCTGCGACAGTTTTTTGCGGGTATACGCCTGCTGAAACAATTTTTTTCAGGCATGCAAGAATTTCTTGACTACCGCTCAAATTCTCTTGTAAAGGGGAACTATACAGGGTGTGCGGCGGTTTTCCTTCTATGTGCGAAAATGAGCACTTGTCCAAAACACCTTTGGATAGTTTTCGTTCTCTCCCCCTATTTGAGAAATTGATACTTTTTGGGCGCGGGGTATCTCGTGCCGGCAGGGATGTATCCCCAAATCCGGGATACCCTGGATATAACGGAGGTCCGCGAGGTGCCGGCGGCTCTGGATTGGCGCTTTGGCCCCTCTTAAAGGCGGGCCTGATCCGTCCGATAAGAAAAAAAAAGGATATGCGGAATTGACGGCCAGTCAAAACCCCGTTGCATTAGCGGGAAAGTTGAGACTGAAAGGATGCGCGGGCTTGCCAGCGACACGCGGTTACACCCAGGCCACGGGCTGATTGGCGGTCAAGGAAGCATACGCTTTTGAAACCCTAAGGAAATAGAAGGAGGCAGCACAATGAAGTTCCGCAGGAATCTCCGCACTCGCAAGGCCCGTGGTTTTCGGCGCAGCGCCCAGGAGGGCACCCGGCGCGTTGAGAAATGGCCGGATTGGAAGAAAAACGCCGATCTTGTAAAACACATCACCCTGCTCAAGTAATTTCGGTACCGCCCTGGCCGCCCGCGGTCAGGGCGGGCTATTGCCCCATTCGCATTTTTCCCTGCCTTTTTCCCCAGCCGCGGAATCGTTTCAGCGCTTTTTCCCACAAGGGTCGGAAAGGCCTTCCGACTTTCAAGGATACCCCAAATTGCAGAGGAACAAATTCGTTCTGGTTCCCTGCCCGGCCCATCGCTTCGGCGGCATCCGATAATTATGCAGACTCAGAAGGCATGTAGTACTAGAGAAAACATTTGGTGATCAGAACAAGATATTGGCCATTACTCCCGCGCACGGGGGGAAAATCAAAACCAGGCCCAATCTGAGAACCGTAAACCTGTGGCCGATGATCGCAAGCTCGAACATGGTGGTGATTACCCCCCACAAAGCCCAGCCGGAGATGCAGGCAACGGCCGTACCCAGCCCCGCCCCCGCCTCAAATACGGTGGCGATGATGGGAAAAGCGATATAAGGGCCGCCGGGGATCAGGGCTCCCCCTATGCTTCCTATAAAGATCCCCTGCAAACCGGCCTGCTTGCCCAGCCAGCCCTTGATGAACGCCGGCGGAATGACCACCTGCATAAATCCGGCCAGAATAAACGCCATCAAAAGCAGCGGCGCTATGTGAATGAACGTATTCCAGGCAATCCGAAAGCCCTTTTTATGGGATCCGTCACCTTTCCGGTATGCGTAAAGGCAAGTGGCAGCAGCCAGAAGAATCAGAATCACAAAAGCAATAATCAAGTTTCTTCACCTTCTTTTTGGATCTTGCGGATTTGTTCCCGGACTTTTTCAGTATAGCCGTGAAACCATATATTGGCGATTATTCCCGCTATTAGCGGAAATAGCAAAGTTACAACAAATCGGACCAGAGTCAGCCTGGGGCCCAGCAGCGCAATCTCCATCGGGAGCCTGCTCAGGCTCCATAGGTTTTTGGCCACCACGAAAGTCACTACCGTCCCGATTTCGGCACCGGCCAGCAAAAAAGAGGCGGCAATCGGATAAAAAATATACGGACCGCCGGGTACCAGGGCACCGGCAATTCCTGCCAGCATAATTCCCTTTATCCCGGCATCTTTGCCCAGCCATTGATTGATGGTGTCCCTGGAAATCAATACCTGAGCCATTCCCGCAAGTACAAAGGCTGCCATTAAAAGGGGGAGCACCTCTAGTAACATGCCTCCCCCTGCCATTAGCGCCTGGATAATGATTTCCTTTCCTTGCCGGACAACCCCGGCTGCAGCCAGGAGGATCGTTACGCCGGCCATTCCAATCACGGTTTTTTTCATTCACCGCAATCCTTTCGCATATTTATTGAACAGGGTATTGGTAATAGCTGTTTTTGGCTGATTTCAGGGAGCACCACATTTTTTGAGCGTTTTATCATTTATCAGGGAGATTTGAAACATGAACTATCACAGGGGGCAGGCGTTTTCGTGGCGGATACCTTGTAGTTTTTTTGAAAGTGAAGAGACTATCCCAGATGCCGGCATACGAAACAAGTCTTATCCCCGGCTTTTGCTCAGAAACAGGAGCGTCCGATCGAGAAATGGAAAGAAAATTTTCAGTCTCTGGATGCTGACAGTGACGGGAAGATTGCCAAAGAAGAATTTTTAGACTTTTCCCATCACGGCTTCAAAAATCCGGAAGAAATTTTTCAATCCCGTGATGCGGACAATGATGGGTTTCTGACCAAGGAGGAGTTTTGTGGCGGCAAACGCGGAAAAATGAAGGGCCACGACCGTGGAAGAGGCGAAAAAAGAGGCATAAAACAGTCCGAGAATTGAAAACACCACAAATCCCGGGGCCGCCTGCATTCAGTCATTGTTTCCTCACTCCTATGATAAGCACTCCTGAATAAAAATAACTTGCGGGTCTACACCCTCAAAACCTTTGAAAGTGCCGTCCTGGAAATTTGAAGCGAGTTTTTCAGGAAGCCCTAAATAGTCAGTCCTGAAAAATGAATTTAACCTTATTTCACGAAGGATAGAGGGCTTGTCTGGGCGTTAAACCGGGCCGCACCCCTGTATGAAAAGAACAGGATTGCGGGTGTGCAGGGTGTGCTGGTCGATATATCCGAAAGCAAAAAGGCCCGGGAATTGGTTCAGGAAGGCGAGGAGCGGTATCGCCGGATAATTGAAAATGCGGGTGATATTGTCTTTAGTGTGAATGGGCAGGGAGAGTTTATCTATATCAGCCCCAACTGTGAGACCGTCCCGGGCTATCGGGATCATGAGTTTATTGGAGCAAGTTTCGAGCAGTTTGTGCATCCCGAGGATGTTGGGCGCATCTATAATGCCATGTCCGCGGTTTTTGAGGAGTATCGGCGATCCAATTTGAATGAAGGGGGCTGGTGCAGAGGGGAGATTATCGGGCTTAACCTGGCAAACCTGATCGATCCGCATGACAGGCCCGCCGCACGGGAAGCCCTGGAAAGCATCAAAAACGGGCAGGTGATGCGATTGGAAATGCGGGTCAGAAGGAAAGACAGCAGCTACGGGTGGTATTCCCTGGTCAATCGTCCGCTCTATGACAAAAACGCCCAAATCATCGCAATTACCGGCATTGCAAGAAATATTGATCACACGAAGTCGATTGAGCAGGCCCTGCGGGAAAGCGAGCGGCAGAAGAACCTGATACTCAATGCCACCTCGGAGATGATTGCTTATTATGATACGGATCTACGCATTATATGGGCAAATCAGGCAGCCGCAGAATCGGTGGGAAGCCAGCCGGAAAACCTGGTCGGCCGTCACTGCTACGAGGTTTGGCAGCAGCGCAGCGATCCCTGCCCGAACTGCCCTTTATTGAAGACGAGGGTTACCCGCAGGCCTGAGCAGCTTGAGCAGCAGTCCTCAGGTGGCATCCGCTCCACAGATCACTCTCGAAAATGCTGTTGTCGATTCCTCCGTAAAGTAGAACAGGGGCCGGTTCACCGGAAGCAGCAGCTCCTTTGGCGGGAAGAGGCTCTGCACATTGATAGGCCTTTATAGCTCATTTGCCATAAATTATAATCCCGTGCCTAGACCTGGGTCAAAAAGAGGAGGGAGCGATGTTAGCAGGGGTCTCCGGCTTCTTGCCGGGCTTTTGGGGGAATAAGGAGGGTGAAGCGGGAACCGGCCCCAACGGTGCTTTCCATGCGAAAATCCCCACCGATCAAACTGATTCGTTCATGAATGCTGAACAAACCAAAGCCGGAGCGGGTGGTATGCCAGTTATAAACTGTGTCGGGATTAAAGCCTTGTCCATAATCCCGTAGAATGATTTGGACAAAATCAGCATCTGCGTGGCTGATTTCGAGCTCTGCCTGCCTGACCCCTGCATGTTTGACGACATTAAACAACAACTCCCGAATGGACTGGAATATCAGGACCCTTATCCCCTCTCCGGCAATTTTTACGGAATCGTTTGTTCTCAGTATCACGCGCAGCCCGTGGGTTTGCTCCATCCAGTCCGCCAGCCATTCCAATGCCGGCCCAAGCCCTTCTTTTTTGAGAATCGGCGGCGCCAGCTCCCGGGTCAGAGATCGCGTCGATTGGATCGATTCGGATAGAAGATCCACTATTTTCAAGGCCTCGGCTTGATTCGGCTCCGGGATTTTCGGAACCAGGGCTTCCGTTTGCATTCTTGCTGCCGTGATTACCTGCTGGAGATGATCATGCAGCATTTCCGAGAGCCGCTGCCGTTCACGGTGCTCGGCCATGGTCAATTCATAGCTGAGGCGCGAAAGCTGTTTTGCTCTGGACTCGGCAATTTCGGTACGTTCAGCCACCCGCTCCTCCAAATGGGCGTTGAGACGGCGCAGTTCTTCTTCAGCCTCCCGATATTTTGTTATGTCATGGGCCACCTCTATCGCACCGGTTACATTTCCGGCTTCATCTATCACCGGTGCTGCCCGCACCAGCCAAACGCCGTGACGCCGGGGCCAGTTCTCTACGAGGGCAGGCGATAATTCGCCTTCTTGCGGCTGACCACTTTTTATGGCCCGGGTCACGGGGCAATGCTCGCATAATCGGCCAAACCCCCATGCATCATAGCATTTGGTGCCTGTCAGTTCGGACAGGGTTCTGCCGGTTGCCTCGATGAAGCTTTTGTTGGCCCATTGAATGTTTTGGCCGGTGTCATGATGAATAATGATTTCGACGGCACTATCCAATATCAGGTTGCGTTCCTGCAGAGAAGCCCGCAGCTTCCGTTTCGCCTGCTCGGTTTCGGTTACGTCCGTAAGGGAGAAAAGCAGCATCTCCACATTCCCGGTTTCATCCAGAATGGGCTCCAGGCGCCAGTCCCAGTACGTCATTCCACGCTCAGGCTGGTCCGGATGAGAAAACGGCCTTGCGTGCGCCTCATAAGGCTCGCCGGTTTCCGCCACCTTGCGGAAGATGACCTCGTTTTCCGGATGAGGGTAGAGATCGAAATGGTTCCTGCCTATGTAGTCCGCCGGATCCCGCTTTCCTGCTTCGGCGTAGGCGCGGTTGACCCAGCGGAAATTAAATTGGGGATCCAGGCAGGCCAGCATGACGTGGGTGCTGTTGGTAACCCTCTCCAACACCCTGTTCGCATTGGCCAGATCCTGAAGCAGTTCTTCTCTGGATTTATTTTCGTCAGGCCCATAGCCCAAAGTGTGATGATCCATCTGCTAACCTTTCAAGCCCTCCATGTACACAGCAGCGGCCGGGAATTCCCTGTCCTTACTGATTTTTGCAATTTTTTGCAGGTATCCCCGGCATTGCTCCCTGAATCTATTCATGATACAATAAATTTATTTTAGATGCAGAGTCAATAACAACTCCTTCAACCATCCCGGATGCGTATTGCTTCCCAATGACTCCAGGCACTCACCAAAAAGATTTCTTATGCAGCCGGCCCGAGGTCCCGATATCTTTGGCAAAAATCAGCAGGCCCCGTGTCCGGAAAGTTCTGCAGCGTCGCAGACTATTTCACCTGCTGGACGAAACCCGCGCCTGTCAGGCCACGTGGGTATGCGGGCCGGGCGGATCAGGCAAGACAACCTGTATCGCCAGCTACATAGAGGAAAACCGGCTTCCCTGTCTTTGGTATCAAATCGATGAAGGCGACTCGGACATCGCCGCATTTTTCTATTATCTGGGAGTGGCAGGCAAAGCACTTGCCCGGCAGCAAAACGAGCTCCCCCTTCTGACTCCGGAATACGCACTTGGGATTTCCACTTTCACCCGGCGGTTTTTCGAAGAACTGTTTGGCCGATTGGAGACACCGGGGGTTCTTGTGCTGGACAATTATCAGGAAGCCCCGCGTGAATGTGTGCTGCATGAAGTCGTTCGCAATGCCCTGTCAGTGATCCCCGAAGGCATAAACCTCTTTATTTTAAGCCGAACTGAAC
>CAZWNV010000060.1:0-15722 GCA_964635265.1 uncultured Desulfobacteraceae bacterium
GGCAGCATCCTGGAGATACCGCTGGAAGCCCTGGACTTCATGAAGCGCTATGCCTGTAATTACTGTCCGGATTATTCGGCCGAGTTTGCCGACATCTCCTTCGGCGGCATCGGGGCCGAGTCGGGCTGGACAACGGTGATTACCCGCACCCCGCTGGGCCGGGCCCTTTTCGCGGATGCCAAGAGCAGTGAGGTGCTCGAGGAGTTCTCCAAGGAGGAAAATCCCCGTTTCACAACGGATGCGCTCTCCGCCATGCGCACGGCCTCCGCCGCAAAGAAGGAATCCGCCCGGAAGAACCGGCAGGAGCTTGGCAGCAAATCGGTAACCATCAAAAAATAGCCGGTTTTTGCCGGAGAAGACCGAAAAAGGACACAGTTATGCCAGCAAAAATAGCAAGCGACTGGTTGAATGCATGCTCGGGATGCGAGATTGCGATAGTGGACCTGGGCGAGCGGCTGCTGCAGGTTCTCGAACTTGTGGAGTTCGTTCATATCCCGGTGCTCATGGATCACAAATATTACGGCCAGACGGGCGAAGGCGTGCATTTGGACATCCCGGAGGCCGAGGTGGGGATTTTGAGCGGCGGCATCCGGAACGAGGAGCACCTGGAGGTGGCACGGGAGATGCGGAAAAAATGCAGCACCATTATTGCCCTGGGCACCTGCGCCACCCACGGCGGCATCCCGGCTTTGATCAATGCCTATACGAATGAGGAGCTGTTATCCCGCTACTACGGCACCGAATCCACGGATACGGCTGCGGCCTGGCCCTCCGAGGGCGTCCCGCCCCTTCTGGACGGCTGCTACGCATTGGATGAGAAAATTGATGTGGACATTTATCTGCCGGGCTGTCCCCCGCATCCGGACCAGGTTTTCAATCTCCTCACGGCGTTTCTGGAGGGCCGGACGCCGGAGGCGGCCGGCAAAAGCGTCTGTGACTGCTGTCCTGTAAACCGGGACGGAAAAGGAAAGGTCAAGCAGCTGCGGCGGTTTCTGCAGGCGCCCCAATACGGCGCTCCGGATGAGCCGCTGGATCAGATGCGCTGTTTCCTGGAGCAGGGGTTTTTGTGCATGGGGCCGGTTACCCGGGCCGGCTGCGGCGGGGACAACGGCGTGCCGCGCTGTATCTCCGCCCGTGTTCCCTGCCGGGGATGCTACGGACCGGTGCGCCATGAGGGCAACCAGCGCCTGGATATGTTAAATGCCCTGGCGTCCAACGGGATAGACATCCGCTCCCTGCCGGAGACCGCGTCGATGCTGCGGTTCTCCGGCGCCCATCACCTGCTGCGGCCGGCGCGCAAATAAAAGGAGGCACTTGTAATGACCACACGGACCGTTACCATATCGCCCATCACCCGGATTGAAGGCCATGCCTCCATTGCCATCGATTTAGACGAGGCTGGCAATGTAGCGGACACAAAGGTGCATTTTCAATCAATCCGGGGTTTTGAAAAATTCGTGGAAGGAAAGCCGGCGGAAGAGCTTCCCCGGATTGTCAACCGCATCTGCGGCATATGCCCGTGGCAGCATCACCTGGCCTCCAACAAGGCCGTTGACGGCTGTTTCGGGGCCGTCCCGCCCCCGGCCGGCCGGAAGCTGCGGGAGCTTCTCCAGATCATCGCCCATGCCGAGGATAAGCTGCTGCATTTTTTCTTTCTTGCGGCCTCGGATTTCGTCATCGGCCCGGATGCCGATTATGCCGTGCGCAACGTGATCGGCGTGGCCAAAGCCAATCCGGATCTGGCCCGGAAAGTGGTACAGATGCGCTACAAGGCCAAAATGATGCTGGAGAAATTCGCGGGCAAGGGCATTCATCCGATTGCCGGCGTGACCGGGGGCTTCTCCAAAGCCATGACCGAGGAGGACCGCCGGTGGATGCTTGCGGACATGCGGGAACTCCTCGATTTTGCCCTCTTCACCATTGATTTTGCCAAAAATGAGGTCTTTCCCAAGTACCTGGATACCATCAAAACCCTGGGGGTGATCCATACCGGCTTCCTGGGCACCGTGGCAGACGACGGATCGCTCGCCCTCTATGACGGCAGGCTTCGGCTGATGCGGCCGGACGGGTCGAAAACCGATTTTGATGCCGCCGATTACACCGCCTATATTGCCGAGCATGTGCCTTCCTGGTCCTACGGGAAGTTCCCCTATGCCAGGGCCTGGGACGAGGGCTTTTCGCTGGATCTGGACAATCCCAGAGGAATCTACCGCTCCAACACGCTGGCCCGGATCAATGCGGCGGACAAAATGGCAACCCCCCGGGCCCAGGCGGAGTTTGCGGAATTCCGGGAACAGTTCGGCCGCCCCGCACAGGCGACACTGCTGTATCACTATGCACGCCTGATCGAGGAGGTGTATGCATGCGAGCGCGCCATTGAGCTCCTGGAGGATCCCGAAATCACGGATCCCCATGTACGCGCACCGGTTGAGCCGAAGGCGGGACGGGGCGTGGGCTGCCTGGAAGCCCCCCGGGGCACACTGATTCACGATTATTCCACCGATGAGAACGGCCTGATCAAAACCGCCAACATGATTGTCGGCACCACCCACAACCTGGGGCCCATCAACATGAGCGTGGACCAGGCTGCACGGACACTGATCAAGGAAGGCAATGTCGATGAGGGCATCCTCAACCAGGTGGAGATGGCGGTCCGCGCCTATGATCCGTGAGTCTCCTGCGCAACGCACGGCCTGGACGGCCGTGTTGCCATCGCTCTGAGCATCAGGGATGCGGACGGAAGCGTGATCAGGCACATGGCGAATTGATGCCCGCCGGTTCTCTGCCAGGAGCCGGTTTTTCATGGCCGCGCAGTTTTTTTGCATTTTTGCAGGCGGGGAAATGTCAATATGGGCTTGACACGGGGGAAAAACATGTTAGGGTTAATTTAATCTGTAAGGGCTTTGTTTTAAGGGCAAGCCGGTTTCTTTCGAAAGGGAGCATTATTTTCAGATAGTGACGACCCTGAAGGTAGAAACTTGGAGAATTTTTGAAAGAAAGGAGGGGCGTCACGATGGCTGAAGGTACAGTAAAATGGTTCAACGAAAAAAAGGGCTATGGTTTTATTGAGAGAGAAGATGGCTCGGATGTATTCGTCCATTACTCGGGAATCAATGCAACCGGCTTCAAGACCCTGAATGAGGGTGACAAGGTATCCTTTACGGTTGAGCAGGGACAAAAAGGTCCTGCAGCAGTCAATGTAACAGTCCAATAAGCGCTGATCAGCAGAGCTTTCCCGAACGCCCGCAACGGCAGATTGCCGTTGCGGGCGTTTTGTTTGCCCGGCCGCTCACCCGCTTCGCCAGGTTCCGGAAAAGGTGAAGGCCCCGGGAATCATTTTGATAAAGCGCCCCTTGTCAATGCCCACCGCGTTGCCGCACCTGCAGCAGACCCGCCCGCAGAGCTCTATCGGCTGATACAGTTTGTCGATCCGGGATTTGTGGCAGCGCAGCAGTTCCCCCGGCCCGATCTTGTCATAGCGCCACAGCTTCTTTTTGCATGCCCCGCACTTGATAACCAGCATACGGGCTTCGAGCTAAAGCTTCTCGGCCGCGAGCCCGAGTTTTTCGCGCTGGCTTTCGATATGGCGCCGCATCAGCAGGGCCGCTTCCTCCGGGTCCGGCTCCACGGCAAAGGCCGCGCCCACCACCTCGTTTAACCCCTCTGTGAGAAGGTTCACCACGTTCTGGCTTCCGGTAACGGGGGGCATGGGACCGAGTACGGTGTAGATGCCGGAGGCCACCGTGTAGGTGCCGATGGAGACGGCTTTCTCCGAATACCACTCCGGCGCCGCCCCTGCCATGGGCAAATCGCTGATGTCGGTGCCCAGGGCGTCGGCCAGGGCGGAGGCCAGAACCAGGATCCGCACATTGTCCACGCAGCTTCCGAAATGCAGCACCGGCGGAATGCCCAGGCTGCTGCAGACCTCGCGCAAACCGGGGCCCGCGTATTGGATCGACTCCGCGGTTTTAAAGCCCGCCTTGGCGTTGGCCACCCCGGCGCACCCCGTGTCCACCACGAGCACATCGTTTTCGATCAGGCGCCTGGTAAGGGTGATATGGCCGTAATCATGCTTGATCTTGGGGTTGTTGCAGCCCACGATGCCGGCGGCGCCCCGGATTTTTCCGTCCTTGATGGCATCGAGCAGCGGGTTCACCGACCCGCCCAGGGCTTCCACCACGGCCTCCACGGAAAATCCGCCCATTGCATCCATGGGATCCACCGGAATGTAGACCGCCCCGCGGTTGGAGAAGTTGTCGATGGCCATGCGCACGATCTGGTAGGCTTTCTCCCGGGCGTTTTCCGGGTGGAATTCCATGTGCTCCATCCCGGGAAAGCGCGCCTTGTCGCTGGTGCTGATCATTTTCGTGTGGTAGCAGTCCGCCACCTTGCCGAGCGAGGGCATGATGCACTGGTAGTCCACGATCATCATGTCCACCGCGCCCGTGGCAATCACCAGCTCGCTCATCAGGTGGTTTCCGGCTACGGCGATGCCGTGGCGCATCAAAAGTTCGGTGCCGGTGCAGCAGAGTCCGCAGAGATTGATGCCCCTGGCACCCCGGGATTCGGCAAGTTTTACCATCTCCTCGTCCTGGCAGGCCATCCGGACCATCTCCGAGACTACGGGATTGTGGCCGTGAACCATAACATTGACCTGGTCCTTTTTTAAAACCCCGGCGTTGACTTTGGCGGGGCTGGGCTTGGGGGTGCCGAACAGGATGTCCGAGACCTCGGTGGCGATCATGGAGCCGCCCCAGCCGTCCGAGAGGGCGTTGCGTATCCCCTGGAGCAGCAGGCTCTGCCAGCCGTTGTCCACGCCCATATGGGTGCGGTGCATGATCTCGGAGGTTTCCCGGTCCACGCCGCGCGGCATGATACCGGTTCTGCGCCACAGCGCTTGGCGCTTCTTTGGTGCCCGCGCGCTAAGCGCCAGCTCGGAGCGGCGGGTGCCGTAGTCCTCCTGCATGGCGCGGGCCAGTTCCCCGGCGATCGCGGCGGTGGATTGATCCGCTGTTTCCACGCCGTATTCGGCAGCCACCCGCTGCAGCTTGGCTTCGTCGGCAATCCGGTATCCCGGCGCCTTTCCCGCGGCGACGTTTGCCAGGACCTCCACCAGGTCGCGGCCGTGATCCGAATGCGCGGCCGCCCCGGCGGCAATCATGCGGCAGAGGTTTCTGGCGACGATGATGTCGGCATCCGCACCGCAGACACCTGCCTGCGGTCCTTCTCCAAAGGGATCCACGCGGCAGGGGCCCATGGCGCAGTTTCTGCAGCTAAGCCCCATCTCGCAGAAACCGCACTGGGGGAGCTGCGCCTGGTATCGGTCCCATACGGTCTCCATCTGGTCGGATTCCGCTTTTTTCAGCAGGAGCTGGCCGTCCCTGGTGGCTGTGCATTGTTTGTGATGATGCGACATGACGTGCCTCCCTTATCTTGCGATATTGATTTCCGTGCGGCTTTTTTTGACAGCGTTTAACAGGGCGAAGCCCGGGGATTGGTCGCCGGCTGCCGTTTCCATGCCCGGCGAGCAGCTCCTGGCAACGGCATCGGTTTTGCGCTTCATGGCATCGGCGGATTCCTCAAAGGTGAGGGCGCCCGTTTTGCAGGCCTCCACGCATGCCGGACGCATTCCCCGCCGCTGCCGGTCGATGCAGTTGTCGCATTTGACAGCCACAGCACGCCCGTCGGGAGCGGCCGGATCCGGGTGGTAGCGGATCACCCCGTAGGGGCAGGCCATGGCGCAGGAGGCACAGTTGATGCAGGTAGCGGCGTCAATGAGCACCGTGCCCGTCTCCTTGTGCCGGTAGATGGCCCCGGGCAGGCAGGCTGCCATGCAGGGGGCGGGATTGCAGTGGCGGCACCGGTTTGGGAATCCCTCCTCGAAGCAGCCAACGCCCACGTGAATTCTGGGCTTGGGGGTGGGGGTTTCGCGGACGGCGGAGAAGAGTTCCCCGCTTCGCGAGTGGGCGGCGGCGCAGGCGATCATGCACTGCATGCAGCCCACGCAGCGTTCCGGGTGGACGATTACTTGTTTCATCGCGCCTCCTTTCATGGTCTCAGAAAAACACGGGCCTTTTCCCCGGGCCGGCAGGGCTCTGTGTGCCGGCTGATGCGGGCAGCAGTTGGGCGAAATTGAAATCCGGCCGGAGCAGGCGGCGGGGATCGGTGCTTACCGGGGTTTTGCTGCGGATGAGGGAGGCGAGGATACCGCCCTGCTCGATGCGGTTGACGAGCACAAAGCCGGCCAGGGCTTCGCCCCGGAGCACCAGCTTCCGGTAGGTCCCCCGCCGGGGGTCCTCTTCGGCCAGCACCCGGATGCCCGGTTCGTCTTCCGGCGGGTTGACCAGGCCCGCCGTCATTATATCGGTGTCAAAAACGCGGATGACATTGCGGCTCAAACTGCCCCTGTAAGAAAAGGGCATGCCGGCCATGTTGCGTGCCGCGGCCTCGCCCTGGCTTACCGCCTCCGGCCACAGGGCGTTGACCCAGGGACGCCTGCGTACCAGATCCATGGTTTCGGCTACATCGCCGGCTGCAAATACGTCCGGGGCTGTTGTCTGCATGCGGCTGTCCACCCGGATGCCGGCATCCACCTCGATCTGATGGGCCGGAACAAAGTCGCGGGCGGGGATTACGCCCTTGCCGATGACCACCAGGTCGCAGGCAATGCGGCTGCCGTCGTCCAGAAGGGCGCCCCGGACCCTGGTATCTCCTTCAAAGGCGTCCACATCGGTGCCCACCCGGATGCAGAGCCCGTGCTCTTCCAGGACATCGCGGATCATGCGGCCGGCGGCTGCATCCACCTGCATGGAAAGCGGATGCTGCGATCGGATCAGCATGGTGACGGCCAGCCCCCGGCGCAAGAGAGCGTAAGCCGCCTTGAATCCGACGAGTCCGCCCCCCAGCACCAGCGCGCTGCCGGCTTTCGGCAGCGCGGCAAGCATATCCTTTACCTGCGAGCGGGTGCGCATGTAAAATATGTTGGCCAACTCCCGGTTCTTTGCTTTCACGGGGCGGGGGTCGGCGCCGCTGGCAATCAGGAGCCGGTCGTAGGCCAGCTCCCGGCCGTCTTGCGTCGTCACCTGCCTGGCATGGGTGTCGATGCCGCGCACACGGGTGCCGAAAACGGGATCGATCCGGCGGGTTTCATAGAAATCGGCGGATTTGATGGCAAGCGCCCGTTCGGATATGCTGCCTTCGAGCAGCAGGCTGATCATGGGACGGCAGTAGGGAGGGCCCGATTCATCACCGATCATGGATATGCGGCTTTGCGGATCCAGTCTGCGAAGGGTTTCTGCGGCAGTAGCACCGGCTACTCCGCTTCCGATAAGCACGTAATGCATGCAGACCTCCACTGCCGGGCCGGGAGGGCGGTTGATCGCGCCGGGTAAAAGACAGGCTTGTCTGGCAAATCGATATATGAAACAATAGCTCTCTTTTTTGTCCGGGTCAAGATGGAAGGCACCGTGACCCGGGAACCCGGAAAAGCAGGAGAATGCCATGACAGGGGCGAATTTTGAAGAGGGGCTGCACAAAGTAGCCGGCGGGGTATTCGCTTATCTGCAGCCGGACGGCTCCTGGGGCCTGAATAATGCCGGATTGGTGGCAGACGGCGAGGCATCGCTGGTGGTGGATAGCCTCTATGATCTGGCGCGCACCCGCCGGATGCGCGATGCCATGGAAGCCGCCCATCCCGCGGCCCGCAGCGTGGACTGGCTGGTCAACACCCATGCAAACGGCGATCACTGCTTTGGCAACCAGGTTTTTGCCGAGGCCCGGATTGTCGCTTCCCGGTCCTGCGCCGAAGAGTTTGCCCGGGAAGCAGATCCGCAGATGATGCGCAATCTGCTGGCCGCTGCCCCGCAAATGGGTGCAGCCGGCGCCTACCTGCGCCGCTGTTTCGGCCGTTTTGATTTTGCCGGCATAGAACCCCGGCCGCCCACCCGGACGTTTGAGGAGCGCATGGAGATCGCCGTGGGCGGGAAGACGGTGGTGCTCATTGAAGCCGGACCCTGCCACAGCCGGGGCGACATCCTGGTGCACGTGCCCGGCGAGCGGGTCTTGTTTGCCGGCGACCTCCTTTTTATCGGCGGCACGCCCATCATGTGGGCCGGGCCGGTGGAGAACTGGATTCAGGCATGCGAGCGGATGCTGGAGATGGATGTTGAGACCTTTGTTCCCGGCCACGGCCCGCTTACCAACAAAACCGGAGTCCGGCAGATGCGCGATTACTGGCTCTACCTCCGCGAAGAGGCCCGCAAACGCTTTGATCAGGGGATGAGCGTATTTGATGCCGCCTGCGAGCTGGTCCGGGGGCCATACAGCCACTGGCAGGATCCGGAACGGGTTGTAATCAATATCGACGCATTGTACCGGCAGTTTGCGGGCGATACCGCCGGCCCCGACCGTATGGCCCTTTTTCGCATGATGGCCGAGCTCGCGGGATAGCGGAATGGGTGAAGCTGCAGACTCGAGCGATCCGGGGCGGGGGCTGTTCCTGCTGCCGCTTGGGTTTATGCTCTGCATTGTTCTGCGCGGGCGGGCCTGCCGGGCGGGGAGCTGAAATCCCCCTAAGGGATGGGCAGGACGGCAAATATAACGGTGCTCCAGATGCAGTGGGAAATGATTACGGGCGCGATGTCGCGGAGGTGCCAGTACATGAGCCCCCAGAAGGCGCCGGCAACCCCGGCTGCGCAGATCAGGATGAAGTTTCTGGACCAGAGGTGGACGAGCGCGTAGCACAGGGTGGCGAGCAACCAGCCCCATGGGCCGCCGAAGCGCGCCATCAGATGGTTCTGCAAAAACCCCCGCCAGTAGATCTCTTCACAGGGACTTGTGACAGCAAAGAGAAACAGGGCGATCATCCACATGGGGCTTTGCCCCCCTTTTTCGTAGACCGCTCCGATCTGCTCGCCGGCAAAGGGGAAAACAGCGGTGGAGGCGGCCTTTCCCGCCCAGAATATCAGGTACAGCAGGGCGGCCGAGAAAAGCCCCAGGCAGATGGTTTTCAGGCTCAGCCGGAAGCGGAGGCTGCCTTTCGGCAGCAGCAGCAGCGAGAGTACGGCCAGGCACAGGGCGGATGCGGCAATCTTGAACCAGAAAACGCCCCAGTCCAGGAAAAAGGTGAAGCCCCACAGCAGGGCGGCCAGCACAAGGCTTGCGGCCACGGGCCGGAGGTCGGGGGCGCCCTGTTTCACAGCAGCGCCTCCAGCACAAGCGAGGCGAGCAGCAGAAGCCCGAACGCGGTATCGAGCTGCGCGGTGCGCGCATCTGCGTCATCCGGGATCTTTTCTGCCATCAGGCGCAAAAGCCGGGCGGCGATCGGAACGGATGCAAACACCAGAAGCGACCACAGGGAGAGCACGCCGAGGATTACCATCAGCATCACGGACAGATAGGCCAAAGCGACCAGGGCGGCATACAGGAAAAATCCTTTCCGGGGGCCCAGGGCGATGGCGATGGTGCGGATGTTGCGGCTTTTGTCATGGGCAATGTCGCGCAGGTTGTTGGCCAGCAGCACCAGCGCCACGATTATGCCGAAGGGCAGGCTGATCCAGAATATCTCAGCGCTGAAAGCCTGGCGCTGGACGAAGTAGGTGCCTTCCGTCATCAGGGGGCCCCACATGAGAAACACGGAGAATTCCCCCAGCCCCGCATACTTGTAGGCAAAGGGCGGGGCGGTGTAGCTGATGCCCGCGCAGACGCCAACGGCGCCGATGGCAAGAACGGGCCAGCCTCTTGCGGCGGCAAGCCAGAGCCCGACCGCGGCGCCGGCAAAGAACAGGAGATAGGCGGCAATATAGACACTCTGCGGGGAGAGCTTGCCTTCCACCAGGGGATGGGGCCGGTAGAGGGCCGTTGATACCGCGGTCCTGTCCACGCCGCTTTGTACGTCATGATAGTCGTTGATCAGGTTGGTGGCCGCGTGCAGAAACACCGCCCCGAGCAGGGTAAGAGCAAAGAGCCACGGCATGAAGGGCCCGTCGGCGGCAGCAGCGGCGCCGCCCACCCCGAGCGAGATGGCGGTCATAATAAAGGACCAGGGCCTGGAGGCCAGAAACCAGTTTCGGTAGAGCACGTTCATTTCGGCTACCATAGGCAAAAGGGGGGAAATCGTCAAGCACAGCCCTTTCCTGTCTGCTTTGCGGCAGGCAGGAAGGGCTGTCAGCGCTGCTCCATCGGCACAAAAGCGCACTCCTGCGGGCCGCAGTAATCGCCCGTGTATTGCGAGGAGGGCCGGTAGAGCGCTGGTTTGGGGGCAGCCCCCGCGTGCTGCTCCTCGGTGATATGGGCGGCCCAGCCCGCGATCCTGGCGACGGCAAAGACCGGGGTGAACAAGTCCACCGGGATGCCCATGGTATAGTAGAGCGGCGCGCTGTAGAAATCCACGTTGGCAAAGATCTCCCGCCCCTTTTTCTCCCGGAAGGCTTTTTTCGCTGCGTTTTCCACGGCGGTGCAGAGACGAAACCATTTGTCCGCGCCCGTTTTTTCCCCCATGGCTTTGGCCATCGGGGCAAGAATCCGGGCACGCGGATCGCCGCTTGTGTATACCGCGTGGCCCATGCCCATGATCTTCTCGCCCGCGGCCAGCTTGTGTGCCACATAGGCATCAGCCGAACTGTCAGCGTCAATTTCCTGCAGCATCTGCATGACCCGGGCATTGGCGCCGCCGTGGAGTTCTCCGGACAAAGAGCCGACGGCCGCGGCAGCGGCCGCGAACATGTGGGCCCTGGTGGAGGCCACCTGGCGGGCGGCAAATGTGGACGCGTTAAAGGCGTGCTCGGCGTGCAGCACCAGGCAGGTATCCATGAAGCGGATCGTCTCCGCATCCGGCACCCTGCCGGAGAGCATGGTGAGAAAATTGGCGGCATGGCCAAGCTGCGGATCCGGAGGAATCGGCGCCTTTTCCCGGCGGATGCGATGCCAGGCGGCCACAATGACGGGCAGGGCAGCGATCAGGCAGCCTGCCAGGCGTGCGGCGTTGGCCGTGCTCATTTCGGCCGGGTTGGGGTCGTGGTGGGCCAGCATGGGCACGGCAGCCTGCAGGATGTCCATCGGGGCCGCAGAGGCCGGCCTGGTTTTCAGGGTCTTTGTCAGTTCGGCCGCAGTTGCGCGGTTTTGGTCAAGCATCCGGCGGAACTGCTCAAGCTCCCCGCTGTTGGGCAGTTTTTCATGCAGCAGCAGGTAGGCGGTTTCTTCATAGGAGGCGTTTTCGGCCAGTTCCTCAATCCGGTAGCCGCGGTAGAGAAGCTTGCCGGTCTTGCCGTCGACGTGGCAGATTCGGGTGCTGGCTACCGTAACACCCCGGAGCCCCGTGTTTTTGATGGAATTTTCCGCTGTCAAGGACATCCTCCTGGTTTTACGCGCCGGATGCGCCGTAGAGCACCCGGCGGAGTTTTTCCGGTGCCATGAGGTTTTCTTCGAGCGCCACCTCTTCGATGGTGCGCCCGCTCGCGTGGGCTCTGCGGGCCAGCGCCGCCGCGGAATCGTATCCGATATGTGCCGCAAGGCTTGTTGCCAGAGCGAGACTCTTTTCGATGTTTTCCGCGCACTTCTGCCGGTTTGCCCGGATGCCCGGCACGCATTTATCCGCCATGGCCTCTGCGGCGCCGGCAAGAAGCTCCGCCGCCTGGAGCAGGTTGTAGGCCACGAGCGGCAGCATGGTGTTGAGTTCCAAACAGCCGCCCTGGCCGCCCAGGGTGATGGCCGCATCGTTTGCGATCACCTGGGCGCAGGCCTGGATCACGGCCTCGGGGATGACGGGGTTTACCTTGCCCGGCATGATGGAGGAGCCGGGCTGCAGCTCCGGCAGGCGGATTTCACCCAGCCCGCACCTGGGCCCGGAGGCCAGCCAGCGGATATCGTTTGCAATTTTGGAGAGGCTCACGGCGATGGTTTTCAGGCCTGCCCCGGCCTCGACGGCTGCGTCGCAGGCCCCCTGGGCTTCAAAGTGATTCGGGGCCTCGCTGAATGCGATTCCTGTTGCCTCCGAGATCATGCGGATCACGCCGGGGGCAAAACCGGGATGCGCGGCGGCGCCTGTGCCCACCGCGGTGCCGCCCAGGGCGAGAAAACAGAGCCGCTGCTGCACGCTCTGCAGACGCTTGCGGGAGAGCGCCATCTGGCGGCCATAACCGGAGAATTCATCTCCGAGGCTCATGATGAGGGCATCCTGGAGGTGGGTGCGGCCGATTTTTTGGATGTCGGCAAACTCCCCGGCCTTTTGGTCCAGTGCCGCCTCAAGCCGGGCAAGGGCCGGCGCAAGTTCGTTTTGGAATTTGTGCGCCGCGGCAATGTGCAGCGTTGTGGGAATTACGTCGTTGCTGGACTGGCAGCGGTTTACGTGATCGTTGGGATGCACGCGGCCTTTTGTGCGGCGGCTTTCGCCGAGGATCTCATTGGCCCGGGCGGCCAGGACTTCGTTCATGTTCATGTGGGTGGAAGTCCCGGAGCCGGTCTGAAAGACATCCACGATAAAATGCGCCTCCAGCCCCCCTTCCATGACCTCTTCGGCGGCCCGGGCAATGGCTTCGGCCCGGTCCTGGTCGACAAGGCCCAGAACGGCGTTGACCCGGGCCGCGCATTTCTTGACAAGCGCCAGGCTCCGGATAAATGCCGGCTGGAGGCGAAGAGCGCTGATGGTGAAATTTTCCTTCGCCCGCTGGGTCTGGGCGCCGTAGTAAGCGGTCTCCGGGACCTCCACCGCCCCCAGGCTGTCTGTTTCCCTGCGCGTTTTCATGTTTTGATCCCCCCGCAAAAAGGCAGTGTGCGCCATCTTTAAATATAATCCTCTCACGGCATTGTCCAATCCGGCGGCCGGTTTTTGCCGCAGCGGCCGTCTTTTTTCTTGGAACCACCTGCTTCCATGGTAATACTAAACCTGATGGCTGCAAAAAAACCGTCGAAAGAGGCAAACCGGGCAATTTTTGAGGAGGCCCCCATTGGATTCGTTTCAAACGCGTTCCACGCTTGCCTGCGGTGATGCGCACTGCACCTGGTACAGCCTGCCTGCGCTTGGAACCCGGAAAAACCGGGATATGCAGAGATTGCCGATCTCCATTCGCATCCTGCTGGAAAACCTTCTGCGAAACGAGGACGGCAGCCGGGTCTGCAGGGATCATATCGAGCATTTGTGCGGCTGGTCCCCGGAGGGCGGCGGGGAGGGGGAAATCCCCTTTCTGCCCTCGCGGGTCTTGATGCAGGATTTTACCGGGGTTCCCGCCGTGGTGGACCTTGCGGCCATGCGCGATGCCCTGGTGCGGCTGGGCGGGGATGCGGGCAGTATCAATCCCCGCATTCCGGTGGATCTTGTCGTGGATCATTCCGTGCAGGTGGAGCGCTTCGGCTGCGCGGACGCCTTTGCCTATAATGCGGAAAAGGAAATGGAGCGCAACCGGGAGCGTTACACCTTTTTGAAGTGGGGGCAGCACAGCTTCTCCAACTTCCGGGTCGTGCCCCCGGCCACCGGCATCTGCCACCAGGTCAACCTGGAGTACCTGGCAGACGTGGTGTTGCAGGGGACGGAAAACGACGAGCCGATAGTCTGTCCGGACACCCTTGTGGGGCTGGACTCGCATACCACCATGATAAACGGCGCGGGGGTCCTGGGATGGGGCGTGGGCGGCATCGAGGCCGAGGCCGCCGTTCTGGGCCAGCCCTGCTATCTGCCCATCCCCCGGGTGATCGGCTTTGAGCTCTCGGGCCGCCTTCGGCCGGAGGCCACGGCCACCGATCTGGTGCTGAGCATTACCCGGATGCTGCGCGAAAAAGGGGTTGTCGGCAGTTTTGTCGAGTTTTTCGGTAAGGGTCTGGACGGGCTCGGCATTGCGGACCGGGCCACCATTGCCAACATGACTCCGGAATTCGGGGCCACCAGCACCTATTTCCCCGTGGACGCCCAAACCCTGAGCTATTTGGCCTTTACCGGAAGAAGCAGCACCAAAATCGCGCTTATTGAGAAATACCTCCGGGCCCAGGATCTGTTTCGGACGCCGGATGTGCCGGCGCCCCGTTTCTCCGACACCCTGCACCTGGATCTGGCTGCCGTGGAGCCGGTGCTGGCCGGCCCCAAGCGTCCCCAGGACCGGATTGCCCTGGGGCGGATGAAGGAGACATTTGCCCGGGATTTTGACGCCATCTGCAAGTGCAGCGAGCCCCCGGCGGCCGTGCGTCAGCGCTGGGAGGAGGAAGGCGGCGCCCCGGCGGAGCCGGAAGGGCCGGCGGGGAAAACGGTTCTGCGAAAACCCCTGGACGCCTCGGGCGTCCCTGTTGTCAGGCCTTACAGCAGTTTTGTCCTGGAGCATGGAGCGGTGGTGATCGCCGCCATCACGAGCTGCACCAATACCTCCAATCCCTCCGTTCTGCTGGGAGCCGGGATCATGGCCAGAAAGGCGGTCGAGCGGGGCCTGCAGGTCCGGCCCTGGGTGAAGGCAAGCCTTGCCCCGGGTTCCCGGGTGGTCACCGAATACCTCCGGGCAGCGGGGCTTATGCCCTATCTGCAGGCGCTTCGCTTTCACCTGGTGGCCTACGGGTGCACCACCTGCATCGGAAACAGCGGCACGCTGCAGTCGGATGTGGCCCGCGCGGTGGAGGAAAACAACCTGGTGGTTGCCTCCGTTCTCTCGGGAAACCGCAATTACGAGGGACGGATCAACCCCCTGGTCCGGGCCAATTACCTGGCCTCGCCCATGCTGGTGGTGGCCTACGCGCTGGCCGGAACGGTCAACATCGACCTGGAGACCCAACCCCTGGGCCATAATCCCAACAACGAAGCGGTTTATTTACGCGATATCTGGCCCGGCAGCCGGGAGATCGCAGAAGCCGCAGCCAGCCTTGTCCCGGAGATGTTTACCCGGCTGTATGCAACGCTCGACGAAGGCGATGCCGCCTGGCGGGCTCTCCCGGTGGCGGCAAGCGGGCAATACCCCTGGGATGAGAACTCCACCTACATCAAGCGCCCGCCCTTTTTCGCGGATTTGACCCGCCAGCCCCCGGAACGCACCGACATCATATCGGCCCGGGTGCTGGCGTTTTTGGGCGACAGCATCACGACCGATCACATATCGCCGGCCGGCGCTATTGCCGGGGACAGTCCTGCCGGCCGGTACCTGCTGGAGCAGGGCGTGGCCCCGGAAGCGTTCAACTCCTACGGCGCGCGCCGGGGCAACCACGAAGTCATGATGCGGGGGACTTTTGCCAACCCGCGCCTGCAGAACTTATTGGTGCCTGAGGTGGAAGGCGGGTGGACCCGGCATCTGCCCGGCGGGGAAACCATGACCGTCTATGACGCGGCGGTGCAATACGGCGCGGAAGGCACGCCCCTTATCGTTATCGCCGGAAAGGAGTATGGCTCGGGCAGCTCCCGGGACTGGGCCGCCAAGGGCCCGCGGCTGCTCGGGGTGCGGGCGGTGCTCGCCGAGAGCTTTGAGCGCATCCACCGCAGCAACCTGGTGGCCATGGGCGTTCTGCCGCTGGAGTTTGCCCCGGGGGAGTCCGCGGCGTCCCTGGGCCTGACGGGCCGCGAGCGGTTTTTTGTAGAGGGGCTCTCGCCGGGGCTTTCCCCGCGGCACAATCTGCGGGTCCGGGCCGAGCCGGAAGCCGGCGAGGCGGTTTCTTTTGCCGCCACCGTCCGTCTCGATTCGCAGATGGAAGTCCAATACTACGAAAACGGCGGGATTCTGCCCTATATCCTCCGGCGGATGGCGCCGTAGCAGACAAACCGG
>CAZWNV010000061.1:0-3464 GCA_964635265.1 uncultured Desulfobacteraceae bacterium
AAAATTGGATATGTTTGCCATCAACACCGCTTGCAGGGTGTTGTGCTGTTTGAGCGAGTACAGTCTCCGCTGCCGTTTCAGATGAAGCTTTCTGTATTGGTTGGGCAGGTTGTGCCGCTGGGCCATCTCTTCATCCGGCTGCAGATCCAGCGCATCAATCATTAAACCACCGGAGACCTGTTCATAAAAGTGGCAGAGCTCCGTCAGATCCTCGCGGGTTGCCCCGGAGAGATCCCAGCCTTCGGGTAAAGGGGCGGCTGGATTTTTGCGGTTGCGGTAGTGTGCGTAGGCAAAGGAGTCGATGGAACAGGCCTTTGCATTGTTGATGTTTTTGCAAACCCCGCCGAAAAAATACCTGGGGAAACGGTTTTCCGGGCGGAAGTAGCAGATCAGGTAGTCCATGTGGCTCGAGAGCAGCCGGTGAGAGTCATAGGTAAATGCGCCGATCTGGTTGAGGATTTCCACTCCTACACGGAGTCGGTTGGAGGGCAGGGCGGCAAGGTGATGGATCAGCCAGGTGTTTTCGTAGAAGCGGAGCATGGACAGGTGCCCCTGTACCGCGCCCTCCTGCTGCCATGTGAAGTGACGGGATATATTCGAGTTGCTGGTATAGAGGGTTTCGTAGGTTTCGCGGATTTTTTCCCTGTTGTCCTTGATGAACTTATACTTGCGCGGGTAGATAAACCCGGCTTCAAAGAAAAACTGCCAGAGCTGGTCCAGATCGACATTGTTGCAGATATAGAGATTTTTGTTTTCCGCCTGATGCAGAAGCGAGAGCAGGCGCATGTGATCGTCGCAGGGCATGTCCAGAAATGCGATGCCGCACTGCACCCGGCTGTTGCCGTTTTCCTCCCGGTATAGCCGGCGGTAGACGGTCTGGGCCTTGCATCCGAATCGGAATGTGTTGGCCAGGGTAATGATCAGTTCCGGAATGATCATGCCGGGGATGAGCACCGAATTTTCTTCGTTGTCTTCCACGGAGAGCCCGGAACCCGAGATATCCAGGGCTTTCAGTGTTACAATCTTGCCGGTGAACGGGTGGCTGAAGCGAATATCGGGTTTCGGCGAGAGCAACAGGCGCTTGCTCCTGTATTGTTTCGGGCGGAAGCGCTGGATATTGTCTGCTGAAGGCCTGAGAACCAGCTGCTTTCTCCCCGCCTGTGGCTCTTTTTTCAATATGCTGCATTCGCCGGAGAACAGGGTGGTGTTCTCATTTACCACCAGCAGGTTGACCTTGTTGTCCAGGTTGAGCCATTGGTAGGCCTGGCTCTCTCGCGGGGGAATTTCCACGCGAATCGCGTGAGCGCTGAAATCGACAAGCCAGCCGGGAAAAACAATGCCGTTTTGCACGACCTGAACGTTTAATGCCTCGCAATGATATCTTCTTGCCTTCCGCATGCTGGTCTGGCGGGATTTTTCCGGAAGGACAAGGCAAATCCCTTTTTGGCTGAGAGCCCGAACAGCGCATGGGATTGTAATCACTGCATGCTCTTCGGTGATTACGGCATGCCGGAACTCGTAGCGTTCCTCGAGCTGCCGGGTATCCGGCGGTTTTTGCCAGAGGCAGATCAGATTCTTGCCGAAACAGATCTGGGGAAAAACATCAAAGCTTATCAGCCGTTGGTCTCTGGAGTGCTGAAAGGTCAGCCGGATCGTATCCCGGGTAAAATTGCTGAGGTTAAGTTTGTTTACAATATGTTTCTTGCGGATCGTTTTTTCCTGTTTCCGGGGCGGGGGGGGAGAGGAAGGGGAGAGGTCGGAATCAATGATGCGCAGACTGACCTGACTGGTTTCCTCCCCGGCCGGGCCGAGGTTTTCCACGTCGCCAGGGAGTTCTTCAATATAATCCATATGGGATTTTGTCGTAAATCGATAATAGGTTATGTCGGGCCATGAAGAAAACCAACGATTCGCCGCCAGTTCTGATCCTTCATTACGCGAAAAATCGGCCGGTGTCAAGGATCGAAAAAAAAATCGAGCAGATTTTTCAATGACTTGACAGAAATATTCACTTTCCCTATTCTGGACACTATGATAAATGGGTTTTTCTGTTGCTGCGATCCCTTCGGGATAACAAGGAGCCGCATATGGACCACTTACCGATAAATTCCCCGCTATAAAGCCATGCAGTTGATTACTACGCACCGGAGTACGGATTTTGATGCCTTTGCCTCGCTGGTAGCCGCTACCCTGCTCTATCCCGGAGCAGTTCCCATGATTCCCAAGACGATCAATCCGAACGTGAAAGCCTTTTTGTCCATCCACAAGGACCTGTTCGAAATGCAGCGGATCGAGGATATCGACCTTTCTTGTGTGGACAGCCTTGTTGTCGTGGACACCAACCGCTGGGAGCGCCTGGAACCCATGGAGGTTCTGCAAAACCGGCAGGACCTGGATGTCCGGGTATGGGACCATCATACGGAAGAATGCGATCTGCGGCCGAAATGGATGCTTCAGGAAAGTACGGGCGCCAATATTACGCTGATGATGCGCGAGATCAAAAAACGCGGGATCCGGCTGAGCCCAATTCAGGCCACGCTTTTTCTGCTCGGCCTCTACGAAGATACCGGGAGCCTGTCTTTTCCCTCCACAACCGCCGAGGATGCCTATACCGGAGGGTATCTCCTCGAAAAAAACGCGGATCTTACCGTGTTAAACAATTTTCTGCAGCCGGGCTATGGGGTGCAGCAGAAGGACATCCTGTTTGAGATGCTCAAATCCTCGCCCCGATCCAGGGTCGGCAGCTTCAGCGTCAGCGTCAATACCGTCCGTATTCAGGGCCATGTCAGCAATCTTTCGCTGGTTGTGCACATGTATCGCGAAATCATGAGTGTGGATGCTGCATTCGGCATTTTTGTCCATGAAAATCACGACAAATGCATTATTATCGGCAGAAGTGCTGTCGAAGAAATCAATATCGGTGCAATCATGCGCAGCATGGGCGGCGGGGGGCATCCCGGAGCAGGCTCGGCAATGCTCAAATCGGTAAACCCCGAGGCGCTGGAAGAATGGATCCATGAGCTGTTGAAAGGCAACCAGCAGGCATCGGTGCAGGTCGGGGATTTAATGTCGAACCCGGTCATTACCGTAGCTTCCGGCACCAGTATGGAAGAGGTGGCAGCCATTTTGAAGGAGGAAGGCTGCACCGGAGTGCCGGTAGTGGACGCCGGCAGACTCGTGGGCATCATCAGCCGCAGGGACTTTCGCAAGGTCAAGGGCGCCGGCAGGATGAAAAATCCGGTAAAGGCCTTTATGAGCACCAAAAATATCACCATCGGCCCGGAAAACAGCCTGATGGAAGCCGCCCGCCTGATGGTAAAACACGATATCGGAAGGCTTCCGGTAATCCAGGACAATCAGGTGGTGGGCATCATCTCCCGCTCGGACGCCATGCTCTATTTCTACGACCTCTTTCCCCACTGAATACCGCCGGCAGGGAGGGCACTGCCGTCTATAGAAGCGAA
>CAZWNV010000061.1:3564-15518 GCA_964635265.1 uncultured Desulfobacteraceae bacterium
CTATAGAAGCGAAAGCACCTTTTCCACCAGCTTTTCAATGCCCGATGCCACGTCTTTTATCCCGGGCCCCAGCATGTAGGCGGGGGTGGTGATGATCCGGTTTTTCTCGTCGACATGGATCTCCTCCACCCTGCAGGCCTTGTGCACGCCGCCCATGGCTTCTATGGCTTCAGCGGTTTCATGATCGTTGCCAATGGTGACTTCGGGCTGCTTATGCTTGAGTGCCGCCGTTACTACTGCGGGAGAGATGCATATGGCGCCGATGGGTTTCCCGGCTTCCGCCATGGCATTGAGAAGGCGGGAGACTTCCGGATGAACATCCGCGTCCTTGCCCTTGAGCGCAAAGTTGCTCAGGTTTTTGGCTGCGCCAAAGCCGCCCGGAATGATCAGTGCGTCCAGCTTGTCGGCGGACACGGCCGCCACGTCCTGGATCTCGCCTCTTGCCACCCGGGCGGACTCCACCAGTACGTTGCGCTTCTCTTCGGTCGTCTCACCGGTCACATGATTTACCACATGGTACTGGTCACCATCAGGGGCCATACATACAACCGCAGCCCCCTTGCGGTCCAGGGCAAGAAGGGTGATCACGGCCTCGTGGACTTCCACGCCGTCGTATACACCGCATCCGGCCAGTAAAACACCAACAGTCTTCATGGGCTGCTCCTTTCGGGGATATTTCTGTGTTGATTTACTCTACAGGCGGTCGGAAAAAATGATGCTGCGAGCGGTTCCCTCCATGTAGCGGAAATAGTCAGCCAGAATGGTTCTGTGATCAAAAGCCATGGTCTCCGGAAGGGTTTGCCGATCAAACAGCCCGGCATTGGCCGCGTCGTCAGCAGCACGCGCAGGTCCCTCCGCCCGGGCCAGAAACACCGTGGATACCGTGTGGTGCCGCGGATCCCGGTCCGGAGCGGAATAGGTATGAAACTGCTCTATCAGTTGAATTTCCAGGGATGTCTCTTCCTTTGCCTCCCTTTTTGCGGCAGCTTCCAGCGATTCCCCGTAATCTGCGAATCCGCCGGGCAGCGCCCATCCATAGGGCGGGTTCTTGCGTTCGATCAGCACAATTTTTTCCTTGACAGCAATAATCGTGTCCACCGTCAGCAGAGGAGTTTTGGTTTGCATAAGCGGATCGTCAGGAGTTAGATTGGTTTCTGAAGTTATTAAAATTGATATCAGCGATTTTTCCACTGGTCAACAGCGAAACACGGCAAGGAGAGTATATGGAAAAAGCAGCGTGGGATCCCGGAGCGCTTTTGGAATTGTCCGGCTATTACTGGAGAACCTGCAGCCTGCATGCAGGGATAAAACTGGATGTATTCAGCATCATCGGCAGCCGGCGGATGAGCGCTGAAGCTGTTGCACGGTCTTTAAACGCCGGCCGGGACGGCGTGGGGCGGCTTCTGGATGCGCTTGCAGCGATGGGACTGCTTGCCAAAAACGGCGGGGAGTACGCCAACACAGAGGCCTCCGGGAAGTATCTGTGCACCCAATCCTCCGAGTATATCGGATGGATGATCATGCATCACCATCATCTTTTGCCTTCCTGGGCACGGCTGGATGAGGCGGTGGTCTCCGGGGGGCCGCTGGACTATACGACGGCGGAATCCAGGCAAAAGTGGCGCGAATGTTTTCTCAAGGGCATGCACACCAATGCGCGCCTGCAGGCGCCACGAGTCGCGGAGGTACTGGAGCTTTCCGGGAGAAAAAAACTGCTGGATATGGGGGGCGGCCCCGGCACCTATGCCATCCATTTCTGTCAGGCAACCCCCGGGCTTTCCGCGGAAGTTTTCGACCTTCCGGACGCCAGGCCTGTGGCAGAGGAAAACATCGCGGCTGCGGGCCTCTCCGGGCGCATCGGGTTCCAGGAGGGCGATTTTCATGAAGATGCTGTATCCGGCTGCTTTGATGTTGTCTGGCTCTCTCACATTCTGCATGGCGAGGGCCCGCAAACATGCCGGGAGCTTGTTTCCAAGGCGATTTCGGTTCTGGAGCCGGGGGGCAGGATTCTTGTGCAGGACTTCATCTTGGACGACAGCCTGGATTCCCCGGAATTTCCGGCCCTTTTTTCCTTGAACATGCTGGCCGTCACCCGGGCGGGCAGGGCCTATTGTGAATCGGAAATCCGCGATATACTTGCAGGGGCGGGGGCCTCCGATATAGAGCGCCTCAGTTTTTCCAGTCCGACAGGAGCCGGCATTATGTCCGGTATTGCCCGCTGACACGCTTATTTTGCGGATCGTGGAGGGAATTGCTTGAATCAGTGATTGCTGCCGTTCGTGTGGCGCCTCGCGGGAATTACCTAAGAGGTATCCCGAATTCATGCGCACGCCGGGAGCAATGCCGGCGATGCCTGTAAAAAACTGCAAAGATTGGTATGAAGCCTTATACGGCAGCAGGGTTAATTTTGTTTGTGATTTTGCCCTCTGCATCCAGCAGAAAAATCAGAAATCCATTGGCTGCGGCATCATTTGCCAGATCTTCCATTATTACAGCCTGGATTTCATATTTTTTTCCGGGATCCCGGGGCATATTAATAAAACAGGTCTGGGCATCCTCTTTCGTGAGGAAGGCGGGAATATAGGCGATCTGCGACGCTTCCTCCATGTAGCCGACGAAGTTTTCATCGCCTCCCGGATTCTGTACCGCAACATAGACCCATTCGTCTTTCTCCGGCTGTTTGGTCATCACTTTGCCTCCTTGCAGATTTCCATTGCCTTCTCTTTCGGATAAATCGGGGGAAATGTCAAGCCGCCGTTTTGCTCCGGTGGCCAAACGCTCAGGCAAATCCGGAAGCCCCGCCATTTGACAGTGGCCCTGTCTTTGGGTAACCTATATTTTTGCATTCGTTGAGGCAATATATGCTATAACGGCACCAGCCGCAGGGGGCAATACAATGGATCCCGAAGTTGCAAGCCTGGAACCTTTTGAGATCGCATCCATACGGCCGCCGACGGAAAACCGGAGCCTGGCCTTTCGGATGAACAGAAACTGCTACTGGAACCGCTGCGCTTTCTGCCCGGTATATAAGTTCACATCCCGGTTTTCCCGCAGGTCTGTTGAAGAGGTCAGCGAGGACGTCCGCCGGGCGGCCCGGATAAACAGGCTGCTGGAGCCTTCCGGGTTCGCGGGGGCTTTGGGAGCCGGTCCGGATTACAAAAGCCTGTACAAGAGAGCCCTGCAGCTGATCCATCAGTTGCCGCCGCAAACCCGGGAGGAGGCCGGTCGATCCGCAGAAACCGCGGTAGATCCCGCCGTAGCAGAAGACCCCGTGCTTTCCTGGTTCCTGCAATGGATCAACGAGAGCCCGAGCGTTGTCGATAATATCAACCATCTGCTCTCCTGGCGGCTGGCAGGCGGGGAAACCTGTTTTTTGGGCGATGCCGACGGTCTGATCGTTCGCCCGGATTTTTTTGCCGCAGTCGCCGCGGAAATCCGCAGTCTGTTTCCAACCATCAGCCGGTTCACCATATACGGACGGACCGCCACGGCTGCGCGAAGGAAAAACGCTGACGAGCTTGCCGCGTTTTCCGGCGCAGGCCTGGACCGCGTGCACTTCGGGCTTGAAAGCGGCTGCGACGAGGTCCTGGAGTTTGTCCGCAAAGGCGAAACCCGCCAGGATCACCTCAAGGGATGCCTGAAAACAAAAGAAGCCGGCATCTCCTGCTCTGTTTATGTTATGCCCGGGCTCGGGGGAAAGCAATGGTCCGCGGCGCACGCCAGGGACACCGCTGCGCTGCTCTCGGAAATCGCGCCCGATTATATCCGTTTGCGTACCCTCGAGATTTTTCCGCAGACCCCCCTTGCCAAGGCACGGGACAGGGGAGCGTTCACGGAACTGGAAGAGGAGGAGGTGGTTCGGGAAATCAAGAGCCTGGTGGACAACATTGACGCGGAAGCGATGCTCCTGAGCGATTCGGCCGCCAACCTGCTCGATATCAGCGGTCGGCTGCCGCAGGATCGTGAAAAAATGCAGAATACAATAGAGAATTACCTGGCCCTTTCGGAACGTGAGAAGGCGCTTTTCAGCCTGCGTGCGCGGATCCGGGCTTTTGAGGGGCAGTACGGCGGCCTTTCGGAAGAATTGCACCAGGAACTCTCCGCATGGATCACGGACGGCGCGCTGGATGTTTCGAAAATCCCGACCGATGAAGCCCGGGCCCTTACCAGGCGGATTCGCGCCCGTCTGATGCCCTGATCGGTTTACCGGCTGCCCCCTGATGTCATCCGGCAACCAAAAAATACCATATATAGTGTTTTGCTTTGCGGTTGTTTGGAAGCTATGGTATAAAACAGATTTCGCGCAAGGAATGGAACGGCCATGACGACCCAAGAAAACAATGCCTCCATAAACGTGCTGGGCATATGCCTGGGGGCCTCGAGCGTGTCTGTGGTCCAGATCCAGGGACCCGTAGATGGCGCAGCCTTACGGGATTTGTCCGGTAATTCCGATATTCATTCAGAAATCCGGGTGGAAGGCCGCGCTGTTTATCCCCACGGCGGAAACCCCCGGGACAGGCTGTTCGAGGTCCTCGAAGAGATGGATGTCAGCCGCTTCGACCGCGTGGTGGCCACCGGGCGAAGATTTCGGCATTTTGTGGATCTGACCTCCATATCCGAGCCGGAGGCCGTGGAATACGCGTACCAGTATGTAAAGCCCGCCGGTATTGCGGTGCCGGCCATTGTTTCCGCAGGCGGCGAGACCTTCATGGTATATATGTTAAGCCGTTATGGCCGGATCTCCAATGTGATGACCGGCAACAAATGCGCTTCGGGGACCGGCGAATTCTTCATGCAGCAGCTGCGCCGGATGGGGGTAACCCTGGAGGACGCGGCAAAATGGTCCGCCGAGATAGAGCCGTATGCTGTATCCGGACGCTGTTCGGTTTTTTGCAAGTCCGACTGCACGCACGCCATTAACAAGGGAATCCCGCGCTCCCGGGTGACAGCCGGACTCTGTCGGATGATGGCCAACAAGATTCTGGAGCTGCTAAAAAAGGTGGAGCGCAGAAACATCATGATTGTCGGCGGCTGCAGCCGGAACCAGATGATGATCGGGTATTTGCAGCAGAAAATTCCCGGCCTCATTGTGCCGGAGCTGGCCCCCTGTTTTGAGGCACTGGGCGCCGCGCTGTGGGCCCTCAGCCATGAAACCAGGGCCTGCCCGGATCTGGAAAACCTGTTCCATCCCGATGCCGCCTCTTTTGATACCCTGCCTCCCCTGGAGCAGTTCCGCGAACAGGTGGTGTTCAAATCCATGAACAAAAAGAGCGTCCAGGCCGGGGATGTCTGCATTCTGGGCCTGGACGTGGGCTCCACAACCACCAAGGCGGTGCTTCTCAGAAAATCCGACAATGCCATGCTGGCCTCTATCTACCGGCTCACGGAAGGAGACCCCGTTGGTGCTTCGAGGCGATGCTATGCAAGCATTCTGGAACAGGTGAAAGACCGGACCGATCCGCAGCAGATCCGCATCGAAGGATTGGGAATCTGTGGCTCCGGCCGCCAGATCGCAGGCCTGCATGCGCTGACAAAGGGCATCATCAATGAGATAATTGCCCATGCCGCGGCTGCGGTGCATTTCGACCCGGAGGTGGACACCCTGTTTGAAATCGGGGGCCAGGATGCCAAGTATACCTATATCACGGCCGGTGTTCCCTCGGATTACGCCATGAATGAAGCCTGCTCCGCCGGTACCGGCTCTTTTCTGGAGGAGTCCGCCTATGAAACCCTCGGCATATCCGTGGAAAATATCGCGGACGTGGCCGTCCAGGGCGAAAACCCGCCGAATTTCAACGATCAGTGCGCCGCGTTTATCGCCTCGGACATCAAAACCGCCATCCATGAAGGCATTGCCTCCAATGACATTGTTGCGGGGCTGGTCTATTCCATATGCATGAACTATACAAACCGGGTCAAGGGCAACCGACCGGTGGGAGAGAAGGTCTTCATGCAGGGCGGTGTCTGCTACAACCATGCCGTCCCGCTTGCCATGGCAGCACTTTCCGGAAAGCCCATCATCGTGCCGCCCGAGCCCGGCCTGATGGGGGCTTACGGTGTAGCCCTGGAAATCAGGAAACGGCTGGATATGGGCCTGTTGCAAAAGCAGGTGTTTGACCTGGCGGAGCTTGCGGATCGGGAGGTGGTTTACCACAAGCCATTTATCTGCAAGGGGGGCAAGGAAAAGTGTGATCGGGGCTGCGAGATTAATGTCATTGAAATCAACGGCAAAAAATACCCCTTTGGCGGCGCCTGCAACCGCTACTACAACCTGCGCTTCAATCTTTCCTATGATGTAACCAAACTGGATCTTGTAAGGCTCCGGGAACAGTTGATTTTCCACACCTACGCCGCACCGGCGCCGGCCGCGCCCCCGAAAGGACGGGTGGGGATCAACAAGAGCTTTCTGGTAAACACCTATTACCCCTTGTACTCCGCTTTTTTTTCGGCGATGGGGTTTTCGCCGGTGCTGCCGGAGAAGCCTGACACCGAGGGCATCGATCAGAGAAACGCCGCCTTCTGCCATCCAGCCGAACTGGCACACGGCTTTTTCCGCACACTTTTAAAAAGCGATCCGCCCCCGGATTACCTGTTTTTGCCCCATATACGGGCGGTTCCGGTGGAAAAGGGCTATCCCGTCTCCCAGGTTTGCCCCTTTGTCCAGGGCGAGCCATTCTACCTGCAGACCACGTTCAAGCAGGAGATCGAGGCCTTACGGCAGAAGGGGACAAAGGTGCTGATGCCGTTTATCGACATGACGCAGGGCCTGGAAGCGGCAAAAGCCCCCCTTCTCGACGTGGCCCGGCAGATGGGAGTGGAGCGGGAGACGGCCGAGGCTGCATTCGCAAAGGCGATACAGCGACAGAATCAGTGCCATGCCCGAATGAAGGAAATCGGGAGAACGGCCCTTGCCGAGCTTGAGGCGAATCCGGAGCAAATGGGGGTTGTGATTTTCAGCCGCCCCTATAACGGAATGGTGGAGGAAGCGCATATGGGCATCCCCCATAAACTGGCCTCCAGAGGGGTCCGGGTCATTCCCATGGACTTTCTGCCCATAGAAGAGGAGCCGGTCAAGGACCACATGTACTGGGGCATGGGACAGTTGATCCTGAAGGCTGCGCACTTTGTCAAACGCCACGGCCAGCTTTTCGGCACCTATATCACCAATTTTTCCTGCGGTCCGGACTCTTTTGTGATCGGTTATTTCCGAAGCATCATGGGGAGAAAACCCTCGCTTACCCTGGAGCTGGACAGCCATACGGCGGATGCGGGCATCGAGACACGGATCGAGGCCTTTTTGGATATTGTTGCCCAGTACAGACAATTGATCAGCAGACAGCAGCATCCGGCCGGGAAAGCCGGTGAATTCAGGCGGGCCGAGACTTTTCTGGAAAAGGGGGCGGGAAGGGTGCGCACCTCTGACGACCAAGTCCTGCCCATCAAGGATCCGCGGGTCACATTTCTGATTCCCTCCATGGGACGGATTTCAACAGAGGCCATTTCAGCGGTATTCCGCGATGCGGGCTACCACGTGGCTCCCCACCCGCCTGCCGATGAGACCGTACTGAAGCTGGGCCGGGCCAATACGTCCTGCAAGGAATGCCTGCCGCTTATCCTGACCACCGGCACGCTGCTCAACTATGTCTACAATCACAAAAAACCCGGGGAGGTGGTTGTCTACTTCATGCCCTCGGCCTCCGGCCCCTGCCGCTTCGGCCAATACAATGTCTTTATGCGCGATCTCATCGAGCGTCTGGAGATTCCGAACGTGGCGATATTTACCCTGACCTCGGACAACACCTATTTCGGCCTGGGCGATGATTTTAATTACTACAAGGCCTGGTGGTCCATCGTAATCTCCGATGCCATGGAGGATATCCGTTCCATGCTGCTTGCCAACGCCCGGGATCCGGGCCAGGCCATGGAGGTCTTCAACAGGCAGTGGCAGTGCATTTTGCATGCCCTGCAGAAGGGCGGTTTTGACGACATGACCCGCCAGCTGGAGCACAGCATGAAGCAGTTGTCCAGCCTGCCCCTGCTGCGGCCGGTCCATGAGGTGCCCACCATATTATTGACCGGAGAGATTTTTGTCCGCAGGGATGCACTGTCCCGCCAGTACCTGACCGAGCGCCTGGCGGAAAACGGATTCGCCGTGATCTGTTCACCTGTATCAGAGTGGATCCGCTATTCCGATTACATGATAGACGTGGACGGTCACTGGCAGCATATGGGGGTCGGCGAAAAGCTCAAGTTCCACCTGCGCCAGAAATTCATGAATCATTATGAAAGGCGGTTGATGGAAATTTTTGCCGGATCCGGCCTGATTGCCGCCCATCCGGCGCCGCTTGACAGGGTCATGGATAATGCGAGGCCCTATATTTCGGATAAACTGGGAGGCGAGGCGATTTTAACCATCGGTTCCTCCCTGACGGAAGTTGCCTCGGATGTATGCGGCGTTATCGCCATCGGCCCCTTCGGCTGCATGCCCAACAGGCTCTCCGAGTCCATCCTGAACGAAATCATGAACAGCCGCGACAAGCTGCATACGCTGTCGGCCGACGGCGGACTCCGTGCCGTGCTTTCCGATTTCGACGATCTGCCGTTTCTGGCGATTGAAAGCGACGGTTCGCCTTTCCCGCAGCTGATCAACGCCAAGCTGGAGGCATTCTGTCAGCAGGCGGAGCGGCTGCACAGGCGGATGGTAAACCGGCTCTACAACTGAGTCTCCTGCGGTTATCGCGCCTTGATTTCGCCCTTGAGAATCTGTTTCAGGCCCGTGAGGGTGCCTTTCCATACAGCGTCCTCGCCGGCCATGAGAGCGACGATCACATCGTTTTCCACGCTTACTTCCAGCACGATCTCTTCGTCGCCTATGGTAAAGACCGCTTCTCCCCAGCGCTCTGCCGGAAAATTGGTGGCTTCACAGTCATAATCGGTACGCAGCTCTCCTGTCATGCGGATCTCGCTCATGGGATGCTCCTTGTCCTTATGCGTTCAGGGTTTTCGCCTCGGGTCAGCTTCCGGCAGGATGGCCGATACAGAGAATATAGAGAGGCTCCTCGCCTTCGGCCAGTTCCATCAGGCGGATGATCTCCCCGTTTTGGAAGGCGCCGATGGGAACTCCTGCCAGATCAAGAGAGACGGCCTGCAAAAGGGCGTTCTGGGCCGCATGGCCGGCCTCCATATAGACGTAGGATACCCCCCGCCTGCCGTATTTTGCCGTAGTGCGCTCCACCACGCCGGTTATTACAATCGCAGCAGGGGCTTCCCGGATGGCGGACTGGGACAGGCCGGCCCGGCACAGGGCTTCGCTGAGATTCCCGGCTTTTCTGCGGGCAAGCTCGTGCTCCGCAGGGCGGTAATGGTAGAGACCAGGCTCCAGGTTTTCGACCTTGGATGCCACCAGGTACATTTCCAGGGGATAGAGAGCTCCTGCAGAAGGGGCTGTCCGCAGGCCGCGGGGGCTTGTAATGCCCTGGGCTGCCCACAGGAGCTGGGCTGCCTGCTCGAGCCCAAGGGCCTTTTCACTGTATCGGCGCCTGGAGCGCCGGTTCTCCAGGCAGTGTTCCAGGGACGTCTCGCTTTCTGTATCCGGTGCGGGAAGGGAGATGACGGAGTTTTCGGGTTTTTTCTGCATGGCGTGCCCCCTGGTTTTTATCTGGCCCGTCAGTCGGAGCCCGGTCAGAAAAATCAGGACAAGGCCTGCTGCGGCTATCGTTTTGACTGTGCAGGATTTTATCATAAAATCATCTATACCAGATTCCGGGCATGCCGTCAAAACCTGGAATTGCAGGAAACAGAGGCTATATTTTCCTTGACAGGGGTTTTGGCGGATGGGTAATTATGGCAATTTTGCATCTGAAAGCCGCCATCCGATCAATTCCCCGGGAGTTTTTCGTCCATGACAAACAGCATCAATCCAGCCCGATATCGGATTCTTTTATGGGAAGGCGATCCGCAGGAAGTTGTGGCAGCGCGACTGGATCCACAGTCCCTGGCTGATCTCCACCCCCTGTGGAAACAGGACCTGGAAAAATTCGGGCCGTGGCAGCGGATCGGTCGGGCAGCAGCCGAAGATACCGGACTCGGGGGCGGCCTTTGGCAGGCCGGCTGCGACGCCGACAGCCCCGGGATCATTATCTGCGGACCCTGCAATTCGGCAATGGATGCAGCCTGGCAGCTATGCCGCAAGGCAGCCCTGCATCCGTGGGACTGCCTGCTGGCGGTATCCCAGCGGGCGGGCCGGGGCCAGCACAACAGGACTTGGTTCTCGCCTGTCGGAAATCTCTATGCGGCCTGGCGCTGGCCGGACGCGGATGCGCCTGCCGGTCCGGAGTGGCAGGGGCTGCTGCCGCTGGTCGCCGGGGAGCTGCTTGCCGGATACCTGTCTGAACAATACGGGCGCTCCGTCAGGATCAAGTGGCCGAATGATATTCTCGTGGAAGGCCGCAAAATCGGCGGAATCCTGCTGGAGCAGCAGCGGGGGAAATTCGTGACAGGAATCGGGCTGAACCTGGCCGTCCATCCCGAAGATCATATGCTGCGGGCGGATTTTTCCCCGCCGGCCACAAGCTTCGGCAGTGAAGGCCTGCAAGCCGGTCCGCTCTCATTCTGGACGGATTTTGCAGCCCGGGCCAGGCAAACATTTTACCGGACTCTCGAGTGTTTTACCCCGGAGCAATGGGCGCAGGTCTTCCAAAGCCGCATGGCCTGGCTCGGCGAGCGCGTACGGGTGCAGGAAGGCCGCGGGGAATGCTATTGCGCCACCATTATGGGAGTCGCATCAGACGGCGCGCTTATGCTCCAGCGCGGCGGCACCACCCACAGAATCTATACGGGAAGCATCATTGCCGCAGGGTAATACCAACAGGAAAAGGAAAGCCGTACATGACAGTCAAAACCTTTGAAACCGTTTGCAGACAGATCGAAGGCCAGCCGATATTGATTGCCAACCGGGGGATCCCGGCTCGCCGGATCAGCCGCTCCATCTCCGAATGCCTGGAGGCGATCGCCATCCTGACAGCTACAGATGTGGACAAGACCTCTCCTTCCACCCTGGGCGCCCACGAGCTTCTGCTGCTGGGCGAGGATCCCAATGCCTATCTGGACATGGACCTGATTATCCGCAAGGCCAGGGAACGCGGCGTTATCGGCATTCACCCGGGCTGGGGGTTTATTGCGGAAAACGACAACTTCCCGGCCCGGTGCCAGGAGGCGGGGATCACATTTATCGGGCCTCCCGCCGAAGCCATGAAGACGCTTGGCAACAAGGTGTCCGTACGCGCACTGGCGAAGCAGTTGGGAGTGCCCGTTGTGCCGGGCTCTGAGGGTGCGGTTACACCAGCGGAGGCAAGGCGGCTTGCAGAGGAGATCGGTTTCCCGGTCATGCTCAAGGCCGAGGGCGGCGGCGGCGGCCGCGGGATCTACGAGGTCTATTCCCGGGAGCAGCTGGAATCCTCCTTTACCAAGGCCTCTGTACTGGCCGAGGCCTCCTTCGGCAATCCGCGGATCTACGTCGAAAAATACCTTTCCTCTGTGCGCCATATCGAGATCCAGGTGATCGCCGACCATTACGGCAATGTCTTTGCCTTTGATGAACGCGACTGCACGGTACAGCGCAACCACCAGAAGCTGGTGGAAATTACGCCATCGCCATGGCAGCAGATGAACAGCGAGCTGCGTGAGCGCCTCAAATCCTATGCCAGACGCCTGATCGCAGAGGTCGGCTATTATTCCCTGGCAACAGTGGAGTTCCTTATCGACCCGGAGGGCAATCCCTATCTGATCGAGGTTAACACCCGGCTGCAGGTAGAGCACGGAATTACCGAATGCCGCTACGGCATTGATCTGGTCGAGGAGCAGGTAGCCATTGCCTTCGGCAGCCGCCTTCGGCTGTCCGAGGCGGATACAGCCCCGTTCCAGCATGCCATGCAGGTACGTATCAACTGCGAGGA